>NZ_CP021255.1:2540000-2774417 GCF_002952055.1 Desulfobulbus oralis | reverse complement strand
GGACCGGGGCAACAGACAAGCGTGTGCAGGTGGAGCGGGCATGTGTGGAATTTGTGGAATGACCTGGAACGATGCCGCCCTGGTGCAGCGGATGGCCGAGCGTTTGGCGCACCGGGGGCCGGACCAGGAGGGGGAATACTGCGCCGAGGGCATCTCGCTGGGCCACCGGCGCCTGTCCATCATCGACCTGAGCGAGAAGGGCCGCCAGCCCATCTGCAACGAGGACCGGACGGTCTGGCTGGTCGCCAATGGCGAGATCTACAACTTTCAGGAACTCAGGCGGGAGCTGGAACAGCAGGGGCACCGCTTCACCAGTCAGAGCGATTCGGAAGTCATTGTCCATGCCTACGAGGAATACGGCCCCGAGGCTGTGGACCGTCTGCGGGGCATGTTCGCCTTTGCCCTCTATGACAGCACAAAGCGGCGTCTGCTTCTGGTGCGGGACCGCATGGGCATCAAGCCGCTGTACTATGCCGAATGCAGGGTGGATGGGGAGCCTGCTCTGATTTTCGCTTCGGAAATAAAGGCCATGCTCGAATATCGGGGCCTGGAGCGGCGGGTGAACGCCCAGGCGCTCTACGACTATCTGGGCTTCGAGTTCGTGCCCGCGCCCCAGACCATGTTTGCCGGCATCCGCAAGCTGCCCGCCGGCCATCTGGCGCTCTTTGAGCATGGCCAGCTCGCGATCAGACAGTACTGGGATCTTTCTTTTGCCCCCGGCAAGCATCCATCCTTTCAGGAGAGCGTCGAGCGGCTGCGGGAACAGCTTGACTTTGCGGTCAAAAGCCATCTGGTTGCCGATGTGCCCCTGGGCGTCTTTCTCTCCGGCGGACTGGATTCCAGTTGCATTGTCGCACTGATGCGGCGGCACATCGGCGGCCCGCTCAAGACCTTCACCATCGGCTACAGGGACGCCACCTTTTCGGAACTGGACTATGCGGCCATTGTGGCCAGGGAATTCGGGACCGAACACCAGGTCCTCTATCTGGACTCGCTCAACGCCGACTATGTGGAGCAGACGCTCTACCACCTGGACGAGCCCATGACCGACCTGTCCACCGTGCCCCTGTACCTGCTCTGCAGGCAGGCCCGGGAGCAGGTGACGGTCTGCCTTTCCGGCGAAGGCGCGGACGAGAGTTTCGCCGGTTACGACCGCTTCAAGGCCAGCCGCCTGAATCGCTGCTTTTCCCTGCTGCCCGCTGCGCTCCGTCATCGTCTCGTGGGCCCTCTGGTGGAGCGCCTGCCGGATCAGCCCCAGAAAAAGGGCGCGATCAACATGCTGAAGCGCTTTGTCGAGGGCGCGCTGCTGCCGGAGGACGGCGGGCATCTGCGCTGGCAGTATTTTCTGAATAAGCATCTGGAAAGTCGGCTCTTCCAGGACAGTTTCAGGACGGCGATCAATGGCGACCCCTTCTGGCAGCTGCGCGAATATGCGCGGAAGGCCGGGGCCGCCGATGCGGTGAACCGGGAAATCTATCTGGATCTGCGCTTCATGATGACCGACAGCGTGCTCATGAAGGTGGACCGCATGTCCATGGCCTCCTCCCTGGAGATCCGGGTGCCGCTTCTGGACCATGTGCTGGTGTCCTTTCTGGCCAGCCTGCCCGGCGACTGGAAGCTCCACAGGATGACCACCAAGTACATTTTCCGGGCCGCGCTGGAAGGCCTGCTGCCGGACAAAATCGTCCATCGCGGCAAGCAGGGCTACAGTCTGCCGGTCAAGCACCTGCTGCGGGGGCAGCTCAGGGACTATATGATCGAGCGTCTGCACAGCTCCGCGATCTTGCGGGAGTACATGCACATGGACGCCATTGACACCCTGATCGAGGAACACACGGCCATGCGGCAGAACCACAATCATACGCTGTGGGCGCTGCTCAACGTGGCCATCTGGCATGATCGTTTTTTCAACTGAAATTTTGAGGCAAGCATGAAGGTTCTGGTAACAGGCGGGACAGGTTTCACCGGCAAGGCGCTGGTGCGGCGGCTTTTGGATCTGGGCCACGAGGTGGTGGCGCTGGACTATCACGAGGGGCTGAAAACCGAGGAACTCCGGCAGTGGGGCGCCCAGGTGGTCATTGGCTCCGTCACCGACCGGGAAGTGGTGCGCCGCTGCATGGCGGGCGTCGATGTGGTGCAGCATCTGGCCGCAGCCTTCCGGGAACTGAACGTGCCCAACAGCCACTATGACGAGGTCAACGTCGGCGGCACCCGGATCATGCTGGAAGAATCCGTGCAGGCCGGGGTGAAGCGCTTCATCTATTGCTCCACCTGCGGGGTGCACGGCAATGTCGACCATCCGCCGGCGAACGAGGAGGCCCCCATACAGCCGGCCGACTATTATCAGCGCACCAAGTACGAGGCCGAGCCTCTGGTCATGCAGTACCATAAAAACGGCCTGCCCGCCGTGATCATCCGGCCGGCCGCCATTTACGGCCCCGGCGACCCGGAGCGCTTCTTTATGATCTTCAAGCGGGTCAGCAAGGGCTTTTTCCCCATGTTCGGCGATGGCAAGACCCTGTACCATCCGCTCTACATCGACAGCCTGATCGACGCCTTTATCCTGGTGATGGAGCCGGGCAGGGGCGATGGCCAGACCTATCTGATTGCGGACGAGGAGTATGTGGGCATAGAGGATCTGGTGCGCCGCACCGGCCGGGCCCTGGGCGTGGATGTGAAGGTCCCGCATTTTCCGGTGTGGCCCGTGGTTCTGGCTGGCCATATCTGCGAGACCCTCTGCAAGCCCTTCAAAATCACCCCGCCCATTTTCCCCCGCCGGGTGGACTGGTACCGCCAGAACCGCGCCTTCGATATTTCCAAGGCCAAGCGGGAACTGGGCTACAAGCCGACCATTTCCCTGGACGAGGGTCTGCGGCGCACCGGCGAGTGGTACCGGGCGGAAGGATACCTGTAAGCGGGAAGCCGGGCCCTGGCCTGCGTTTTGCTGTTTGTCACCCGGAAGGCAGCGGACTCGCCAGCTTTCCGGGTTTTTTTTGTCCAGACGCCTGGCCCTGCCATGGCGGCCGCCGTGCCCGGAACCGGGCTCTCCTGCCTCGGCAGGCGGAGGTGGGCCTTTTTTGGAACGCCCTGGGGGTGCAAGGAATTCTTTGACTTTTAATGTAAAAAGGGTATAGTCCCTGAAATTTTAACGTAGAAATAGAGTTGAGCATGGGCTCGAAGAAAGTGCGAAAACAGCCAGTCGGCAGACCGCCCAAATTTGAGGAGGCCAGCACGCCGGTCACGGTCACCCTGCCGCTTCGCACCCTTGAAGCGCTGCAGGCCATTGACCAGGACAGGGCCAGGGCCATCGTGAAATGTGTGGACATGGCGGCCGGTCTCTCAGGAGGGCAGGGCAGGCGGGTGGAAACCGTGCGGGCCTTTGATGGCTGCGGTTTGATCATCATTGGTCCCTGTCCCTGTTTGCAGAGGTTGCCTGGGCTCAGGCTGGTGGAAATCGCAGCGGCGCGCTTTCTGCTGGTGGTCATGGAGGGCTATTCCGCGCATTCACTCGAACTGGATATTCTGGATCTCATGGAAGAGCTGGGGCCGGATGAGCAGGAAGAACGCATGCTGCTGGAAGAGCTGCGGCGTGAGCTTTCTCGCTATCGCCGGCAGGACGGCATGAGCAGCGGGGAGATCCTTTTGGTGGACATGTAACAGGAGGCGGCCTGCTGCCCGCGTCTTTGGCTCTGATTGTAAACAGCGTACCGAACCGATTTTCTTAACAGCCCTAAGCCCATGTCCCAGCGCCTTAAATCCGTGTCCGTTTTTGCCGCGCTTCTGTGCTGCTTTGCAGTCTTCAAGCTGCTGACCCATGCCCTCGTTTTATCCAGCTTTTCGCAGATGATCGTGGATGCGGAGCTGGACCACGAAGACCGGCTGGAGCTGTTTGCCTCGCCGCATGCCCGGCTGCAGGACTACGAGCTGGTGGGCGGCCTGGACTACGGGGCCGGTCGGCGGGTCACGCTCAAATTGCCGATGTACGACCATCTGGCCCGGCAGGTCCGGCTCGATCTGGGCCAGCATGCCGGCACGGTCCGGCTCTACAGCCTCACCTTTCTCAGCCATTTCGGCGGGCCCGTCACCTTTGACGCGCCGGCCATCCAGAGGGCCTTCCGGCCCAATGCGGACATCGCCAGCGTCAGGCTGGAGGGCGATGCGCTGGTCCTGGCCACCCAGGGTTCCGATCCCTTTCTCACGCTCCTCCCGCCGCTGCAGACCCGCAACTTTTTTATCGGCTGGATTTTGCCGCTCGCGCACAGCTTCATCTTCTATCTGCTGCTGACCAGATTTCATTTTCGGGACTTTCCGGCCTTCCGCGACATTGCCGGCAAAGTCTCCTCGAGCGGCACCAACTACGGCGCCCTGGACGGCATGCGGGGGCTGGCCGCCCTCACCGTGCTCGGCGAGCACACCGGCGTCTTCAAGGGCACCGGCTGGCTGGGCATTCTCTGGTTTTTCACCCTGAGCGGCTTTCTGCTGACCCTGCCCTTTGTGCAGGAGCCAAAGCGCGCGCTGTCCTTTGACTACATGAGCAACTACATAGCCCGCCGTCTGCGCCGGGTGCTGCCCATGTTCTATGTGGTCGTCACCGTGCTGTTTCTCTTCCGCGGCCGGGTGGTGGAGGCCTTCCGTCACTACTATCTGGTGCAGGCCGACGGGGTTTTGTGGACCGTGCCCCAGGAGTTGTTTTTCTATTTCTGGCTGCCCTTTGCCATGCTGGTCATTGGTCTGGCCTGTTTCGCCCGCCAAAAGACCTGGGCCCTGCTGCCGCTCCTGGGCATGATGGCCTTTGCCTGCTGCCTGCCCGGAGCGCGTCCTGGCTCTGCCTCCATGTTCGACTACGTCTTCTGGAGTCTTTTTCTGGCGCTGCTTGTTGTGACCTGCCGTTTTGCCGGACCCAAAGCACTGGCAGCCCTGTTTCTGCTGGAACTGAGCTTTATCGCCTTTCGCTACCTGACCGTGCATGTGATCTCCCTGTACGGCGAAAATTCGAGTCTGCCGCCCAAACTGGGCGCCTTTTTCTGCGGCTCCGCCTTTGCCTATCTGAGCAGTCTGCTGGCAGAGCGTCTGGAGCAGGAGAAGGGCGGGCGGGCCCCATGGAGGCGTTTTTCCGCAGCAGGCCTGCTGTTGTATGTCGCCCTGCTGGCCCTGTCGGCAAATGATCTGCTGGCGCCCTGGGGCTTCAACCCCAGGCTGTATCCGGGCGCCTTCAGCCTGCTGTCGGGCCTGCTCATTCTGCTCGCGGTTTTTGCCGGCAACTCGCGTTTTTCCGCGGTGGTGGGCTGTCTGCCGCTCAGGGCCCTGGGCGTGGTCAGCTTCAGCTTCTATCTGCTGCATCCCCTGATCCTGCAGGCGGTGAAGGCGGCGAACGCCAGCCTGTTCAACCATATGGCGCTGTCGGGATATGCCAAGTTCACCGTTGTGGGCATCCTGACCTATATCGTTGCGGCCCTGACTTATACCTATATTGAACGGCCCTTTGTCCGCCGCTAGGCAGGGCAGCCGATTTGCCCCCGAGGTGCAGCCAACCGTGAAGAGCTCCCTGGTTTCCGTCATCATCCCGGCCTACAATCACGAGCGCTTTGTCGGCCCGGCCATAGAAAGCGTGTTGCAGCAGAGCCATGCCAATATCGAACTGATCGTTGTCGACGATGGCTCCACCGACGCGACGGCCAGGGTCATCAAGAGCTATGCCGATCCGCGGCTGCGCTACGTGTATGAGGAAAACCAGGATGCCTACAATGCCCTCAACAATGGTCTGGCCCTGGCCCGGGGCGAGTTTGTCGCCATTCTCAACTCCGACGACATCTTTGCCCGGACGCGCCTCGAATGCCTGCTGGCCGCACAGGAGGAGAGCGGCGCCCAGTGCCTCTTTACCAGAGTGCGGCTCATCGATGACGACGGCAGAGAGCTGACAGATCCCGAACTGTGGTGGAACCGCTGGTATGAGGATGGTCTGCGCCGCTTTACCGACTGCGGCGATCTCTACACCACCTTCCTGCAGCGCAATGTCCTGGTCACCACCTCGAACCTGTTTCTGACCCGGGCCGCGGTGCAGCGGGTGGGACAGTTTTGTCCGTTGCGCTATCTGCACGATTATGACTATATGTTCCGCGCTCTTCTGGCCCTGCCCGGTCAGGTGCGCTTTTTGCACGACGCGCCGCTGCTCTGCTACCGCATTCACCAGAGCAACACCATCAGCGAGGCGGCCATAAGCGGCCGCGAGCAGGATCAGGCCGTGATCCGCAAGTATCTTCTGGCCCGGATGCCGGAAGAACTGCAGCCCCTGGTCGATGCCGGCACGGGCCGTCTGGTGGAACTGGAGCGGGAACTGCTGCAGGAACGCCTGCGCCGGGATGGCGCGCCCCTGCCGGGCATCCGCGTGCAGGCCGGCAATCTGCTGAAAAGCTGCGGCCGCCGCCTGCGGGAGAAACTGCGGCGCTGAATGCGATCTCTGCCCATACTTTCTTGTCATGCCGATTGCCTGCTGAAAAGTCCATGAGCTGGAAAACCTGTTACAGCATAGGGGAACTGCTGGCCGCAGCCGAGGAGGCCGCCCGGACCTGCACGGCCATTTCCTTCGACCTTTTCGACACCCTGCTCATTCGCCGGACCCATGACCCGGATCTGGTCAAACCGGCGACGGCCCGCTTCATTGCGGAAAAGCTGGCCGCCCTGGGCCGGGTGGTCAGTTGGGAAGAGGTGCAGGATCTGCGCGACAGGGCGGAGCGGGAGCAGCGCGAGGCCACCGGCCGCCGCTTCGCCGATCAGGAGGCCCGTTACCCGGATTTCATGACGCAGCTCCTGCGGCAGCTCTTTCCGGGCCAGGACGTCACGGCCCTGCTTGCCGAAGTGACCGGATACGAGCTGGACATGGAGGCCGCCATGCTGGTGCCCCGGGCCGGACTGGTGGAGTGGCTGCGGCGGATGCATGCGGCGGGCAGGAAAATTCTGGTGCTCTCCGACGTCTATCTGCCGGCAGAGCACCTGCGGCGGCTGATCGAAGGGGCGGGCTTCCTGGACGCCGTGGACAGCGTCATCTCCTCTGCGGACAGCTTTCTGGCCAAGGCTTCCGGCAAGGCCTTCCAGCTCGTGCAGGAGCAATACGGCCTTGATCGCGCCGCCTGGCTGCATATTGGCGACAATCCCCACTCCGACGGGCTCAAGCCGGCGGAATTTGGCCTGCGGGCCCTGGTGCTCAGGGATGCGGGGGAGAAGCAGCGCAAGTCGCTGGAAAAGCGCTATTACAAATACTCGCTGGGGCAGCCCTTCTGGCGCGGCCGCGATCTGCAGCAACTGTGCCTGCCCCTGGAGGCGGAAAATGTGCCCAGGCCCTTTCTGTACCGCTACGGCTTTCTGGTCCTAGCCCCGCTGCTGGCGGCCTTTGTGCAGGGCGTGCTGGAGGAGTGCCTGAAGAGCGGCATCGGCAGGCTCTACTTTTTTTCCCGGGAAGGCTGGCTTCTGGAAAAGATCTGGCATCTGCTCGCGCCGGTGCTGCATCCGGCAGTGGCTCTGCCCAGGGCATCCTATCTCTACGTCAGCCGCATGGCGCTTGCCGGGGCCAGTTGTGCCCATCAGGGCATGGTGCAGAGCAGCGCGGACATCGTGTTTCTGCCTGCCGGCAACCGGGATTTCCGCGACCTTTGCCGGGTCTTTGCGCTGGATCCCGCGCCCTTCGCGCCCCATCTGGCCCGCCAGGGTCTGGCCGAAGACACGGTGCTTTCCGACAAGCACAAGGGCTATGCCCTGGAAAACCGCAGGCGCTTCAACCTGCTCTTCCGCGATCCCCTCTTTCAGGAGGAGGTGAAGCGGCAGACCGCAGACAGCAATCTGGCCCTGCAGCGCTACCTGGAGGCTGAGGGCTTTTTTGCGGAGTCCTCCGTGGCGCTGGTCGACATCGGCTGGATGGGCACCATCCAGCGTTTTCTCTTTGACGCGGTGAAGCATCGTCCCGACGTGCCCGCCTGCCGGGGTTATGTGCTGGCCGCGACCCGGGGCATTGTTTTCCCCGAGGAAGCGAAGAACAGCCTGCGGGGGCTGCTCTATGACCGCGACCGCTTCGATCTGGCCGGGTCCAGCATCCTCTACGCCCGGGATCTCTTTGAAGAGGCCTGCCGCGCGCCCTCTCCCACCCTGAACGCCTATGCCCTGAAGGGGGCCGGCTACGAACTCCTCTTCCGTACGACCGAGGACAAAACCGGGCGGGCGGAGCAGGAGCAGGACGCCTACTACGCGCCCCTGCAGGAAGGCATCCTGGATGGTGTGCGGCGCTATGCCCCGGCCGCGGCCGTACTGGGCTGGACGCTGAAAGATCTCAAGCCCTGGCTCAACTACCTCATGGTCAGCCGGCTGGCCTTCCCCAAAACCCGGGAAGTGGTGGCGATCAGAAACCGCCACCATCTGGACGATTTTTACGGGCAGCACCAGCCCGTCAAAAGGCATACGAGGGCTGACCTGCAACTGTGGGACCGGAGTGCGGCCGCCCTGTATTGCAGGCCCTTCCTGCGCCTGAAGTATTTTGTGCAGGGCATCCGCCACCGACTGCGGGAGGAATGATGATGCGGGAGCGACCGATAAGCACCAGGGGTTTTGACATGGAGGAGCGGGAGATCTTCAGAATTTTCCGCTGTTACGCCTTGAATCGTCTGCTGCCGCTGGGCTCCTTCGCCGGCTTCACCCGGTGCCGGCAGTTGGCGGTGCTGACCCTGCTGCACTACGGCAGGCCGCTCTTTGCCCTGCTGATTCCCCATGAGGCGGCTCTGACCCGTCTGTATGCCCGCCTGCGGAAGAAAGGGCAGCCTGCCGCCGGGAGGGAGGCGTGATGCAGCCACGGGCGGGTCGCAAGCTGCATCTTTTGTGGCTGGCGCTCTTCGCCCTGGGCTGCGCCGTTCTCTACCATGTGCTGGCGGAGCGCCAGGCGAGCGTCGAGCTCAATGTGCAGGTCGAGGCGCCGGCCTGTTTCAAAATCTACTGGCTTGGTCAGGATCCGGAAAGCGTCTGGAGCGAGCGTCATTCCCGGCGGCTGCTTCTCAGGCCTGAAAAGCACTTGTACAGATTCAAGCTGACCGATCTGTCCAAGGTGGCGCTTCTGCGCATCGATCCCAGCGAAGAGGAACGCAGCCGGGTGAGCATCCGTTCCATCACCCTGACGCAGGACGGCTATGCCCCCATTCATCTGGCCGGCCGCGAGGGCCTTTCCCGTCTCGTTTCGGGGGAGCAGGACATCGAGGCCCTCTATCTGGCTGATGATGGGCTGACGGTGGTGCCCTCCGGCAGGGATCCCCAGCTCTTTTTCGATTTGCCGTCCGCCCTCCGGACGAGGGGCCATTCCCGGGCCGGGGCCTTGCTGCCCCTGGCCCTGGTGTTTGTGGGCGTCCTGCTGGCCGGTCTGGTGCTGGAACGCTGCTTTGAGCGGGGCGACACGCTCATTGTTGTCTGTCTGGCCATGGTTTTTGTGCTCATTGCCTGCATGGCCACCCTCAGCCGCGTTGGCGTCCACCCCGACGAGGGGGTGCATGTGCGTGCGGCCGATTATTTCCAGCAGCATGTGCTGCCGCCGCCGGTCGGCGCCCCAGACATCCGCAACACCTACAGCGTGTACGGCGTGTCCCGCCTGCACTCCGGGGAAATAGCCTATCTGTTGCTGGGCAAATGCGCCCGCCTCTTCCATGCGCTGGCGCTGCCCTCCTACATGGTGGAGCGCTATTGCAATGTGGCCTTCTGGGGGCTGTTGTTGCTGCTGGCCGTGGCCTGTCGCGATTTTCGTCTGCTCATGCTGCCGATGCTGCTGTCGCCGCAGATCTGGTACATCTTCAGCTATGTCAATTCGGAGGCCTTTGCCTGCCTTGTCATGATGCTGGCAGCCTGGCAGCTGGCCAGTCCGGAATCGGCCTGGAACCGGCTACTGGCAGGGGGCGCGGACGGAACCAAAGCCAGTCCTCTTTCCTATGTCTGGCTGGGGCTCCTGTTCGCGCTGTTGCTCCTGATCAAGAAGAATTTTTACTTTTTTGTTCTTTTTTTGGGCGGCTACGTGCTTTGGCGCCTGCTGTGGGGCTACACGCCCTGCCAGCGCGGCACGCTGCGCCGTATGGCCCTGGTGCTCCTGATTGGCCTGAGCGTCTTCGCCGCCGTGCGCGGCACAGACGAGTACATCAATGGCTTTGACAAGGAGGCCAGATTGCTGCAGGCCCGCTATCACTATGCCGGGGAGCTGTGGAATCCGGGGACCCCTCTTGAACAGCGGCACGGGCACCTGCAGATGCGGGAGCGGGGCACGAGCGCCGCGCGTTTGATGTGGATCGACGGCTGGGGCGCCAAGTCTTTTCACAGTGCCTTTGGTCTGTACGGTGAAACCTCGGTCAGTGCCGCGCCATCCTACTACCGGCTGGTGATGTATGCGGGCCTGCTGCTCCTGGCGGCAGCGGCGGTCTCGGTCCTGGTGCACGGCGGCTGGCCGGGCATAACGCTGGCCTGTCTTGGCCTGATCTGTGCCTGCGCCCTGATGGCGGTGGATTTTTACCATGCCTGGACAGTGGATTTTCAGCCCCAGGGCCGCTATCTGCTGCCCATTGTCGGTATGCTGGGCGTTTTGTGCCTGCATGCCCGCGCCTATCTGTTCAGGAGCGTGGCGCCCCTGCTGTGCGCGGCCATGTTCCTCCTGTCCCTGTACAGTTTTGTCTGTGTGGGGCTGGCCGGGATCGGCAAAATCTGCTGAGCGCAGGGCCGCAGCCGGCGGCTTTCGTGGTGGCCGCGCACTGTGTTTGGCGTGATGTTCCTGTTTTTTTTTGCCGCCGAACACGGTATGTTCGAAGCGATTTTCTGCCTGGTGTTTTGCCGGGCTTTCCATGAGGAGGTATGGGTATGCGGGGATCTTGGCAGGCGCTACAGGGCTGTGCCTGGGGACTTGCGCTTCTGGGGCTGTGCGTCTGGGCCGGGCCTGCTTTGGCCCGGGAGGCGCCGGCAAAGGCTGCAGTCAGCCGGGACATGGTTTGGACGGTTTCGTCGGGGAATTGGCGGGCCATCTATTTCAGCAGTCAGGACACCAGGGGGCGCTGGACCAAGCCGGTGCAGCTCTCGGAGGGTGGGGTGGACAGTCTTTTGCCCTGCATCGTTGCCGGCCCCGCCGGGAAGAAATATGCGGTGTGGGTGATCCGCGATGAGCTGCGCCTGACGATTGCCTATGCGGTTTTTGATGCCCATGCCTGGTCGGAGGTGCGGCTGGTGCCCGACCTGCCCGAAGAGGCCACCATGCCCTTTGTGGCGGTCGATAATGCCGGCGTGCTGTGGCTGGTCTTTGCCGGCAACGATGGCGCCACCCAGGATGACATCTACTGCATGCGGCTGCGGCAGGGCAAGTGGAGCAGACCCGAGCAGGTCAACTTTGGCAACGATGTGCCGGATATCAATCCCTGCATTGAAATCGACCGCAAGGGCGCTATCCAGATCACTTGGGAGGGCTTTCGCGATGGGGCTTATGTCCTTTTGACTTCGCGCTTTGCAGGTGACGGCTGGACTGAGGAACAGGCGCTCTCCACCGGAGAGCTGGAGCGTCTGCAGCAGCAGCGTCAGCAGTTTTCCGAGGAATCCGTGCCGAATTTCGTTGCGGATCGCAGTATGCTTTTTATTCGCAGCAACAATGAATAACCTTCTTCCTTCAGGTCTTGAAAATGATGCTAAACCGTAGTGTAAAGCTTGTCCCTCTGGCGGCCCTGGTGGCCATGTTGCTGGCGCAGCCCGCTGTTGCCGACACCATCCTCTGCTTTGGCGATTCCAATACCCACGGCGGCTACGGTGGCGGCACCGGCTACCCGGTGTTTCTGCCGCCTCTGGTAGGCGGCTATTCGGTGGTGAGCTCCGGCCGGGGCGGAGAAACGACCGGCCAGGGTCTTGGCCGCATCGCAGGCGAGATCGCGCGGCACAAGCCCAGCTACGTGCTCATCATGGAGGGCACCAACGATGTCTCCGGCGGGATCAGCAGGATGACCGTGGCCCACAACCTGAGCCATATGGCCTCGATCGCGCGGAGTCACGGGGCCATCCCCGTGCTGTCCACGCTGCCGCCGTACACGAAGTACAGCGCGGGCGCCCAGGTGCCCGCCTACAATGCGAGTATCGCCTCCGCGGTTTCTTCCGCCGGCGTTACCCTGGTGGACTCCTACGGCAACCTGATTGGCAACTGGCCGAACCTGAATACCGACGGCATCCACACCAATGCGGCCGGGGCCCGGATCGTGGCTTCAACCTTTGCATCGGCCGTTTCCGGGAAGAGCGACGGAGGCGGGGGCTGCTTCATTGCCACCGCTGCCTTTGGTTCCTATATGGAGCCGCATGTCATGGTGCTGCGCCAGTTCAGGGACAGGCTCCTCCTGCCGAACCGGGCCGGACAGTGGCTGGTGCAGCAGTACTATCGCCATTCGCCGCCGCTGGCCGACTGGATCGCGGCCCATGACTGGGCGCGGGCCACGGTGCGTCTCCTGCTGCTGCCGCTGGTGGGCCTGGCCTGGCTGGCGGTCCATGCGCCCCTTGCGCTGCTGGGCGCTTCGGGGGCGACCCTGCTGGGCATTCTGCTGCTGCTGCGCCGGCGCAGAGCGGCCTGCCTGGCCTGAACGGCCGTATGGCCATGCAAAAAACCCACGCCGCCATTACCGGCAGGGCCAGCGCACTGAGGAAGTATCAGGAGGTCATTGTGGGCCGTTTCGGTCTGGGCTTCCTGCTTTACTTCGAATTCTGCACCTGGCTCGGCGGCATTCCCGGCGCCCTGGGCATCGCCCTGCGCGGCCTGTTCTGGAAAAGGCTCTTTGCCCACTGCGGCCCGGGCGTACTGTTCGGGACCCGCATCATTCTGCGGCATCCGGGCCGTATCCGGCTGGACGCGGATGTGGTGATCGGCGATGGCTGCATTCTGGACGGTCGCCACGAAGACTGTTGTGAGAGCATCGTTCTGGGCAGGGGCACGATGCTCTCCAACGACGTGATGCTGTCCTGCAAGGGCGGGGCCATCCGCGTGGGCCGCCATGTCGGCATCAATGCCCTCAGCATTGTCCAGTCGGTCGGCGCTTGCGAGGTGCGGATCGGCGACGACTGCGTGATCGGTCAGTCCTGCCTGCTCATTGGCGGCGGCAGCTATGCGATCGGCGACACGGACAGTGGCCTGATTCGCGAGTGCCCCATGGTGCAGGACGGCGGCGTGACTCTGGAAAACAACGTCTGGCTGGGCGCCAGGGTGACGGTTCTGGGTGGCGTGCGGGTGGCCTCCGGGGCTGTGGCGGGCGCCGGGTCCGTACTCACCAGGTCCGTGCCGCCTGGGGCCGTGTGCGTGGGTGCGCCGGCACGGGTCATCAGAACGCGCAAAGCGCCATCTGAAACGTGAGCGGAGTCCGACCTCATATCCTGCTGTGCCTCAAAGTTGCGGTCAGCCTGGCCCTCCTGCTGTTGCTGTACCGGAATACGCCGGTACAGCAGATTGCTGCGGTTCTGGCGCAGTGCCAGCTTCTGCTGCTCCTGCCGGTGGGGCTGCTGCTCCTGCTGAACACCACGCTGAGCGCCCTCAAGTGGCGTCTTCTGCTTTTGAGTGATCACATCGATATTCCCCTGATCAAACTGGTGGTGAGCTACCTGATCGCCGCTTTCTTCAACCTTTTTCTGCCCTCCAATATCGGCGGCGATTCGTACCGCATCTACGATATCATGCAGAAGAGCGGCCGGGGCGCCAGCACCGCGGCCTCGGTGCTGGCCGACCGGCTGAGCGGTTTTGTCGCCCTGGCCTGTCTGAGCCTCGGGGGTTCGGTGTTTGTCGCCATCCGGCTGGAACGGCCGGTGCTGGTGATCCTGCCGCTTTTGGCCCTGGCGGCCCTGGCCCTGATCCTTGTCCTGCTCTGGCTGCAAAGACCGCTGCTGCGTCTGCTCCAGGTGCTGCGCCTCGATCGTATGCCCAGGATGCAGGACTTTTGCGGGCGCTTTTTCGCGGCCTTTGCCCGTTACGGCGCCGAACCCCGCATGCTGGCCTGGGTGCTGCTTATTTCCTTTGCCTTCCAGTTTCTGCTGGTGGTGGCCGTGTACCTGATGGCCTGGGCCCTGCACGCCCACGCGCCCTTTGTGTACTTTCTGGCCTTTGTGCCCCTGATTACGCTCATGGAGGCGCTGCCGGTTTCGGTCTACGGCATCGGGGTCCGCGACATGGGCTATGTGTTTTTTTTCCAGTGGGCCGGTATGGGCGAGGCCTACACGAGGTCGCTTGCCGTGGTCTTTCTGGCTGTGACCCTCTGCTACTCGCTGATTGGCGGACTGCTCTATGCCGGCCGGATCTTTGCGGCGGGCCGGCGCGCCCGGGATGGGCAGGCGGGTTCGTCATGAGGGCAGAGGGCGCGATGCGGAGGACCTGCGGCCATCTCCTGCTGGCGCTGCTCGTCTCGCTTCTGCTGCTGGGCCTGCTGGCGCGCAGCGTGCCAGGCGAGGGGGCCTTGCCCTTCTTTTCGCGCCTGCTGGTCACGCTGCAGCACCTGGCCCTGCCGCTGGTCGCGGTCTATGTGGGAGCCTCCCTGCTGCGCAGCCTGCTGCAAACGGGCCGCTACCGCCTGCTCCTGGAGCACAGCGGGCCGGAACGGCCGGGTTTTCTTCCGGTCTTTCTGGTGACCATGAGCCGCAACATGTTTATCGACCTGCTGCCGGCGCGGCTGGGCGAGCTGAGCTTTGTGGCCATGCTGAACCGGGGCTGCCGGGTTTCGGCTGCCGCCTGCCTGTCCGCCCTGGCGATTGCCTTTCTCTTCGATTTGCTGGCCCTGGCCCTGATTCTCGTCGTGCTGCTGGGCTGGCAGCTCGTGCAGCTCAGGCCCCAGTGGTGGCTGATCGCCGTCATTCCGCTGCTGCTGCTCTTGGTCCTGGCCGGTTTCGCGGCGCTTTTCCCGGGCCTCAGGGGCTGCGAGGCCCTGCTGCGGCGCTGGAGCGGGGGCAGGAGCTGGCCGCTGCTCAGGAAGCTGGGCGGCCGGGCCATGGCTTTTGTTTCAGCGCTGATCCAGGCTCTGCAGCAGGCGCGGGCAGCCGGAATTTCGGGGCGGCTTTTGGCCTATTCCCTGGCCGTGCGGCTGGCGAAGTATCTGGGCCTCTACAGCCTTTTTTGCGCCGTGGCCATGCTCCAGTTTCCGGAGGTGGACACGGCCCTGACGCCGGTGCTGATGGCGCTGGTCAGCGGAGAGGCGGCGGCGGCCCTGCCGGTGCCTGCCTTTATGGGCTTTGGCGTTTACGAGGGCGGCGGCATGCTGGCCCTGAGCGCTCTGGGCGCCAGCCGGAGCGCGGCGCTCGCCATCATGCTGGGCCTGCATCTGCTCAGTCAGGCCGTGGATTACGGCCTGGGCTGCGCGGCTCTGGTGCTTTTCGTCGTGCTGGGCAGCGGCCGGGCTGCGGCAAAGGGGGCGTCGGATCCCGGGCGCCGGAAGCGCCGGCTGCTCTTTGCTCTTTTGCTTTTGATGCTGGGGCTGGCCGCCGCTTTGGTGTCGGTGCGGGAGCTGCGCCACTGGCAGCGCCGGCAGGCCATGGCGCCGCCCACCAGCTTCGGCGAGACCCTGCCCGGCGAGTCGGTGCAGTCCGGGCACTTGGCGCAGATCCTGCGGGGCCGCCGGGGCTTTCTGGTGTGGAGCTCCAACCGGAGCGGCAATCATGCCCTGTGGCGTCTCGACCTGCCGGAAGGCCGCCTGAGCCGCCTGACCGATGGCCACCATGCCGCTGCTTTCCCGCGCATAGCTCCGGACGGGCGGCGGGTGCTTTTTGCCCGCTCCAAAACGCGGTGGAACTCCCAGCGGGACCATCTGGCCTGGGATGTGTATCTTTTGGACCTGCAGAGCGGGGCTGAGCGGCTTCTGGCCAGGGACGGCAATGCCCCGACCTGGTCGGCGGATGGCAACAGCGTGTTTTTTCAGCGTCAGGGCCGGCAGATGCTGCGTCTCGATCTGGCAAGCGGCAGGGAGCAGCTCCTGTTGGCGAGCGGCGGGAATCTGGCCGTGCCGCAGGATACCTGGCTGGAAACGCCGTCGCTTTCGCCGGATGGCAGGCGGCTTGCCGTCACCCTCAGGGGGGCCAGGCGCGCGACCGCGGTGGTGGATCTGGCCGACGGCGCGCTGCATCCCGTGGGCGATGGCTGTCAACTGGCCTGGTCGCCGGATGGCAGCTACCTGTTCAAGGTGGATCACGGCGGCCGGCAGCAGAACGCCTTTTACCGGCTGGATGCCCGGACGCTCGCGCCGCTCAAATGGCTGGATCTGCCCGGCGAGTTCAGCCACGAGTATTTCCCCAGGGTCGCGGGCAGCGGCGATCTGCTGGTCTTTGCGGCCAGCCGGGGCGATCATGAGCATGACAAGGCGGATTATGAAATTTTTCTCTGGCAGATCGGCCGGCCGCCGGCAGAGGCGCTGCGCCTGACCTTTCACAGCGGCAACGACAACTGGCCCGATCTGTATCTCTATCCTGAACCTTAAAAGGGTGTGGTGCGTGGATATTTCTGTGGTAGTTCCCCTGTACAACGAAGAAGACAACGTGCAACTGCTCTACGACGAGCTGCACGAGGTGCTGGCCGCCCTGCCCGGGAGCGCTGAGATGGTCTTTGTGGATGACGGCTCAAAGGACCGCACCCTGGCCCGCCTCGAGGCCGTGCAGCGGCAGGATCCGGGCGTGCGGGTGGTGGCCCTGCGCCGCAACTTCGGTCAGACCGCGGCCATGAGCGCGGGCTTTGACCATGCCTCCGGCGCCGTGATCGTCACCATGGACGGCGATCTGCAGAATGACCCGCACGACATTCCGAAGCTGCTGGCCAAGCTGGACGAGGGCTTTGATGTGGTCACGGGTTGGCGTTTTGACCGGCAGGACGCCATGCTCTCCCGTCGACTGCCCTCGCAGATGGCCAACCGGCTCATTTCCTGGGTGACTGGCGTGCGCCTGCACGACTACGGGTGCACCCTCAAGGCATTCCGGCGGGAAGTCATCGAAAATATTCGTCTTTACGGAGAAATGCACCGCTTTATCCCGGCTATTGCCAGCGGCATGGGCATCGCCTTTACCGAAATCAAGGTCAACCACCGGGCGCGCCGTTTCGGCGCCTCCAAGTACGGTATTTCGCGCACCATCCGGGTGCTGCTCGACCTGATGACCGTGAAATTTCTTTTGAGCTACGCCACCCGGCCGTTGCACGTCTTCGGCAGCATCGGCATCTTTTCGTCCGTGGCTGGTTTTCTGATAGCGCTGGTGCTGCTGATTCAGCGCCAGTGCTTTGGCATGCCCCTGGGCGACAGGCCCATGCTCCTGCTGGCGATTCTTTTGATGTTTCTGGGCATCCAGTTCATCACCATCGGCCTCTTGGCCGAGCTGGTGGTGCGCACCTACCACGAGAGCCAGAAGAAGCCGATCTACCACGTCCGCAAGGTTCTGGGCCTGCCGGCTGCACAGGAAAAGAGCGAGTGATTGACATCGTCATTCCCAATTACAACGGCCGGGCCTTCCTGTCCGTCTGCCTGAAGGCCATCAGGGCCCAGAGCTTTCGCGACTGGCGGGTCATCGTGGTGGACAACGGCTCGGAGGACGATTCCTCTGCCCTGCTGCAGGAGCATTTTCCTGAAGTGCGCCTGGTGCAGTTGGCCGAAAATACCGGCTTCAGCGCGGCAGTGAATACGGGCATTGCATCGGGTGATGCGGACCTGGTTTTTTTGCTGAACAACGATACCGAACTGGCGCCCGATTGTCTGGAGCAGTTGGCCCGGGCGGCCCGGCAGTGGCCGGAGGCCGGCTTCTTTGCCGCCCGGCTGGTGAATTTTCACGAGCGCCATCTGCTGGACGGGGCAGGGGAGGGCTTTTTGCGCGGCGGGGCCGGATACCGTCTGGGCACCATGGAAGAGGACGGCCCTGCCTATGCGCTGCCCCGGCCGGTCTTCGGAGCCTGCGCCGGTGCTGCCCTGTACCGCCGGCAGACACTGCAGGAGGTGGGGGCCTTTGATCCGGACTTTTTCGCCTATCTGGAAGATGTGGACTGGAATCTGCGCGCCGCCCGCCTGGGCAAGATCTGCCGTTATGTGCCCGAGGCCCGGGTGTTTCACATCGGCAGCGCCACCACCGGCTCCAGGTTCAACGACCTGACCATCCGGCTCTCCACCCGTAATGCCTTCTTCGTGCTGGCCCGCAACTATTCCCTGGCGCTGTTTGTGCGCTATGCTTTGGTGATAGCGGCGTACCAGTTTTGCTGGCTGCTCTTTGTGTTGAAAAAGCGGCATTTCGGCGCATACTGGCAGGGCCTGCGCGAGGCCCTGCGGGGCTGGCCCGGAATGCGGCGGAAATTCCGGCAGGGGATCGGCGCTGCGGAAATCGCGCCGCCACTTTTGCGCGCAAAGCTCCGGGAGGCGGAGCGGGAAAGCATCCATTCCATCATGCGCCGCCGCGCCGCGGCCGGCAAGGGCAACGGGCTCCTGCTGCTCTACCTGCGGCTTTTTTGCTGATGCAGCCCCGGATCGCGGTCATCATCGTCTGCCACAATGCGGAAGCGGATCTGGCCCGGTGTCTGCACGCCCTGGATGCGGGCACGCTCCGGCCGGCGCTGATCGTGCTGGTTGACAGCGGCTCGGATTCGGCGGCGTACCTGGAGGGTTTTGCGGCGCGGCCGGACATCCGCTGCCTGAAGGCCGGCAATATCGGCTATGGTTCGGGCAATAATCTGGGCCTTCGCACTGTGCCGCCGGACATGGCCTTTGTGCTGTTCCTGAATCCGGATTGTTTCCTGTTGCCAGACACCCTGGCCCGTGCGGCAGCGGTGCTGGCAGGAGATGAGCGGCTTGCGGCCCTGGGCCCGCGGCTTCTGGGCTGTGCGCGGGAGAGCGGTTTGGCCAGCGGACTGCTGGATTCCACCGGCATTGTCCGGCGCTGGTATGGCCGCTGGCAGGATCGCGGCCAGGGCCAGCCGGATGACGGCCGTTTTGGCCGGCCGGAACTGATGCCCGCGCTCTGCGGTGCCTGCCTGTTTTGCCGGCGCAGCGCCCTGGAGGCCGTGGCCCTTGCGGGCGGCGCCGTCTTTGATCCGGCCTTTTTCCTCTACAAGGAAGACATTGAACTCTGCCTGCGTCTGCGGGCCGCCGGCTGGCATCTGCTCTACCAACCAGCGCTTCGGGCCCTGCATTGCCGCGGCTGGCAGTCCGAGCGGCAGGCCGTGCCGTGGCCGCTGCGGCTTATGGCCGCAGCCAACGAAATCCGCCTCTACTGCCGTCATCCCTCGCCGTATCTGCTCTGGGCCCTGGCCAAATATGCACTCGTACGCTGGCTGCACATATAAAATGTTTCTTTCCGTAATCATTCCAACCTGCAACGCAGCCGACTGGCTGGAAGAGCAGTTGAGGGCCCTTGCTGGCCAGACGAGGCTGCCGGATGAGATCCTGGTGGTGGACTCCGCCTCCACCGATGCCACTCCGGAGATTGCCGGCCGTTTTCCGCAGGTCAGGTTCATGGGCATCAGCCGCAGGGATTTTGATCATGGCGCTACCCGTACCCTGGCCGCCCAGGCGGCCAGGGGCGATATCCTGGTCTTTCTCACCCAGGACGCCATTCCGGCAGACAACAGCGCCCTAGCCCGCCTGACGGCGCCGCTTGCCGATGCCCGCATTGCCGTCGCCTATGGCCGCCAGTTGCCGCACACCAATGCCACGCCCTTTGCCGCCCATCTCAGGCTCTTCAACTATCCGGACCGCCCCGAAGCGCCCCGCTGTTTCGCCGACCGCAAGCGCCTGGGGCTGCACACCGTCTTCTGCTCCAACAGCTTTGCCGCTTACCGCAGGGAGGCCCTGGAGGCGGCCGGTTTTTTTCCGGAGAGGCTGCTCTTTGGCGAGGACAGCTTCACCGTGGCAAAAATGCTGAAGCTCGGGTATTGTGTGCAGTACATTCCCGGGGCTTTGGTCTTTCATTCCCACAACTATCGCCTTGTTGACGAAGTGAAGCGCTATTTCGATACCGGCGCCTTCCATGCGGAGGCACGCGAGCTCCTGCAGCCCTTTGGCGCTGCCACCGGCGCGGGCAGGCGTTTTGTGCTTTCCGAACTCCGCTATCTCCTTGCGCAGGGGCTCTATCATCTGCTGCCGGCAAGCCTGGTCCGCAATGCCTGCAAGTTTGTCGCCTACCAGTTGGGCCGGCAGGCGCGGCATTTGCCGCTTGCGCTCGTGACCCGGCTTTCCCTGCGGCCGTCCTGGTGGCAGGGGAGGAGCTGAGCCGTGGCCACGCCGCTTCTTTCCTGGAACCTCAGGGAACGCAGCACGCTGCTCTACCGCCTGCTCCACCTGGTGGACTGCGGTGTTGCCTGCGGCCTGCTCTGGCTGATCACCTATGCAAAGGAGGTGTACTGGAGCTTCTACTACACGCGGCTGCTCTGGCTGGTTCTGGGACTCTGCTTCTTTTTCTTCCACTACTTCCAGATGTACCGCTCCTGGCGGGGCTGGAGGTATTCCAAGGAGCTCTTCGTCATCCTCAGGGCCTGGGCTGCGGTGGTGGCCTCGCTGCTGGTCTATTTCTTCCTGTTCAAGATTTCGGAAGCCTATTCCCGTGCCGTCTTTCTGATTTGGTCCTGCAGCACGCCCCTCATCCTCTTTGGCCTGCACCTGCTGGTGCGTTGGCTCCTGCGCTTCTACCGCGCCCAGGGCAGAAACATCCGCCGTGCGGTCATTGTGGGGGCGGGCGAGCTGGGCCTGCGCACAGCCCGTCGCATCGAGGACGTGCCTTGGGCGGGCATCGAGGTGACCGGCTTTTTCGACGACAAGATCGAGGTGGGCGACCAGTTGCAGGAACTGGGGAAACCGCTTCTGGGCGACACCGACGGGCTGGAAGCCTACCTGTGCGAGCACGAGCTGGACTATGTCTATATCGCCCTGCCGCTTCGGGCCGAAAAGAAGATCTTCAAGATTCTCCGGGACTGCCGCGGCCTGGGCGCCCAGCTCTACCTGGTGCCGGATATTTACGTCTTCGGCCTGCATCATGCCGAGATCCAGTCTTTAGGCGATATGCTGGTTTTGAACTTCAACCCGGATCTTTCCTGGAAACGTACCTTTGACGTGTGTTTTTCGCTGGCGGTCCTTATCCTGCTGGCGCCGCTCTTCCTGCTGATCGCGCTTTTGATCAGGCTGGACAGCCCCGGCCCGGTACTTTTCCGCCACAAACGCATCATGGCAACCGGTCGCAGCTTCAACTGCCTGAAATTCCGCACCATGTGCGTGGATGCGGAAGAGCGGCTGAAGCATCTGCTCGCCAGCGACTCCCGTTTGCAGGAGGAGTGGGAGCGCACCTACAAGCTGAAAAATGATCCGCGCATCACCCGAATCGGCCGCCTGCTCCGGCGCACGAGCCTGGACGAACTGCCCCAGTTTCTGAATGTGCTCCGGGGCGAGATGAGTGTGGTTGGCGCGCGGCCCATTGTGGGCAAGGAGCTGGAAGAGTATTACAAGGCCTATGACGAGCGCAGCGTGGGCCGCTACTGCTCCATGAAGCCCGGCATCACCGGGCTCTGGCAGGTCATGAAGCGCTCGGATGTGGTGAATTACAGGGAGCGGGTGGAGCTGGACGACTGGTACGTGCTGCACGTGTCCCCCAAAACCGACATCCTCATCATTCTGCACACGATTGTCTGCATGTTTACCGGCAAGGGCGCCTGCTGAATGCACTTGCCCTTGCGGCAGCAGTGTTTACCATAGGGATGTCATCACTTATTTTTCTTTCACAGGAGAACAGTATGGAACAGATGAACTGGCGGGCCAGGCCCGGTGAACTGGATATGACCCGAAGCGAAGCACGGGTTGCGGCATCCTCCGTCTTTTTGGCACGGGTCTTCAACTGGATGATGATCGGCCTGGGACTGACCGGTGCGGTGGCCTGGATGACCGCCCATTCGCCCCTGCTCCCGATGCTGCTCAGCTCGGGCCTGTACTGGGCGCTGTTCGTGGCGGAGCTGGTCATGGTTTTCGTCCTTGCCTCCCGCATCGACAAGATGCAGGCCACCACCGCGACCGGGCTCTTTGTGGGCTATGCGGTGCTGAACGGTGTCACGCTTTCCACCCTCTTCCTGGCCTATTCCGGCGCCTCCCTGGCCAGCACCTTCTTCATCACCGCCGGCATGTTCGGGGCCATGGCCCTGTACGGGCTGGTGACCAAACGCGACCTGACCGGCCTGGGCTCCTTTCTGTTCATGGGTCTGATCGGGCTGCTGCTGGCCATGGTTGTCAACTTCTTCCTGCACAGTTCCACCCTTGATCTGGCCATTTCCGTGATTGGCGTGTTCATCTTTGTGGGGCTTACCGCCTATGATACGCAGAAGATCAAGACCATGGGCGAGCAGGGCATCATGGAGCAGGGGGCGGCCGCAGTCCGGAAGGGCGCGATTATCGGCGCGCTGACACTGTATCTGGACTTCATCAACCTCTTTATCATGCTGCTGCGCCTGTTTGGCGGCGGCCGCGATTGAAACGCCTGGCCTTCCTGGCTGGCCGGCGGCTGTCTTCGGGCATCCTGCCGGCCTTTTCTGCTTGACGTGCATCAGCTCGCATTATATTTTGCATAAATTTTTTTGCTTTTAGGGTATTTCACCCACCTTGCGAGCAGCTCTCGCCTGTTTCCCTATTTCAGGAGGATGCCGTTATGTCTGTTTATGTTTTTGGTCACAAGAGTCCGGATACCGATTCTGTCGCTGCGGCCATCGCCTTTGCCGCTCTGAAGAAGGCCCAGGGCGAGGATTATGTGCCGGTTATGCAGGGCAAGCCGAATCCGGAAACCGAAATGGTGCTCAGGCATTTCGGCATTTCAGCACCGCAGGAGATGACGGACGCTGCGGGAAAGCAGATCGCACTGGTCGATCACAACGATCTGGCCCAGGCCCCGGACAACTTCGCCCAGGCCGAACTGCTGGCCGTGGTTGACCACCACAAGATTGGCGATGTCACCACCAACAGCCCCATTTTTTTCTGCGCCATGCCGGTCGGCTGCTCCTGCACCGTGCTGACGAATCTGTACGAGCGCGCTGGCGTCAGAATCGACCCGAAGGTTGCCGGCATGATGCTGGCCGCCATCCTGAGCGACACCGTCAATTTCAAGTCGCCCACCTGCACCGAGGATGACAAGAAGGCGGTTGCCACCCTGAAGGAGATTGCCGGCGTCACGGATACCGACGCGCTCTTCATGGAAATGCTGAAGGCCAAGAGCGCGGTCGCCGGGGTGCCGCCGATGGATCTCCTGCATCGCGACTACAAGGACTTTGACATGAACGGCAAGAAGGTCGGCATTGGTCAGCTTGAGCTGGCAACCCTGGATCAGGTCGCCGACATGCGCGAGGCCCTGTATGGGGCCATGAAGACCCAGAAGGGTACGGAGCGCCATACCATTTTGCTGATGCTCACCGACGTGGTCAAGGAAGGCACGGATCTGATGGTGCTCTCCGATGAGCCGGCTCTGGTTGAAAAGGCCTTTGGCACGAAGCTCTCTGGCAATTCCATGTGGATTGACGGCATGATGAGCCGCAAAAAGCAGACTGTGCCCAACATGCAGAAGGCTTTTGGCTGCTGATTGACCCCCTTCCTGAAAGCATCGAGGCCGCCCGGCACAAGCCGGACGGCCTTTTTTGTGCTCTCTTCCGGGATCCTGCTGCCGCCTGTTCAGCTAGGTCTCGGGTATCAGGACGAATTTTTGCCATCCGGGCGTTTGGGTCTTTTGTCAAAGTCGCTGCTCCGGGAAGGAATAGCCTGTGTTCCTGCCTGTGCCTCCTTGGGCACGCCGGCCGTGCAGGCGCAGGCGGCTTCATCTGCTCCGGAGAAGGCCAAAACGCGGGAGCCATGCTGCGCCCCGGGAAGGCGCCGCAGCGTCCTGCGTGTGCTGGAAGATCACGCAACTTTGCCTGGAATGGCCTGGCCTCTTTGGACTGCCGGCTCACCGACTGGCCTTTTTCATGCCGGCCTGGGCGGAGACCTGGCTCCACAAGGGGAATTTGCGCTCTTTCCTTGTGCTGAAGCCGTTTTTTCGCTATGACAGGAGGTAAACAACGCTCCCGCGCCGGAGGCTCCGGCCTGTCCTTGCCCCTTGGAACATCATGTCATTGCCCCGTTCTTGCTTCCTTTGCCCATGCCGGGCTGTCGCCCCGATTCCGCGTTCGCCCATCCCCGGTGAGGCCCCATGAAGACCCGCTGGACCCTGGCCGATCTGCTGGATCTCGAATACTTCCTGGGCCGCGACGAGCAAGTCCTGCGCCGGGATGGCGAACAGGCGCTGGGCAGACGGGATCGTGTCATCTATCTGGCGAGAATAGCGCCCAAACTGAAAAAAACGCGCGCATTGGCTCCGCAGGAGCTGCTCCACCTCTGGCTCCGGGTGCGGCAGCATAGCCTGGGCGGCAACGAGGCCCGGCAGCAGGAGGAAATCCTTCCGGGTGGCGTGTGGCGCGAACTGGCCCGGCTGCTGGGCTGGCTGGCGCTGCTCTTTGGCGCATTGAGCGGTCTCGGGCTGGCCGCTGCCTTTCTTGCCTATACCGGGCGCGCGCCGCTGAATGTTTCGGCCTTTCTGGGTATTTTTGTGGCCCTGCCGCTGCTGTTGCTGCTGGGACAGAGCCTATTTTTCATCCTGGGCCGGCAGGGTCGAAGAGCAGCCCGGACTTCCTTGCTGCAGATGCTGCTCGTGCGGCTGGCCAGCTCCTGCGCCGACTGGATGTATGCCCGGGCGCGCAGAAGCGCCACAGCCGGGCAGCGCCTGGGCTTTTCCGCCCTGCTGGGCCGGCTGCGCAGCCGTCGCGAGCAGGCACGGCTGTTCGTCTGGCCGGTCTTCATCTTTCTGCAACTGGGCGCCATCGGTTTTACGGCCGGCGTTCTGGGCCTGACCCTGGCGCGGGTGGTCTTTTCCGATATGGCCTTTGGCTGGCAGTCCTCGCTTCAGCTTTCCGCCGGACAGGTGGCCGAGGCGGTGCGCTGTCTGGCCCTGCCCTGGAGCTGGTTTCTGCAGGAGGGGCTGGGTTACCCCAGCCTGGAGCAGGTGCAGGGCACGCAAATTGTTTTGAAGGAGGGCATCTATAATCTGGACACCAAAAATCTGGTGTCGTGGTGGCCCTTTCTCTGCATGTCGCTCGTGTGCTACGGGCTTTTGCCACGCTGCATCATGCTCCTTGCGGGTCTGAGCCGTTACCGCCGCCAGCTCGAAGGGCTGGAACTGCGCTATCCGGAGACCAGACGGCTGCTGCAGCGCATGACCACGCCCCAGGTGGAAACCAGGGGTACGCGGGCGGGTTTCGGCCGGCCGGCCCCGGCGGCGTTGCAGCGGCCCGTGCCGGCCGCGACCCCAGACCCTGCCCCGGGGGACGATTCGCCGCCCCAGGAACCGGAAATCCGGCCCGCGCCTGCAGGAGTTTTTGCAGATGAAGAGCAGGCAAGGCCTGGCCATGTGGCGGCCGCGCTTTCGGCCGGGATGCCCCTGAGACCAGAGGCTGTGTCAAAAGACGAGCTGGCCCGGCTGGAGGCGCAGGCGGCAGCCGCACCGGTTCTTGGCGGCAGGGCGCTGCAACGCCTGATCCTGGCGCCGGAAGAATTGCTGGCCGGTCTGGATCGGAACCAGCTTGGGGAGGCGCTGGTCCGGCGTGTCGGCCCCGGCGAGATCGGCGTGGCGGCTCTGCCCTTTGCGGAGAGCGGCGAAACGGAGCTCCTGGCCCAGATCAGAAGCGAGCATGAGGCCGGGGGCCTGGATGAAGTTTACCTCCTGCAGGAGGCCTGGATGCCGCCCCTGCAGGAGACCTGCAAGCTGCTGGAGCGCTTGCGGGCGGCCGTTGGCCTTGCCACGCCCCTCACGGTGCTGCTGCTGGGCAGGCCGCAGGGCCGGGCGCGCCTGGGCCCGGTCCGGCCGGAGCAGGCAGAGGTCTGGCGCCAGAGAATGCAGGGCATGGCCGACCCTTCCCTTGACACGCTCGAACTGGTGGAGGCTCCATGAACGATTACAGCAGGCCGGGCAGTATTCCGGTCTTTGCCATTATTGGCCATCCCAACGAGGGCAAGTCCTCGGTGTTGTCCACCCTGGCCGAGGACGACAGCGTGCGCGTGAGCCCGGTGCCCGGAGAAACCGTGGCCTGCCAGACCTTTCCGGTGCGCATTGACGGCCGGGAAGTCATCCGCTTTATCGACACTCCGGGTTTTCAGAATCCGCGTGCCACGCTGGAATGGATGCACCGCTACGAGGGGCCGCCGGAGCGGCTGGTGGCCGCCTTCCGGCGCGCCCACATCGATGATCCCGGTTTTCACGATGACTGCGAACTCCTGGGGCCGGTCGAGGCCGGCGCGGGCGTCATCTTTGTGGTGGACGGCTCCAGACCCCTGCGCCAGGTGGATCTGGCGGAAATGGAGGTGCTCCGCCTCACCGGCGCGGCGCGCATGGCGGTTATCAATTCCAAGGAGGAGGACACGGCCTACCTGCGCGACTGGCAGAACGAATTCCGTAAGCATTTCAACTCGGTGCGTCTGTTCAACTCCAACCGCGCCACCTATGCCCAGCGCATTGAACTGCTGGACAGCCTGAAATCTATCGACCAGAATCTGGAACCGGTGCTGCGCCGCGTGGTGGAGGCCTTTCAGGCGGACTGGGGGCAGCGCAACAGCCGCAGCGCCAGCATCCTGGTCGATTTTTTTCGTGAGATATTGGTGTACCGCAAGTCCGTGCCCTGCAGGCAGGGCGCGGAAGAGCAGCAGCGCCTCCGGATGCAGGAGCATTTCCAGGACTATGTGGCCCAGGAGGAGCACAAGGCCCATACCGCCATCCGCCGCCTGTTCAAACACAACATCTTCAATCTGGAACTGCCGCCCCAGTCCATTCTGGCGGAAGATGTGTTCAGCGAGCGCACCTGGGAGTTTTTGGGGCTGAGCCGGGGCCAGCTCATCGTGGCCGGAGCCGTGGGCGGGGCTGCACTGGGCCTGGGGCTGGATGCCGCCACCCTGGGCCACTCCCTGGGCATCGCTTCGGTGATCGGCGGCATTATCGGCGCAGGCGCAACAGCCCTCAAGGGCGAGGACTTCTTTTCCGGCGCGCGTCTTTTGGGCATGCAGGTGGGCGGCGAGCAGCTGCAGGTCGGGCCGGTCAGCAACGTACAACTGCTCTTCATCCTGATCGACCGGGCGCTTTTGTTTTATGCCCATGTCATCAACTGGGCCCATGGCCGTCGCGACTACGAGGCCGCGGGCCGGCAGGCCGTGCGGCAGGGCGGCAAGGGCGGCTATGCCACGAACTGGAGTGCAGAGGAGCGCCGGATCTGCGAGCACTTTTTCGTGAGCGTACGCGGGGGCAGGGAAGACGTGGAGGAACGCTGTGCTGCCCTGCACCAGCTCTTGCTGAAGCAGTTCGCCCGTATTGCCGGGGCACCGTTCTGCTGAACGTCGGAGCTTCAGTCCCATGGAGTAAGGGGCAGGTGATACAACACCCGGGAGGGAAGCATCGAAGCGCCGCTGGTGCAGGCATCTATCGGCCCCAGCCCAAAAAAACGGCCCGGTTCAGGGCCTGGGCACGTACCTTTGCAGGCCCCATTCCTCCCGGCCACGCGGCGTGAACGATGTCGGCCTTTGCAATATTTTCAGGAGGATCAGCTTTCACAGGACCACGAATCCCCTGAGCGAAGAGCACAGCATTTATGCCCGATCGTTATCGGCAAAAGCTATCTCGCGCCGCCGGCAGACGGCGATGCCGGCGGATTCTGCCGAAGCCCCGGCCCGCTTTTGACGCCGTGGTGGCGGACAGGGCCCGGGCAGCGGGAAAATTTGCGGGCGAATGGCTGGATCTGCCGCACTTCGCGGTCTCGGGCCGGCTGATGGCTGCTGTTTGACGCTTCTTTTGCACCAGTGAACTGGAAAAAGCGGGATCAGATGCGGTGAAAACCCTGAAAATCGAATTGCGTGGTATTGTGCAGGGCGTGGGCTTCAGGCCCTTTGTGCACCGCTTGGCCACTGCCTGCGGGCTCGCGGGCAGCGTGGCCAACCGCGGCGCCCGGGTGGAGGTCTTTGCCCAGGGGGGGGATGCCGCGCTGGCCGACTTCGTGTCCCGGCTGCGGCACGAGGCCCCGGAGCGGGCCTTGGTGATGGATCTGGCGCTGGGCCACTGTGATCTGCCTGCAGCCACCGGTTTTGCCATTGTGGCGAGCGCCAGGGAGCCGGGCGACATCTTTGTTTCGCCGGACATCGGCATCTGTCCACGCTGCCTGAAAGAGCTCTTTGACCCCGGAGACCGGCGCTATCTGCATCCCTTCATCAACTGCACGGCCTGCGGTCCAAGGCTTTCCATTCTGGATGCCATGCCCTACGACCGCGAGCGCACCAGCATGGCCGCCTTTCCCATGTGCCCGGCCTGCGCGCGGGAATACCGGGATCCGAAAAGCCGCCGCTTCGACGCCCAGCCGGTCTGCTGCAGGGACTGCGGGCCGGAGGTGTTTATGCTGGACGGGCCGGAGCGGGGATATGCGGCGATTGCCGAGGCCCGGCGTCTTGTCATGCAAAACGGCATTGTGGCGGTGAAGGGCATTGGGGGCTTTCATCTGGTCTGTGACGCGGCGAGCGATGCGGCCATTGCCCGGTTGCGGGAGCTGAAGCGCCGGCCGGTGAAGCCCTTTGCGGTTATGGTGGAAAATATGGCGGTTGCCATGCGGGAGGCCATGCCCGATGCTGTCCGCCGCTCGCTTCTGGAGGGCTGGCAGAAGCCGATTGTGCTGGCGCCCCGGCGGGTGGGGGGCAGAATGAGCGCCCTCGTGGCGCCGGACAATCCGACGATCGGCCTGATGCTGCCCTACACGCCGCTGCACCATCTGCTGTTTGCCCTGCCGGACGGCCAAAGGATGACCGACATGCTGGTCATGACCAGCGGCAATGCGGCGGGTGCGCCCATCTGCCGGAACGATACGGATGCGCGGCAGGAAATCGCAGGCTTCTGCGAGAGGATACTCACCCACAACCGGGACATTCGCCTGCGAGCCGACGACTCGGTTCTGGACGTGGTGGCCGGCAGGCCTGCCATGATTCGCCGTTCCAGGGGCTATGCGCCCTTGCCCTGCATGATGTCAGGCAGGTGGCAGGGCGAGGTTCTGGGCATGGGCGGCGAGCTGAAAAACAGCTTTTGCCTGGGCCGGGGCAGTCTCTTCTACCTCTCGCCCTATGTGGGGGATCTGGGCGATCTGCGCACGGCGACGGCACTTGCCGATTCGCTTGCGCGGCTGGAGCGGCTTCTGGAGATCCGGCCCACGCTTGTGGCCTGCGACCTGCACCCGCTCTACCAGAGCAGCCATATGGCCCGTGAACTGGCGGCAGAACGCGGTCTGCCGCTTCTGGCCCTGCAGCATCACTACGCCCATGTGGCGTCCTGCATGGCGGAGAACGACTGTGCGGAGCGGGTCATCGGCGTCTCCTTCGACGGTACCGGCTATGGCGTGGACGGCAGCATCTGGGGCGGCGAGTTTCTCCTGGCCGATTTCGCAGGCTTCGAGCGGGCGGGCCATATCCAGCCCTTCAACCTCGTGGGTGGCGACGCGGCGGCGCGGGAAGGCTGGCGGGTGGCCACGGCGATGGTGCAGACGCTTTTTGCCGAAGACGCGCATGCCCGGCTGGCCGGACTGCGCCTGTGCGACGGGGAGCAGGCCCGGATGCTGAGGCTTATGGCGGAGAAGGGCATCAACACGGTGAACTGCACCAGTGTGGGCCGGCTCTTTGATGCGGTGAGCGCGGTTCTGGGCCTGTGCCGGGCTTCGAGCTTCGAGGGCGAGGCGGCCATGCGCCTGCAGTTCGCGGCTGAACGCGGCCTGCAGGAACGGGGCCTTGACCGGGACGATTTCGGCGCGGCCCTGGCCCGGCTGGCTGCCCGTGTGCCGGACGAATGGGTGGGCGAGTTGTTGTCGTCTGAAAAGGGCCCTGTGCAGGCGGCGACCGGGAGTCTGGTGGCGGATATGGTGCGCAGGCGGCTCTGTGGCGGGGCTGTAGCTGCTCTGGCCCTGCGCTTTCACGCTGTCCTTTGCGCCATGCTGGTCGCTGTCTGCGAAAAGATCCGGGAGCAGAGCGGCCTGAACTGTTGCGCGCTCAGCGGCGGCGCTTTCCAGAACCGGCTTCTGCTGGCCGCCAGTGACCGGCTCCTGCGGGACAGGGGTTTTCGCGTGCTCACGCACAGCATGGTGCCGGCCAACGACGGCGGTCTGGCGCTGGGGCAGGCGGTGATCGCCGGCTTCCGGCAGGGGCACCGGCTCCTGGCAAAACAGGATGCCAGCGGGAGCGCCGGGGATGCCGATGGGGCTGGGATGCCAGCGGGAGGGTAAGCGGAATTCCGCTGCTGTACCGCTGCATGCAGTCAGGCGCTGGCCAGCATGCAGGGACTGGCCATCCGGGAACACACTCCGTGTGGGGCATTTACGGCGGCACTTTCAGCGCCTGCTGGGGGGGCAGAGCTGCTGAAAAAAATATCGTTTTATGAAAAATATCGTGCTATTTATGTCAGCAGTCGCAGGGGGCTGGCACGCCAGACTTGGTTTGTGGGCTGTGGGATGGCATTACCATGACAGTCGGGCCGGGCGCTGCCTCTGTTCCCGCAAATGGCGACGCGCAGATCTTCGACAACTTCGACCCGGGCGACCCGGCCCGGATCTGCCTGGGCAGGCGGGGCTTTCTGGTCTTTGATGCCAGGCCTCCTGATGGGCGGGCCCAATTCCCGGAAGGCTCAGGCGCTGTGGCATACCGGTTGTGCCCACCGGCAGCAGTTGCCCCTGGCGCCCATGCTGGAAAACAAACTGCGTTTGAGTCTCACGGAGGTGATCGTCTCCCTCAAAAAGAGCGCCTCACTACCCTGGTGCGCAGGTTCTCATGTGAACATTCAACGGAGGAATAGCAAGATGCCAACACCTATTTTGTCCAAGGAAAGCCTGATTCCTGGCAAAACCAGCAAACTTGTTCTGGAGGCGCCACAGATAGCAGGGAAGGCGCGGCCCGGCCACTTCGTCATCCTCAGGATGAACGAAAAGGGCGAGCGCATACCGCTCACTATCGCCGACACGGATCCGGAAAAAGGCACCATCACCATCGTGTATCTGGTGATGGGCAAGAGCACCGCTGTCCTGGAGAGTCTGAATGCCGGTGATGCCATTCTGGATGTCTGCGGTCCTCTGGGGCGTGCCACCCATATTGAAAAGCGCGGCACTGTCGTGTGCGTGGGGGGCGGCACCGGCATTGCGGCCATGCACCACATTGCCAAGGGCCATTCCAGAATCGGCAACAGGGTGGTGGGCATCATCGGCGCCCGCAGCAAGGATCTGCTGCTCTTCGAGAAGGAGCTGAAATCCTTTGTGGACGAGCTGTTGATTTCCACGGACGACGGCAGCTACGGCCACAAGGGGCTGGTCACGGAACTGCTGAAGGACAGGCTGGAGAAGGACCGGGAAGTCTTCGAGGTCGTGGCGGTGGGGCCGGTGCCCATGATGTCCGCCGTAGCCGAAACCACCAGGCCTTTCGGCGTCAAGACCACGGTCAGCCTGAACCCCGTCATGGTGGACGGCATTGGCATGTGCGGCGCCTGCCGTGTGACGGTGGGTGGCGAAACCAGGTTCGCCTGTGTGGATGGCCCGGAATTTGACGGCCATCAGGTCGATTTTGCCGAGCTGCGCCGCCGCCTGGGCGCGTTCCGCGAACAGGAAACCCAATCTCTTGAGCTGTGGAGGTGCTCTTGCCATGGAAACAAATAAGCCGAAAAAAGCCGCGGTGCCCCGCACTCCCATGCCCTGTCAGCCACCGGAAGAGCGGCGGCACAACTTCAAGGAAGTGGCCCTGGGCTACACCAGGGAAATGGCCATGACCGAGGCCGGCCGTTGCATGCAGTGCAAGAAGCCGCTGTGCGTAAGCGGTTGTCCGGTCGAGGTGCCTATCCGCGACTTCATCCGCGAGATTCAGGCCGGCAACCTGGACGCCGCCTACCGCATCATCAAAACCACGAACAGTCTGCCTGCCGTGTGCGGCCGGGTCTGTCCCCAGGAACGCCAGTGCGAGAGCAAATGCATCCTGGGCAAAAAGGGGGAAGCCGTGGCCATCGGCCGGCTCGAGCGTTTTGTGGCGGACAGCTATATTGCCTCCACGGCCTGTGAGCAGGTGACCGGCACCAATGCCTGCGCCATGCCCGCAGGCGGCAGGAAGGTGGCCTGCATTGGTTCTGGCCCCTCATCTCTGACCTGCGCTGGCGTTTGCGCCACGGCGGGCATCAAGGTGGATGTGTTCGAGGCCCTGCACGAGCCGGGCGGCGTGTTGATTTACGGCATTCCGGCCTTCCGTCTGCCGAAAGGCGTGGTGGCCACCGAGGTCAACGGCCTGCGGCAGACCGGCGTGGATTTTCATCTGAATCACGTGGGTGGCCGCACCGTGGATGTGGCGGAGCTGGCCAGGGAATACGATGCGGTCTTCATCGGCGTGGGTGCGGGTCTGCCGATTTTTCTGGGTGTGCCCGGTGAAAACCTGGTTGGCGTGCTTTCGGCCAACGAGTACCTGACCCGTGTCAATCTGGGCCGGGCCTATGATTTCCCGAACTACGACACCCCGGCTGCCCCCGGCAAGCGCGTGACCGTATTCGGCGCGGGCAACGTGGCCATGGATGCGGCCCGTACGGCCCTGCGCATGGGCGCGGACGAAGTGCATGTCGTGTATCGCCGCACCCGGGCCGAAATGCCGGCCCGGGTTGAAGAGGTGGAGCATGCCGAGGAGGAGGGCGTGCAGTTCGACATACTTTCGGCGCCCCTGCATTTCAACGGTGACGAGAATCTGCGGCTCAAATCCGTGACCCTGCAGAAGATGCAGTTGGGCGAGCCGGATGCCTCCGGCCGCCGCCGGCCGCTGCCCATTCCCGGTTCGGAGTACGAGATGGCGACCGATCTGGCCATCGTGGCTTTGGGCACGCGCTCCAACCCGATTCTTTTGCAGGCCACGCCCGAGCTCAAGCTCAACAAGCGCGGCTATATCGAGATCAACGAGGAAACCGGTGAGACCTCCATGCCGGGTGTCTTTGCAGGTGGCGACATCGTCACCGGTTCGGCTACGGTCATTCTGGCCATGGGCGCCGGCCGCAGGGCAGGGCAGACCATGGTCAAGCGAATTTTAGGCTGATTGTCACAAATCGGCAGCAAGCGGTCAAGCGGGCCGGACGCCTGCCGTCCGGCCCCCGCGTTTTTGCCGACCTGCTGGGCGGCGCTCTGCGCTGCATGGCCGAATTTGGCAAGGATCGGATCGGCTGCTTCAACTGGTGACAAGGCAGGCAGAAAGCATACAGCACCTGACCAACAGCGCCCCCGACACCGTGTACGACCAAGTTCCCGAGCCCTTGGAACTGGCAGTCCGAAGCCGGAAGCAACCAACAAATCGGCTCATTGCTGATTTGACTGTTCAGTTTCTTGAGCAAAACCAGATCAATGCAATGAACAGCCTGACAATTTGCCGGATGTAGCTCCAGAAATTCCGAACGATGCGTGTACTTCCCTTTTCTGGTCATAGCTATCAGAGAGAGCCTTTGTCAGACTGCTCAACTAGGCATGACTCGATACAAATACCAAGAGGATATAACATGTTTTTTTCTTATGTCTGCCGATTCGTCCCATGTTTCGCCCTCTGTTCGGTCCTGTCCATCGCAGGTCTCGCCCATGCACACAGCGTGTACATCTATGCCTGGCCTGAGCATGGGGGCATCTGCACCGAAAGTTACTACAGCACAGAGGAGAAGGTGCGAGCCGGAAAAGTCGAGATGATGACGGCAGCAGGTGAATCCTTGCAGATCGTTCAAAGCGATCAGGAAGGCAGGGCCTGCTTCCGGGCTCCGGACAAGGTGGAGGCGCTCAGGTTTGTCGTAGATGCCGGAGAGGGGCACCGTGCCCAGTACACAATGTCGGAGGAAGAGGTGCGGGCCGCCCTGAACAGTTTGCCGCAGGGTGGAGCGGAAAAGCATGGCACGGATGCAGGTGGGGAGGCCCAAACGCCCGCAAAGCCGGAGCCCATGGCTCTGCCGGATGATGCCCGCCTGCGCGCTCTTGTCCGGGAGGAACTGCAGGCGCAACTGGCGCCCATGCGGCAGATACTGGCGCAGGCCACCGCGCCGCATCCGCCTGGCTGGCGGGAAATTTTTGGTGGTCTGGGCTGGATTGCAGGTCTGGCTGGAATCGGCGCTGCTATCCTGGCAAGGCGTTGCTGCAAGCAGGGCGAACGCTTGCAGCCGTTCGTTTCGAAAGAGCCATGAGGGGGCTGCCCTCCCTCTTGTCCCCTGTGGAATAAGAACCCTGACCGGCAGCCTGAATGTGTCGCGTGGTGGGCGAAAAGCTGTGGTTGCCGCTGTGACCATTCAGGTACTTGACAGACTGCTGTTTTTTCCGTAAAAGGGCGAGTACAAAACGAGTGGGGAAGTGGCTCAGTTGGGAGAGCATCGCCTTCGCAAGGCGGGGGTCGGGGGTTCGAATCCCCTCTTCTCCACCACAGGATAGTCCGGTTAAGACCGATTACATACGATCAGCCCGCGATTTTACCAAGAATCGCGGGCTTGTTGCATACCGTCAGAATGTGTTGGGCTGGGCACTACCCAATCTGTTATCGACGTGCCCCGGCCAGCCGCATCCCCAGGCGCAGGTCATCCTCCGCCAAGCCTTGATGCCAGGTAGTCCGTGGAGCTTCGGGCAAGCCGCAGGCTTCGTGCCTTGATTCCATGAACCGCCCCCTGTGCTCCACAATCCTGCTGCAATGCCATTCGGTGGATCCAGGCCCTTTTCCCATGTTCAATTCATGGATCTTGTGCGGGAAGCCGGGCGCGGAATGAAAAAATCCTGTGGGATGACAGGAAGAATTCCGCAGGTGCAAGCGGAGATCTCCGCTTTCGGGTACATATGGAACCGTCCAATGCGGATTGGTAAGTGGGTGACCAATCTGCAGGAGAGAACTGCGTAGGCCGTCGTTTCCTTGGTCGGTGGCCTGCGCAGGATTTTTTGGGAAGGGCCGTGTTCTCCTACACCTCCCAAGCTTGGCCGCCAGAGCAAAACTCTGGCGGTTTTTTTGTGGTCTCTAACCACAAAAAGCCGCCCCGCTGTATTCAGGGCGCAAATGCGCCTCCTCTTACCCAGGGCGACTCTTCCTCTTGCCGCCTCTCTGGGCACCCCCTGGCTGAGTGCGTGTTGCTCCTGCCGATCGACCGGAATCCCGCCTTGTCCTGTTAACCTGTTTGCATCCTCACACATGCTGCCTTTGCAATGAGGCCTTTTGCTTTTTTTCAGCCCTGGCCGCAGGCGCCTTGTCCTGCCCCGCCTTCTTTTTCCAGCTGACAGGCGCAGGAGGCCGCCTGCTTGCCGCACACGGCGCAGCTTCTGACCACCCGCTCCCAGACCGGGCCGCCGGCCGTGTCCAGCACATTGATGCCCATGGCCAGCAGTTCCTCCCGCACTGCATCGGCCTCGGCCCATGCCTTGCGTGCCCGTGCCGCTTCCCGCTTCTGGATCAGCCTGTTGATCTCCGGCGACAGGGGACACTGATTCATGTCGAAAATGCCCAATACGGTGTTCATGCTTTCCAGTTGAGCGGTAATGGCCTTTTTCTGCTCCGCATCCACCATGCGGTGCTGCACCAGGGGATTGCTCTGCTTGATGAAGTGGAACAGGGCGCCCATGGCTCCGGAGACGTTGAGGTCATCGTTCAGGCTCTGGGTAAAACGGGTCTGCAAGGTCTCCAACTGGGCCGGGATAGCCGAGCTGGGCAGGCCTGCGGGCAGACAGAGCAGCTTCCGCGTGTATTCGTCGATCCGTTTCAGCGCTATGCGGGCCGCATTGAGCCGCTTGTAGGAAAAGTGCATCGGCTTGCGGTAATGGACGCTCAGGAGCAGGAAACGCAGTTCCCGTGCGCTGTACCCCTGTCAAGCACCTCCTGCAGCGTCACGATATTGCCCGCCTCGGCCGCCATTTTCCGGCCGCCTTCCATCACCTGACCGGAGTGCAGCCAGTAGTTGGCCAGCGGCTTGTCGGTCAGGGCTTCGGCAATGGCGATTTCGTTTTCGTGGTGTGGAAACATCAGATCCTGGCTTGCAGTGTGAATGTCCAGGGTCTGGCCCAGATAGCGGGTGGACATGGCCGAGCACTCGATATGCCAGCCAGGCCGCACGTTGCCCCGATCGGTCTTGAAAAAGATACCCTGTTTCAACTCGGCCAGAGTCGAGCGCTTCAGGAGCGTAAAGTCACGCGGGTTGTCCTTGTCATAGTTGTCCAGGTCAACGGTTTGGCCCACCTTGATCTTGCCCAGATCCACACCGGACAGGCGGCCGTAACGCGGGAATTTGGAGATGTCGAAATAGATGGAACCGTGCTTTTCGTAGGCATAGCCCCGATGAATGAGCTCATGGGCAATTTCGATCATGTCCTGCACGTGCTCGGAGGCCAGTGGATTGCCAGTGGCAGGCTGTACCCCCAGGGCAGCGGCGGCCTGCCTGAACTGATCGATATGACGGCCGGTAAAGGTCTTCAGGTCAAGCCCGGCCTGCATTGCCCCGGCAATGGTATTGTCGTCCAGATCGGTGTAATTCATGTAGGAATCCACCGTTAGTCCCCGATACTCCAGGTAACGGCGGATCAGATCAGCCACTACGAAGCGGCGGCAGTGCGCCAGATTGGGCGGGGTGAAGGCTGTGGGCCCGCAGGCGTACATGGTGGCCTTGCCCGGGTTCAGCGGTTTGAAGACCTCCTTTTTGCGGCTCATGGTGTTGAAAAGCCGGAGGCTCGTGCCCGAACCGCTTCTTTCCTGCGAGGCAAAGAGTGTGGTGCTCAGATAACGCTCGCCGCTGTCCGGCAGGATGACCACGATGCAGCCGCTGCTCAACTCTTTCGCGCGCTCCAGGGCGGCAAAGACGGCGGCACCGCCGCTCATGCCGACCAGAATCCCCTCTTCCGCCGCCATCCTTCTTGCCATACTGAAGGCGCCCTCATCATAGGCGGTGACGATTTCGGATGGCAGGCTTTTGTCGAAGATTCCGGGCCGGTAGGATTCCTTCATGTTTTTCAAGCCCTGAATCTTGTGACCCGGGCAGGGCTCCACGGCAATCACCCGCACCTCCGGGTGATGGTCCCGAAACCAGCGGGACAGCCCCATGGCAGTGCCGCTGGTGCCCATGGTGGCGATGACATCTGTCACCAGGCCCCTGGTCTGCGCCCAGATTTCCGGCGCTGTGCCGTTGTAGTGCGCCTGCCAGTTGGCCGGGTTGTTGTACTGGTCCACCAGATAGTACTGCTCCGGGTTTTCCCGGGCCAGAGTATAGGCCTTTTCAATGGCGCCGTCGGTTGCCAGCTTGGCCGGGGTCAGGATGATTTCCGCGCCATAGGCCAGCATGATTTTGCGGCGCTCGATGGAGGCGGATTCCGGCATGACGAGCAGGCACTTGTAGCCCCTTTGGGCGCAGACCATGGCAATGCCGATGCCGGTATTGCCGCTCGTGGCTTCAATAAGAATTTTGTCCCGGCTGAGTTCACCGCTCTTTTCACCGGCCAGAACCATGGAAAGTGCGGCCCTGTCTTTTATCGAGCCGCCGGGATTTTTGGCCTCCAGCTTGCCCAGAATGGGCACCTGATTGTGCCTGTGGTTGATTTTATCCAGGCTGACCAGCGGGGTATTGCCGATAAGTTCAATCAAATTCATGATGCCATCTTCCTCAACAAAGGTGCGGCCGGGAACCGCCCCGGATTTCCGTCCTGAAAACAGGGTGTCATCATACAGCATATGCCGATATTGTCCCGCCAAAGTTTCGCAGTCCGGGGCAGGTGCCGCCACCCTGGCAGCTTTCTTTTTTATCTTTTCACAAAGGGCGGAAACGCAGTATGCTGCGGGCAATCGATATAACTGGCTGTTTACGTGGGCCGCCGGGAAAGGCTGAGACCGGCTGTTGTCAGCCGCTTTCGGAACGGCACTGCCGGAGGAATTTCCTTGACGCGATGCAGGCCAAACTCAACAAGGCAGGCGATGTTTTTCGGACAGGCAGTGAAAAAACTGGAACAGACAGGCGGGCGCTCCTGCTGGGAACCCTCCTGCTCAGACAATGCTTTTGCCAGGTGCGGCAATGAACGCGGATGACGCCGGCAAGGCCGTCTTCCGGCTGGAAATCGTGGTGCCGGAAAGCACCATTGACGGCAACGGGCATGTCAACAACGTGCACTATGTGCAATGGATGCAGAACGCGGCAGAGGCGCATTCCGCCGCGCTCGGCTGGCCTGCCGCGCGTTATCGTGCCATTGGCCGGCACTGGATCATCCGCAGCCACAACATCGAATACCATCACTCCACCTTTGCAGGCGAGCTGATCTGGGTGCAAACCTGGGTCGCAAATTTCAAGCGCATCAAATCTCTGCGCAAATTCCGTTTCTTCAGGCCCAGGGACAGTACCGTCCTGGCTTTGGCCTCGACCCTCTTCATCCTCTGCGATGATGCCAGCGGCCGCCCGGTCAGCATCCCTGAGGAAGTGCTTGGCGACTACCCCATCGTGGCCCCGGAAGACGAACCCGGCCTTTAGTTGGCCGTTAACTTCTGGAAAATATCCTCGCTGATTTCCGGCACATCGTGACCGTAAAAGCGGATGTAGCCCTTGCTGTCGGCAACCACCACCGTGGGCACGCCCTGCAGGCGGTACATTTGGCCAACCATGCCGGTGGCATCAAAATAGTTGGGATAGCTCACGCCGTGTTTGGAGGCCCAGAGCTTGGCCCGCTTATAGGTATCGTTTTCGCCGATATTTATGCCGATGAAGTCCATGCCCCGGCTGGCATACTGCCTGGCCAGCTCGTTCACTTTGGGCACCTCTGCCTTGCAACCCGGGCACCAACTGGCCCAGAAAACCAGGAGCACCGGTTTTTTGCCGATACGGTCGCCCAGATTGAGCGGCTTGCCATCCAGATCGTAGCCTTTGAAGGGAATGAGCTGAATGCCCTTTTCTTTTGTCGCTGCCGCTTGTTCCTCAGGGGCGGCGGTATTGCCGTCGGCAGGAGCTTTGGCCGTGTCATCCGCAAAAACGGCATTGGCCGTCATGAGCAGGGAAAGGGCGGCACACAGAGTCATTGCCAGGAAAAACGGGGTAGAGTGTGGCTTGCGCATGAAATTCACCAAATTTGAGGCATTATAAAAAGAAGGAACCAGCCCTGAAGATGCAGTATTCGGCGGCTGCCAGCATGAGCATTCCCAGGGCCTTTTTCACCCAGAGCATCCATTGGCCGGAGCGCGGCAGTGCGGCCAGACAGCCGGAAAAGGCGCCGACCGCCAGCAGCAGCGTGCCCAGGCCCAGAGAAAAGACGAAAAACAGCAGCGCGCCAAAGGCCACATTGCCGGCCACTGCGGTATAGGTTAAAAGCGCCCCCAAAACCGGTGTGGTGCAGGGGCCGGCCACGAGCGCGGCAGCGATGCCGGCGGCAAAAATGCCGGCATAACCGCCCATTTTGGTGAGTCCGGACAGGGCCGGGCCATGTAGATGTAGCGAGGGCACTGGAAACACGTCCAGCATCCACAGGGCAAAGAGCGCGAAGATGTTGCCCACGATGAGCAGCGTCCAGGGATTGCTGGCCAAGCTGCCAAAGATGTGGCCACTGGCAGCGGCAAAAACGCCCAGAGCCGCATAGGTGCTTGCCATGCCGAAGACATGGATGCAGGAGAGGCCAAGAGCCCGAAGTTTTGAACCGCCCACATTGGCGCGGCCGATGATGCCTGCCGTAATCGGCAGCATTGGATAGACGCAGGGGGTCAGGCTGGCGAGCAAGCCGCCCGCGTAGGCCAGGGCCAGGGCCAAGAGGGGCGAGGCGGCGAGCGCCTGCTCGAATTCGGTGGAAAAGATCTCCATGCAAACTCCAGAGGGGAAAAATGAAATTTGCCCAACTATAAGCAGGGCAGGGGGGATGTAAAGCGGGGCTCGGCAGGGCCTCTCCTGCAAATGCGGTTCCTGCCGGATTGAAGATGGGCAGCATTCTTGCGGAGTTGTCAATGTAACCGATCAAGCCCCCAATGGGGCGCTCTTGCTCCAGAGTCATCGTCCGCTGGCAGCTTGCTGCGCTCCTGATATGGTTTGAGCGGCCGGGCAATGCTCGGATTTTTGGCCCCAGCCAGCGGTCTTGCCAGAGCATGTGCGGCAACAGCTTGGCGAGCGGCTTTCGTTTTCAGCGCATGGCAGATCATGCCTGGAAAAGGCAGGGCGGCATGAGCGTAGCCTTGACGCCTCATTTGCCGTGTCCACCGCTCCTTTGTGCCGGGCTTTGCTCTGTCCTCCTCGGCATTATCGGGCAGGGAGAACAAAGAAAAACCCCGCAAAACCTGATGGCTTCACGGGGCGCAGAGACTTTCGCTACTTCCTTGTATGTGAATTTGGTGCCGAAGACGAGACTCGAACTCGTACAGCCTGTGGCCACTACCCCCTCAAGATAGCGTGTCTACCAGTTCCACCACTTCGGCTCTTTTCTTGTCTTACTGCTTCTGCTTATCCGCCCCTTTCGGTATTTCTACTTTCTGCCGGGGAGCAGGAGCCACTTTTTTAACCGGTTTGGATGTTTCCTTCGCAGGTTTTTCGGCAGCAGCCGCTGTTTCTGCCTGTTTTTTTGCAGAGGCCTTCTTTGCAGGCTCAAGCGGAGCGGGGCTGGCCGCTGGGGCTGTTTGCTGACTCGCGGGAACTGCAGATTGGGCCTTTTCGTCGCTGCCTGCTGATGCGGACTGTTGCGCTTTTGCAGGGGCTGCTTCTTCAGTTGCTTGAGTTCTTGCCTCTTCCGCTGCCTTTTTAGATGCGGTTGCAGGCGCTGAAACCGGAGCAGCCGGCTGCGCGGCGTCCGGGGCAGCCGGAGTCGCTTCCTGGCTTGCGGGCACCGTCTGTTCCTGCATGGGAACCTTGCTCATGACCGAACCGGTCGATTTATTGGCGGAGTAATAGGCCAACGTGACCGACGTGAGCATAAAAATGATGGCTGCGCCGGTTGTAATTTTGTGCAGCAGCGGCACGGGTCCTTCGGTGCCGAACAGGGACTGGCTGGATCCCCCAAAGGTTGCACCTATATCCGCGCCCTTCCCGTGCTGCAACAGCACGATGGCGATGAGAAAGAAGCAGACGATGACGTGAACGACGATCAGTAAGGTGGTCATTGAAAGCGAATAATCCGCTCGAATGCATCAATTTTCAGGGCAGCTCCGCCAACCAGAGCGCCGTCTATGTCAGCCTGGGCCATCAGAGCGCTGATATTGTCAGGCTTAACCGAGCCACCATACAGGACACGGACTGTTTCGGCAAGATTTTTGTTGTAGATCTTTGCTAACAGCCGGCGCAGAAAGGCATGGGCCTCCTGGGCCTGGTCCGTGCTCGCTGTCCTGCCGGTACCGATGGCCCAGACCGGTTCGTAGGCCAGAACCACCTGCGCGGCCTGGGCGGCGCTCACCTCCTGCAGGCCGCCCCGCAACTGCATTTCCAGGACCTGGAAGGTGCTGCCGGCCTCGCGTTCGGCCAGGGTTTCGCCCAGGCAGAGCACCGGCGTCAGGTCATAGTTCAGGGCTGCGCGCAGACGGCGGTTGATCATGGCATCGTCTTCCAGAAAAATGTGCCGCCGCTCGGAGTGGCCGATAATGACCATGCGTACGCCGATGTCGGTCAGCATGGGCGGCGCGATTTCGCCCGTGAATGCGCCTTGGGCTTCCCAGGCGACATTCTGCGCGCCCAGGAAAAGCCTGCTGCCCTTCAGCGCTTTTGCCACGGCGCTCAAGGCCGTGAAAGCCGGGGCAATCATGACATCTCGGTCCGATTGCTCTGCCGCCGCAGCGACATTTTTGGCCAGCTCCACAGCATCGGCGATGTTCAGATGCATTTTCCAGTTGCCGGCCAGCAGGGGACGTCTTTTCATACCTTCCTCCAGGTGCTGCGCTTATTGCAATGCCTTGATGCCGGGCAGTTCCTTGCCTTCCATCAGCTCGAGAAAGGCACCACCGCCGGTGGACATGTAGGAAATATTGTCAGCTTCTCCCGATTTTTCGATGGCCGCGTTGGAATCGCCGCCGCCGGTCACGCTGAGCGCATGGGCAGCGGCCACCTCATGGGCCATGGCCATGGTGCCCCGGGAAAAGGCATCCATTTCAAAGGCCCCCATCGGGCCGTTCCAGACAATGGTTTTGGCATCGGCCAGCGCCTCCCGGAAACACTGCACCGAGGCCGGGCCGATGTCCAGGGCCAGCCAGCCCTTGGGAATGTCCTGAATGGTCACCGCCATGCTGACCGCATCAGGGGCAAAGCTGTCAGCCGCAATGACGTCTACCGGCAGGTAGACTTTGACCTTGCGCTCAGCGGCCCGTCTGAGCAGGTTTCGTGCGCTGTCCAGCAGATCGTCTTCCACCTTGGAGGCGCCGACATCGAAGCCCTGGCTCTTCAGAAAGGTATTGGCCATGGCGCCGCCCAGAATCAGACGATCCACCCTGGCGAGCATGTTTTCCAGCGCCTGGAGTTTGCCGGAAACCTTGGCGCCGCCGATCAGAGCCACCAGCGGCCGTGCCGGATTGTCGATGGCTCGGTGAAAATAGTCGATTTCCTTTTGCAGCAGGAGGCCCGGCGCCCTGGCGGCAAAATGCGGGGTCACCCCCACCACCGAGGCGTGGGCGCGGTGCGACACGGCAAAGGCGTCGTTGACATAGACCTCGGCAAGGGCTGCCAGTTGTCTGGAAAATTCCGGATCGTTTTTTTCCTCTTCCGCGTGAAAACGCAGATTTTCCAGCAGGAGCAGCTCGCCATTCTGCACCTGCACGACCATTTTTTCCACCTCTGGTCCAATGCAGTCAGGGGCGAGTGGAACCGCTTTGTGCAGGAGCTGCGACAGATGGACGGCAACCGGCGCGAGCGAAAACTCCATGGCCCGCTTGCCTTTGGGGCGGCCCATATGGGAGCAGAGGATGATCTTGGCGTTTTGGCCAATGAGGTATTCCAGCGTGGGCAGAGCCATGCGGATTCGCAGATCATCCGTGATGTCGCCCCTGTCGTTCATGGGCACATTGAAGTCGACCCGGACAAGCGTCCGCTTGCCCTGCAGGTTCAGGTCACGCAGATTTGTCATTGTTTTCTCCTGTGTTCGAGATGCTTGTGCAAAAGCAGTGCGTCTTCCTCTGGACTGTCGTAATAGCGCCTGCGCCTGCCATCGATCCGGAAACCCTGCCGTTCGTACAAGGCGAGTGCCGCCCCATTGGAGGCCCGCACTTCGAGGAAACAGACGAGGGCGCCCAGCGCCGCGCATTCGGTGAGCGCCAGGCTCAAAAGCCGCTCTGCCAGACCCTGCCGCCGTGCATCCGGATGCACCACGATACGCAGCAGCTCGCATTCTGGCGGATAACAGCGGAAGAAGGCAAAGGCCCGGAGCTGCCCACGGTCTTCCGCGCCAAAGCCCAGCCCTGCGGCCGATTCCAGCTCGCCTGCCACCTGCCCGGCCGTCCAGGGATGCTGCATCCCCGCCTCTTCAAGGGCCTGCACTGCAGGGACGTCTTGGGGGCGCAGGCGGCGGACGATCACAGCATCTGGTCGGCAACGGTTTTGCTCAGCTCGCCCAGCATGTTGGTGTAGCTGCCCAGTTCATTGTCGTACCAGCCGTAGATGACCGCCTGGGTGAAGGGCACCTCCAGAATGGAGGAGCTGGCGCCCTCGATTTTTACGTTTTTCAACTGATCCAGATTGACCCGTACCGTGGCGGTGCGGGTATGAATTTCTGTGGATTCGATGACCACCGCCGCCTTGGGCATGCCCATGATGTCGGAGGACACGTTCTGCTCCGCTGAAAAGACGAGGTAGGGGCTGGTCTTGGCGTATTCTTCGTAAATCTCGTTGATGAGATTGCGTTTGACCGGGTTGTCCAGCTCGTCCTGCAAATTGAGCACCAGGACGATCAGCGAGCCGGCTGTGGTGGGGATGCGCACCGATTCAGCAATGAAACCAATGGATTGCATCTCAGGGATAACGAGTGAGAGTGCTTTGGCCGCGCCGGTTGTGGTCAGGATGATGTTGTTGAGGATCGAGCGGTTTTTGCGCAGATCGCTCGCCCCGGCGGCAGGGAGGCGATCCAGTACCTCCTGGGTGCCGGTCGAGGCGTGAACCGTGACCATGGAGGCGGAGAGCAGTCGCTTGGCCCCGAAATGATCGAGCAGGGGCTTGATCATGTAGGACAGGCAGGTGGTGGTGCAGGAGGCTGCCGAAATGATGGTGTGGCACGCGGGGTCGAAGTCGTCGTCATTGATGCCCATGACGGTGGTGATGGCGTCTTCGGGCATGGCCAGGCCTTTGGCCTTGATTTTGAACGGAGCGGACACGATGACCTTTTCCGCCCCGGCCAGAAGATGGCCGCGGCAGGAACCCCTGCCCTCGTCCGGGTCGGCGGTCGGATCCCTGAACTGGCCGGTGGTGTCCACCACAAGACGGACCTGGTGGCTCTTCCAGTCAATGTCTTTCGGATTTCTCGCCTGACGCAGAAAGGTGACCGGGGTGCCGTTGATGGTCATGGTGCCGGCCGCCTCGTCCAGGTTTTCAATCACCCGGCCGCCCCTGTAGCCGTTGACATAGGTGCTGAGGCGGCCATAGGTGGAATCCTTTTCGATCGCAGCCGCGAGATCCTGCAGGCCGCAGCCCACGTCCCGGCCCAGATTGACGACCAGTTCCGGGAAATATTTTTTTGTGACGTGGTTCCACAGAGAAAGTTTGCCGATTCTTCCAAGCCCGTTCAGTCCGAGTTTCATGGTGGAAATCCCCCTGCTGTCTGGCTATGATAAGCGTTGATGTCGGTCTGGTCAGCATCGCCTTATGGCTGCGCTGGCCTGCTTCCCTGTGCATTTTACATGATTTTGTGGAAAAAACCACCGTGCAGAAACAGGTCCCCCGCTTCTTTTGCGAGTCGTGTCATGCTGCTGCCTGAAAAACGGCTGGCAGGCACACTGCTCAGACGGTACAAGCGCTTTCTGGCCGAGGTGCGTCTGGACGATGGCGCTGAACTGACCGTGCACTGTCCCAATTCAGGAGCCATGCTGGGTTGTTCGGAGCCGGGCAGCCGGGTCATCATTTCCTGTGCGGACAACCCGGCCAGGAAATATGCGTGGACGCTCGAAATGGTGCGTGGCCCGGTCTGCTGGATCGGCGTGCACACCGGCCGCACGAATCAAGTCGTGCATGAAGGTCTGGAGCGGGGTCTCATAGACGCCTTTGGCCGGATCAGCAGTATCCGGCGGGAGGTGACTTTGGGCCGCCATGTCCGGCTGGATTTTCTTTTGCACACCGGCACAGGCCGGGTGTATCTGGAGGTCAAGCAGTGTTCGCTGGCGGAGGACGGCATCGGCCTGTTTCCGGATGCGGTGACCGCGCGGGGCGCGAAACACATGCGGGAGCTGGCGGCCCTGGCGGCAGGCGGCGAGCAGGCGGCAGTGCTCTTCTGCGTGCCGCGGACAGACGTGCAGCTCTGCTCGGTGGCACGCCGGATTGATCCCGGCTACGCGCAGGCCGTGGAGCAGGCCATGGCTGCAGGCGTGCGCTTTCTGGCCTGGCAGGCCGAAGTGCGGCCGGAAGCCGTGGGCATGACACGGCAGATTCCCTTTCATCTGAATATCGGTTGAGCCAGGATGCAGGACGAAAAAAAGGCGGTCATTCTGTTGAGCGGCGGTTTGGATTCCACAACCGTGTTGGCCATGGCCAAGGACAGGGGCTTTGCCTGTCACTGCCTGAGTTTTCGTTATGGCCAGCGCCAGGAGCTGGAGCTGGAAAAAGCGCAGCACATAGCCCGCCATTTCGGGGCCAGTCATCTGATTTTGCGGGTGGACCTGGATATCATCGGCGGTTCCGCGCTCACCACCGGCGCGGCCGTGCCCAAAGACCGGCCCATGAATACCGTGGGGCAGGACATTCCGGCCACCTACGTGCCGGGCCGGAACATCATCTTTCTGGCGCATGCGCTTGCCTGGGCCGAGGTGCTCGGGGCAGACGACATCTTCCTGGGCATCAACGCCATGGATTACAGCGGCTATCCGGATTGCCGGCCGGAATTTTTAGAGGCTTTCGCCCGCATGGCGAGCCTTGGCACCAGGGCGGGCGTGCAGGGCAGGGCGTTTCGTTTTCACGCCCCGCTGCAGTATTTGAGCAAGAAGGAAATTATTGTGCGGGGTCTGGCGCTGGGTGTGGATTACAGTATGACGCATAGCTGCTACGACCCGGTGGACGGGCGGGCCTGCGGGCATTGCGACGCCTGCCGCCTGCGACTGAAGGGCTTTGCCGAGGCCGGAGCGCAGGACCCGGCCCCCTATGCGTCATGAGCTGGTGCCGCAGCAGTTGAGGACAGATTTTTCCGGTAGCTGACCCTGCCGTCCACCATGGTCAGCACGGCCCGGCCGGGCAGCCGCCGTCCCAGAAAGGGCGTGTTGCGACTCTTGGAGCGGATATCCCCTTCTGAAAAGATGTAGGGCAGATCGGGATTGATGAGCGTCAGATCCGCCGCTGCGCCCGGCGCCAGTGTACCTGCGGGCAGATGGAGAATCCTGGCCGGCGCCAGCGACATCAGCTCGATGAGCCTGAGTGGGCTGAGCAGGCCGTCCCGGACCAGACACAGGCTGAGCCCCAGCGAGCTCTCCAGTCCGATGATGCCGTTGGCCGCCTTTTCGAATTCACATTCCTTTTCCAGACAGGAGTGAGGCGCGTGGTCGGTGACGATGACATCCAGCGTGCCGTCGGCCAGGGCCTGCCGCACCGCCTCACGGTCGTCTGCGCTTCGAAGCGGCGGATTCATCTTGGCGTTGGTGTCGTAGTCGCCCACAGCCTCGTCGGTCAGCGTGAAGTAGTGGGGCGCGGTTTCCGCCGTGACCCGCACGCCGCGCGCTTTGGCGGCCCGGATGATGTGCAGTGACTGGGCGGTGCTCACATGGGCGATATGCACGGACAAGCCGGTGCACTCCGCGAGCGCAATGTCCCGGAAGACCATGACCGATTCGGCTGCCGCCGGAATGCCCCTGAGCCCCAGCCGGGTGGCATGCGGCCCCTCGTGCATGGCGCCCCTGCCGAGCCCCAGGTCTTCGCAGTGGGAGATGACCGGCAGCTCAAAGTCGTTGGCATATTCCAGCGCCCGCCGCATGAGCTGGCTGCTCTCAACCGGCCTGCCGTCATCGCTGACCGCCACCGCCCCGGCCTCCCTGAGTTCGCCGAAATCAGCCAGCAGCTCGCCTCTGCTGCCCTGACTGATGGCGCCAATCGGATAGACACGTGCTGCCGCCACCCTGGCTTTTTCCAGGATGAAGCGGGTGATTGCGGCGCAGTCATTGACCGGCCTCGTGTTCGGCATGCAGGCCACACCCGTGAAACCGCCCGCTGCTGCCGCCTGGCAGCCGGAGCGGATGTCTTCCTTGTATTCCCAGCCGGGTTCCCGCAGATGGGTGTGCATATCGATCAGACCGGGCGTCACCCAGAGGTCGGTGGCGTCGATGCGGCCGGCATCGGGGGGAACGGCCTCGCCAGGTGGCGCGAATACGCCGTCGATAATGAGCAGGTCGCCCTGTTCGTCCCTGCCGCTGGCAGGATCCAGGATACGGCCATTCACAATGAGCCAGGAGTTCGACATCAGGCATTCCCCACAAGATAGAGTAGCGCCATGCGTACGGCAACGCCGTTGGTGACCTGATCCAGAATGACGGAGTGCGCCGAGTCCGCGAGTTCCGGGTTGAGTTCCACCCCGCGGTTGACCGGTCCGGGGTGCATGATGATGGCATCTTCCCTGGCCCAGCCCAGGGGGCCGTCCGAGAGGCCGAAACGCTGGGCATATTCCCGAAGCGATGGCAGCAGGGCCTCGAACAATCGTTCCTGCTGGATACGCAGCACGATGACCACATCGGCCTGGTCCAGGGCTTCGTGCATGCTGCGTGCTCGCACCGCGCCCATGCTTTCTATGTACATCGGCACGAGGGTGCCCGGGCCGTATACAAAAACCGTTGAGCCCATGGTGGTAAAGCCCTGGATGTCGGATCGGGCCACCCGACTGTGGGTGATGTCACCGACAATGGCGATTTTCAGACCATCAAGGCGGCCTTTGCGCTGCCGTACGGTCAGCAGATCGAGCAGACCCTGAGACGGATGCTGGTGTGCACCGTCGCCTGCGTTGACGATCGCGGCGGGTACATAGCGGCTGATCAGGCGGGGAGCGCCTGCATTCGGGTGCCGCAGGATGATGACGTCCGGGTGCATGGACGAGATGTTGCGGGCCGTGTCGATCAGGGTCTCGCCTTTGCTGGTGCTGCTGGTTGCGGAGCTGAAGTTGAAGGTGTCTGCGCTCAGGCGTTTGGCCGCAATCTCAAAGGATGTGCGGGTCCGGGTCGAGGCTTCGAAGAACAGATTGACAACCGTGCGCCCACGGAGCGCCGGTACCTTTTTGATGGGCCGCTCGGAGATGTCCCTGAAGGACTCTGCGGTAGCCAGGATGTGGGTAATGTCTTCCCGGGAGAATTGATCCATCCCGAGAATATGATGGTGGGAAAAGGTATATTCCGTTTTCATGGCAACAGATCAGTGAAGCCCACTGCTGGTGTACTGCCTGGATTGGGGGCGAATGTCGCCGATGGGGGCGGGGCGCCAGGGCGGAAAGTGGTCGGCGGAGCCCCGGAATCAACTACCGCCCGGCCGATTCGTCGCCACCGAATGGACAGGATACGGGTCCAGGAAAAAAAGGGCTGATTTATATCCCAGGACCAGTACAGGCGCCAGGCTTTGCCCTTTACGGCATGGAAAGGAACAAAGCCCCAGAAACGGCTGTCATGAGAATTGTCGCGGTTGTCGCCCATGACAAAAAGCGAGTTTGCAGGCACTGTGACCGGCCCGAAATTGTCGCGGAGGTCTAGGGATTCGGGGTGAATGATGGGATCCTTGAATGTCGCATGCGGGTCGGGCACTGATTTCTTGTTGATGAGGAGCTTTTTGTCCCTGATTTCCACCACGTCGCCTGCCACCGCGATGACCCGTTTGATGTAGTCGACTTTTGGATCTTTGGGGTACTGAAAAACAATGATATCACCAGGTCGCGGGTCTGCGCCCGAAATCAGGGTCTTTCCGGTGAAGGGCAGTTTGACGCCGTACGCAAACTTGCTCACCAGAATATAGTCGCCAATTTGCAGGGTTGGCAGCATGGAACCGCTGGGGATTTTGAAGGCCTGAACAATAAAGGTGCGGATAAACAGCACTGCAAGAAGGGCTACGCAAAGCGCCTCGAGGTTTTCGCGAAGGGCGGAACCGCGCCGGCTGAATAAAAAGAAGCGCACGATGGCATACCAAAAATAGTGAGTGGAAAATTTTTCCTATTCCTACCCGAAACTTTAATGGGGAGCAAGGCGCAAAATTGTGAAAAAAGAAATTATTAAATATTTCAATATGTTATGCATTAATTTGCCTTGGGAATCCTGGGAGCAAGCCGGTACTATCCCGTTTTTTCTGGGAAAAAAATGAAAAAATAGGGAAGCCTCCTTGACAAACCACCACCCATATGGGCTATAAAGGAAGCATCTGAAACAGGCGCTCATGAGCAGTCCATTACACGGATAAGAAGACCATGGCGAAGAAAAAAGAATTGGTAATTGGTATTGATATTGGTACGCATGCGGTGAAGGTGTGCCAGCTGCAGCCGAGCGGTAAAGAAGGCTACCGCCTGCTGGCAGCGGGGAGTGCAGCTTTGCCTGCCGAAGCGGTCGAGGATGGCGATCTGAAAGAGCCCAAGGCTGTAGGTAAAACGGTTGCCGCCCTGCTGAAAAATCTCCAGGTCAAGGGGAAAAAGGTAGGCGTTTCGATTTCCGGCTATTCTGTCATCGTAAAAAAGATCAACCTGGAACAGATGTCTGATGAAGAATTGAGGAAATATATTGCAATGGAAGCCGAGCAGTATATTCCTTTTGACTCCAAGGACATCTACTTGGATTTTCAAAGGTTACCGGTCCGAAAAGCCGGTTCTGACCGGCAAGATATCATGCTGGTGGCGGCAAAGAAGGAAGTGGTCAACCACTATCTTGATATGCTTGCAGCGTTGAAGCTGAATCCGGTTTTGGTCGATGTCGACGGTTTCGCTCTCAGCAATATTTGGGGGGTAGTTACCTCATCTGAGGTTAATGTGGCACTGATAGATATCGGTGCCTCCAAGATGAATATTAACATCATAGCTGATGGTGTATCTGTTGTCGCCCGTGATGTTGCCGTGGGCAGTGCCCAGTTGACCAATCGCATTGCAGTGGATCTGGATGTCGACTACGACTTGGCCGAGAAGATTAAACTGGGCGCGGTAGCGGCGCCGGAGCACGAGGCGAAAATCCGCGGCATTTTTACCAAGGTGTGCAGCCAATGGGCGATGGAAATCAGAAAGGCTGTCGATTTGTATCGCTCTAACAATCAGAAGAGATCACTATCCCATATCGTTTTGAGCGGAGGGGGGGCAAAGGTCTCTGGACTGTCGGAATACATTGCCAAAGAAATAGACTTGCCTGTTCAGGTGTTTGATCCTTTTGATCGTATTCAGGTTGACGAAAAGAGGTTTGATCGCCAATTTTTGGCAGCCTTAGGCCCAGAAATGGCAATTGCAGCGGGTCTTGCAATTCGCCCAGCCACTCTTTAAGACTATGATACAGATAAACTTATTACCGGTCCGTGAAATCAGACGTAGGAATAAGGCCAAGAAAGAGCTTATGTTGGCCATTCTTACTGTAGGTCTGTTCATTGCTGCGCTAGCGTTTGTTGGTATCGTGCAGGTAATCCAGACGAGAGGATTGCGTGCTGAACTTGAGGTAGTACAAGAAGAGAAAGAAAAGTATAATGATGAATTGAATAAAATCAAACAATTAGAGCAACAACAGGCACTCCTTGAAACCAGGATAGCAATAATCAAGGAGCTGAAAAAGAATGCAGGGGTAGCCGTTCATGTCATGGATGACGTCGCGAGTCATACCCCGCCGGACAGAATGTGGCTCACTCAATTGTCACAGAGTTCAAGCGGGCTTGAAGTGACCGGCATGTCCCAGGACAATCAAACAATAGCCAGATATATGGATGAGTTGGAAAACTCACCATATTTGTCTAATGTGACCTTGGGAAAATCGGACATGAAAAAATACGCTGATCGCGATCTTAAGGAATTCACGCTGCGGAGTTCCATAGATAGGCTTGGGCCGACGCAACCCGCCGCCGCTCCGGCCAAAGCTCAGTAAGGAGTGGATCATGGCTGCAAAAAATGCGCGACAGAATAAACTTGATTCTTTTATTGATGGTCAATATCAGTCGCTGGACAATAAGATTAAGATTTTTGTTTTACTGCTGGCAATCGCGATTCCGCTCGCAGGAATGTACTATGCAGTATATGAGCCAAACATTGAGGAGCAAAAAGGTTTAAGAGAGCAGATAGCCGATGTGAACGAGGAAATTCATAAAGCTCAAAGCGCTATTGCCAATATGCCGGCTTTCATGGCCAAGTTGGCGGAAACGCAGCGCAAATTTGATGAAAGTCTTGTCAATATCCCGAAAACTAACGAAATTCCGAAGCTGCTGCGGACAATCTCAGATTTGGGTAAGGCTGCAGGGCTTGAGTTCCTGTCTTTTGCGCCGGGTCCGGAAGTCCCGCAGGAATTCTATGCGGAAATTCCTATTTCTATTTCTCTGTATGGCCCGTATCATAGCGTTGGTACATTTTTAGATAAATTGTCCAAGCTGGATCGGATTGTGACGCTTGATTCTCTAAGCATGGCCACGCCGAAACAGGAAAATGATGAGATTCTTTTGACTTCAACGGGTACGCTGGTCACTTATCGTTCTACAGTAGAATCTACTGCAACTCCGCAAAGTCAAGCCGGAAAGCAGGCCGCGAAAAAATAGTGGTCCTATTGCAAGAGGGTGGATGATATCATGAAAATGCAGCATCTGACAAAATCGGCTTTTCATCTGGGTACCTCTGTGAGGATTATTGTGGCGGTGATGTCCATCATGCTTGGTGGAGGCAATATAGCTATGGCAATTGACGCTTCGTCAAGCCAGGCTCTATTGCCTTCTGATGCAGATACAGATATGGGCGGTTCACCACCAGCTCCCATGCAGGAGGAGGCTGCGCCCCTGCAGGGTAATGCAGCGCAGGGTGCAGCAGCGCCTCAGTATGAATATCAGGTTGCATCAAGACCAGATCCTTTTAAACCCTTTATTACGCTCAAGTCGGTCAATCCGAACGAGCTGCTGGATGAAGAGGGCGAGCTGACAGGCATGCAGCTTTTTGAACCCGCCCAACTGAGTTTAGTCGCAGTGATGGATACACCACGGGGTCGAATAGCCATGGTGGAGGATGTGACCAAAAAAGGCTACAAAATTACCGTGGGTCAGCTGATCGGCAGACACGGTCAGGTAACGGAAATCCAGAAGGAACAGGTGAAAGTTACCGAAACGGCCCAGACCCGCGGTGGAGAGAAGATAGAGACAGATGTGTTCATGAAGCTGAAAAGAGATGGAGAAGGTAAATGAAAAGGCTTGGAGATAGTGCACTTTTTCGTGAGTGCTGTCGGCGGTGGTTGGGCGCTGCATCAGCTGCTTTTGTAGGCTTGGCCTTTGTCGCGGTGGTGCAGGCCCAGGAAGGGGAAAAGTCTGCGGTTACCGAAATTGCCGTCAAGAAATCGGCTGCATCATTGGAAGTCCGTATTAAAGGCAATGAAAGTTTGACCTATCAGACCTATGAGTTGCCGAAGCCGGCACGGGTCGTTATTGATGTGGCAAACGCAAGTCTCAAATCCGGGATAACTGCCGATATTCCCAAAGATACCCCGATTCAGTTGCAGACCAAGGAAATTGCTGATGCAAGTCCTCAGATTTTGCGGTTTGAATTCATATTAAAGAAGTCATTGCCCTATACCACGAAGCAGGATGGCAAGGATATTCTGGTGAATTTTGAGTTGCAGAAGCCTGCTGTGGCGGGCAAAAGCAAAACGAATGCAGCTTCCGGCAAGGCACTGGCCAAGCAGCTCCCTGATACATCCAAGGCGGCAGGCCCAGCGCGCAGCAGCCAGGGCAACGAGACCTTTGGTTTCTCTGGTTATGAGCGCGAGCGAATCAGCGTGGATTTTTATAAAATGGATCTCCACAATGTCTTTCGCTTCCTTAGGGAAGTCAGCGGAACAAACATTATTGTGGATGAGTCTGTTCAGGGCACTTTGACCTTGACCCTTGATGACGTCCCCTGGGATTTTGCTCTTGACGCTATCCTGAATCTGAAGGACCTGAAAAAAGAGGAGCGTTACAACACCATCGTTATCTACCCAAAGTCAAAGGAGTTTATCTGGCCAAACAAAACCGTAAGCAAACTCTCCTTCCAGGCTGATGAAGACATAGCCCAGCAGGACGCTTTGGTGATTACCCAGATGGAACAGCAGCCTGTGGGCCTGGTTGAGGCCTCGCAACTGATTGCCAGGGGCCGCGAGTTTGAGAAGGCACACAATCCGACCATGGCTGTGCAGGCCTATGAACAGGCCTTTGAGAAGTGGAGTTCCAATGCCAAGCTGGCGAATAGGATCTCGGCTATCTACCTGGTGGAATTGCGGCAGAATGCCAAAGCCCTACAATACGCCAAGAGTGCTTTGGCAATCAATAAAAAGGATCGTGTAGCTGCCCTCAACGCAGCTATTGCCTCGGCCAATATGCGTAGCATGCAGGCTGCAGCTTCTTACTTCGATATGTGTGTGCAGGGTGACAGCCCTAGTCAGGAGGCACTTCTGAGTTATGCCCTATTTCGTGAAGAAGCTCGCCAATATGATCTTGCCCTGCAAATTCTCGCGAAGCACGATTCTCTCTATGGTAGGACCTTGGAGGCTATGGTGGCCAAGGCAAGGATCCTGGATAAGAAAGGCGCAAGTTCCCAGGCTGTGCAGGCCTATCGGGAGATTCTGAGTTCGGGCTTTGCGTTGCCATCTGATCTGTCGCGGTTCGTCAGGGCAAGAGTTGGTATGGCGAATTGATCATTTCATACGGAGAAAAGAGATGAACTTGCAGAAAACATTGGTGATCTTTGCGACACTAGCATTGATCTGTGCTCTTGGCGCCTGCAGTGGAAAAAAGGGTGGTAAGCAAGAAACTCCCGCCCCGTCAGCCATGTCCAGCATGCCAACAAAGATGAACGAGCCTGTCCAAATGCCATCGCGCTACCAAAACCCAGGGTATTTGGCATCACGAACAGCCTTGGGGGATGATCTTGGTGATACGCCGGCGGAGTTTCAAATACGGGTAGGCGCAACGATCAAATCGACGTCAGGGCCGCAGCCGCTCTGGGACGTACTGAAAAGATTGGCAAACCTCAAGGGCATGACAGTCAGCTGGGCTAGTGACGTTGATCAGAATTACCTGGTTGATGTCGATATCAATGCTCAGGATCTGTTTCAGGACGCAGTTGCCAACCTGCTGCGCCAGGCTGACTATTTTTACGAGATGAACGGCAAAACCATTGTGGTCAAGAACAAAACGACCAAGGTTTTTCATGTCGGTGTGCCCTACGTCAAAGGTGATTATACGTCCAAGGTTGGGGGCAATTTTCTTCCCACGCAGGGACAAGTGACTACCGCAACAGAGGGGGTTGTAAAACTGAACAGCGAGAAGAACCCCTTTGACATCTGGGAAAATGTTCAAAAGAACTTGGATGTCATTTTGAATGTGGCTGCTGCCGAACGCGCTGCACTAGCCGAAAGTAAAGCACAAGCTGCGGAGGCAGCGGCTGAAATCGCTGCGGCAGAACAGACTGGCAATCCGCTGCCCCAACGGGCCCGCAAGCCTGCGGTGGTGAAGAGTGAGAAAGCAAAGCAAGGCGAAAGCGGACAGCGCGCTGAAGATGGCGCATTCTATATTGTAGACAAGGCGACTGGTAACGTGACAGTTACGGCCAAGCCATCTGTTATGGCAACGGTCGAAAATTACTTTGCAAACCTCAAAAAGGAACTTTATCGCCAGATTGCCATTGAGGCCAAAATAATTGAGGTCTATCTGTCAGATCGAACCAAAATTGGTTTGGACTGGGGGAGCGTGTTGGAGAGCTTTAAGGTTACAGGTACCGTAGCCTTTGGCACTAACGGTCAGGTGTACCCGTGGACTGGTTCGAATCGCTTTGTGAGCAAAATTTCCATGCCAAATGCTGATTTTAGCGTGCTAATTAATGCCTTAAATGAACAAGGGGAAACGCACATTCTTTCGAATCCAAAATTGACCGTTTTGAATGGGCAACCTGCAATTATTAGTATTGGTAAGGTGCGAAAATATATTTCCTCTATTGAGGATGATTATGATGGCGACAGTAATGAACACAACTATACAGTTGAAACGGATAGCATCGTGGAAGGAGTCTCCATGGGTGTCATTGCAACAATTACTGATGATCACAGCATGATTATGCAGTTAACACCGGTGACCACTGAATTGGAGGGTGATGCTATCCCATACAGAACTGTAGGAATCAATGCTGCAGAAATTGGTCTCCCGGTCATAACAATGCGAGAGCTATCAACCACTGTTCAAGTAGGTGACGGGGAAATGCTGGTCATTGGTGGCTTAATTGATACTGCTACCGAGAAAAAAGAGCAGTTTGCTCCAGTGGTTGGCAAGATTCCACTTATTAAGTACCTCTTTGGTTATGAGGATAAAGCTGTCAGAAAGCGGGAGCTTGTGATTCTGTTGGCGCCAAAGATCATTTGATTATATTTGGAGCAACTTATAATCTTCTTCACTTAATTTAGGTGCGAATAATGAAACCATTAGCATTTGTTTTTTCCGCTTTTTGCGTGTCTGCCCTAATTGGCTGTGGTACCTCAGTGCAGGAATCCTTAAAAATTAACCCTGAATTGAAGACTAATATCGGTCAAAACAGGCGTGTTGTTGTCTTGCCCTTTGCAGATTATACGGATGCAGATGATATTGAGTCCGCCTATCGGCGTAATTTATTCATCAGCGCAAATCTGACCGACCGCTTTGCTCAGAATGGCTTTTTGGTACCTGTTGAAGAGGATGTGTTCCGCTATCTGATCAACCGTAACATAATTAACGTAGTTGCGTACTCTGAGAACACCTCACGCTCTATTGATTATGAACTTCGTAACGGTGGCTGGTCTTCGAGTATGCAGAAGGAATTGGAGCGCTATAAGCGTAGCGCTCGTTCGAATTCTTTTGGCAATCCCGCTACCGATTCTCCGGGTACCTTAGGTCTGGATCAGGCAGAGATCTCACAATTGGGGCAAAACTTTGCGGCTGATTATGTTGTCAGAGGGAGCATCATTCAATATAAGACGCGTCAGGATCCAAGCTGGGCTCCGTGGAAAAAAGGCATTGTCACTTTTGTAGCTGGTGTAACCAACAAGCTTGCCTTTGGGCAGGCCAGCTCTGATACGTATGACGAGTTGGGTAGTATGGTAGCAGGTGGCGCACTAGGCGCAATCTATGGAAATGAATCAAACAACTGGCCGTATAATAAAGCGAATAAATCAATTCTTGGTGTTTCTGGCGGTAAGAACGGAAATACAATTGTGTGGGGTGCTATCGGTGCAGGGTTGGGCAATATAGCCTACAATGCTGGGGATATCCCCCAGGCAGTGGTGCAGCTCCGCATGTGGGTACAGGATGCCTACAACGGTGAAGTGGTGTGGACAAACCGAATCGATGTGAAAGTCTCACCACAATCGGTCCTGGCTGATTATCAGTATGATGCGCTTTTTGAAAGTGCGACTGAAAAGGCTGTGCATGTACTGATGGATGACTTTCTCTACAAGTTGAACCCGGGCGCGCAGGCAATGGCACGCGAGAAGGAGGCGAGCCTGAATAAAAGAGGTGCGCGTTCTACACGGCGCTAAGCGCCGCACTGTGACTTTACGGTCAAGAAAGGAAGGGGACGGTCAAGTGATCGTTCCCTTCATTTTTTTCTCCCGCTTGCCTAATTTTTAATAAGACAGTAGACTAAAAGCTTTCAGTGCAAAGAAGGCTGAACGAGATTCGCCTGCACAACTCTGCTTGCTGGAGACAAGCGTTTTTTCAGAGCTCATTTAACTTGCATGGTGGTTCGAAATGAAAAAAAATGCATCCCTGTGTGCCGTTGCCAGCGCTGGCATCATTTTTCTGCTGTTTAGCCTTGTGGCGCAACTGACCTTGGCCCATCCTGGTAGCGGTATATTTCATTCGATTGGCCTCATCCTGGTAACCATTTTCCAGCTCGTATTTTGGATTATCGGTTTGGTTATTGGTGTGGCGCTTTGCATTGCGGTCATGCTATGCATCTATGTCGCCTCCGCGTACCTTGTGAACAGGTCACAGGGCGCAGAAGTCGCAGCCCGGACGAAGCTTCTTGCCTGCACGCAGGTGAGGAGAATTTTAACGTTTGTTGCTCCCCAGTATTTTGGAAACTTTGCTGGAGCTGAAGCGTGTTGCGGCTCTGCCTGCGCCTCCGTTGAGCCCCCTGAAGCACCAGTAGTAACCCGGAGTCTGCCTGAAACTCTTCAGCGACTTGAAACTCGCCTTTCTTCGATTGATTCTACTGTGCAGTCCCTGGAAGCAAATGCAGCACACTTTGTAAAAAGCCAGCAACTGGATGAGCTGCACCTCATTTTGCAACAGCATGAGGATGCTGCAAAAAAGGAATTTGCAGAAAAAATGGCCCTGATACAGGCAGGTCTGGATGCAGCAGCGCAACGAGATGAGCATTTTGAGGCAGCCATCAGCAGATTGGACGATATTGCCATAAGACTTGCGGAAATGGAACAGCGCGTGAGCGCTTCTGCAGACTTGGCAAATCAGATGGATGCTCTTAAAGGTGATCTCAGCGGAAACGTTCAAGAGTTGCATTTAAAAATTGCGACCCTGAAGGATGACTTGCAGCAGCAGATCAGTGCAATGCCTGTGCAGAACACCCATCCAGCGCCGAAAGCAGCAGCGGCACATGCCAAACCGGGCAATGCAAAAGCGCATTCCAACAAGAAGAAAGGATCTGCCCAGTAGCAGTGGCTGAGTTGACCTTTATGGGGGACCAAGAAATTGGTCCCCTTTGTATTTTATAAAGTGCTCTGGATGGCTCCGCCAGATAAGCGCTGTGCTGCGCTGTTTGCGGTTGACCCCTGCCTTTCCGAACGCCCGGCAGCCAGCGCTGTCAGCACATGATCAATGGTTGCCATCACCTTGGTGGTTTGATCAAGCGGTACGATGAGGTGGCCCTCGGGTGTAAAGCGGCAGAGGGCATTCTTGCTCCTGCTCACATTTTGTTGCTGCACATAGGCCAGGATCGTTTCCGGTAATACTGTTGTTGTCTCGTCGAAGCAGAAGAGCAGCCTTTGAGCCCCTTGCTCCAGACGTCTGATGCGAAGTGCAGTTAGTCTTTGCTTGATGGCAATGATGGTGAACATTGCCTGGGCGGGTGCAGGCAATGGGCCAAAGCGATCCTCCAATTCCTCCGCCAGTGCGCTGAGCTCTTCCGCGCTGCCGCTGCCTGCGTAGGACAGTTTTCGGTACATCTGATAACGCAGCGCCGTATCCCGGATATAGTCTTCCGGTAAAAATGCCTCGCCCTGCAGTTTGATTTCCGGATCAAAGGCCGGATCGCCGTTTTCCGGCTGCCGGCCATTTTTCCGGGCCTGCAGATCGGCCACCGTGTCTTGCAGAAGCTGAAAATACAGGTCGTAGCCAACTGCGGCCACGTGTCCTGACTGGGAGATGCCCAGCAGATTGCCGCCACCGCGAATCTGCAGATCATTCATCGCCACCTGAAAACCTTCTCCCAGATCCGAGTGCTCGAGCAGGGCCTGGAGCCGGCGTTCTGCATCGCTGCTCAGGTGTTCGAGCGAGGGCACGAGCAGATAGGCATAGGCCTGACGCTCGCTGCGGCCCACCCTGCCACGCAACTGGTAAAGATCGGCCATGCCTATCCTATCGGCGCGATCGATAAGAATCGTATTGGCGTTGGCAATATCCAGCCCCGATTCGATGATTGTGGTGCAGACAAGCACATCCAGATTGTGGTGGATAAACTGGACGAGCACCTTCTCCAGCTCCTCCGTGGGCATTTGGCCATGGGCCACCCCTACCCGCGCCTGGGGCACCAAGTCGGAGACTCGGGCCGCCACCTGCATGATGGACTGCACCCGGTTGTGCAGAAAAAATACCTGTCCCTGCCGTTCCAGTTCCCGTTGGCAGGCCTCCTTGATGATCAGCGCATCGCGTTTGGCCAACAGGGTTTTGACGGGGCGTCGCTGCCTGGGCGGGGTGGAAATAATGGAAAGGTCGCGAATACCCACAAGCGACATCTGCAGGGTGCGTGGAATCGGGGTTGCCGTGAGCGTCAACACGTCCACGTTTGCCTTGATTTTTTTTATTTTTTCTTTGTGGGCCACGCCAAAACGGTGTTCCTCGTCAACAACCAGCAGCCCCAGCTTTTGGAAGCTGATGTCCTTGGACAGCAAACGGTGCGTTCCGATAACGATGTCGATTTTGCCCGTGCCCAGATCGCCGATGATCTGTTTCTGCTCGGCACGGGTGCGGAAGCGATTCAGGCAGGCTATGCGTACCGGAAAGGTGGCAAAACGCTCCCTGAAGGTCGCCAGGTGCTGCTCCGCCAGCACGGTCGTTGGCACCAGGATCGCCACCTGATAGCCGTCCTCGATCACCTTGAATGCCGCTCTGGCCGCCACCTCGGTTTTGCCGTAGCCAACGTCACCACAGATGAGCCGATCCATGGGTCGGGCTTTGCAGAGATCATCCAGCACCTCGCCAATGGCCTTGAGCTGGCCGCTGGTTTCGTCGTAGGGGAAAGACTCCTCCAGCTCGCGATAAAACTCGCCCGGCCCAGAAAAGCGGTGCCCCTGGCGCATGGCCCGCCTTGCATAGATGTCGAGCAGTTCCTGGGCAATCTTCCAGACCGCGTCGCTGACCTTTTTTTTGGTGTAGAGCCAGTGCTGCGAGCCCAGCAGGTCCAGCCTGGGCTCCTGTTCGCTCAGGCCCTTGTACCTGCCGACCTTGTGGAGCCTGTCCACCGGCACGTAGAGTTTGTCGTCGTTGCGGAACAGGAGCAGCAAAAAATCACCGTGCACACCCGCATAGTTCAGGTTGACCAGCCCCTCGAAGCGTGCAATGCCGTGATCTGCGTGTACGACAATGTCGCCCTTATGCAACTGCTCCAGTTGGACGGCTGGCGCATCGGGGCCCGCATTCCTGCCGCTCCGCCGCGGCGATATCCGCCTGTCACCAAAAAGTTCCGCGGTGGAGAGAATGTGCAGTTGCTCATGTGGCAGGTCAAAGCCCTGGGAGAGGGGCGCGGCCAGACAGATGACCTGAGCCCTGGGTATGGAGGTCATGGCGGCGTAGGAACGGCCTGGGCAGGCAGCGTCCACCTGGTGCTGGGCCAGCATGCTCTGCAGGTGTCCGGCTTGCCTGAGCGACCGGCATGCGAGCAGGACACTTTCGCCCCGCGCCTGCCACTCCTTGATATGCGTGGCGAGGGGCCCAAGTATGCCCTGCTTTTGCCGCGAAAGCGTCATTTCCTGGGCAAGCAGACTGTGGTTTTTGACCGGCAGGGGCAGGGGCGCCGTCAGGGCTTCGGGATCGGGCAGCCGCATCAGATGAACCAGCGTGCGCTTGCCGAGTACGGCCAGCAGCTCGGATTCGGCAAGAAAAAGCTCTTCCGGAGGCGAGACTGCCATGCCCTGAGTCTGCACTGCGGCAAAATTGGCGTCTACGCGCTCAAAGAACAGACGGGCGCGCCGCCGGCAGGCAGGGGCGTCGAAAAGGAGCAAAGAACAAGTCGCGGGCAGGTATTCAAAAAAGGAGCGCAGTCCGTCCGCACCTGTCAGCATGGGGGCCAGCATGTCCATTCCGGCAAAGCGCTGCCGGAGCTGCAGATGCTCGCGGACGCCGGCATTTGCCTGGGCCGGTGCTTGCAGGCCGTCGCGGAGCCTGTCAAAAGCCTCCAGCATGCGGGCCTGCCCGGCCGGGTCATCCGGGTAGAGCAGTTCCGAGCAGGGCAGCAGGATGGCCTCGGCCAGTTCGCCGGTGGAACGCTGGCTTGCAGGGTCAAAGGTCCGAATGGATTCGACCGTGTCGCCGAAAAAATCCAGCCGCAGGGGCCCCACCGATTCGCCATGCCAGGAGGGTGGGTAGAGGTCGATGATGCCGCCCCGGATAGCCAGATCGCCCTCCTGCCGCACCAGTTCGCAGGGCTGGTAGCCGCTGGCCAGGGCAAAGGCAATCAGCGCATCCCGGTCTGCGTCTTCCCCCGCGATGAGCAGTTCGCACTTTGTATTCAGGTGCTGGGGGCTCGGCAGGCGCCGGCAGACCGCCTCGACAGTGCTCAAAATCAGAGCCGGCTCCTGCAGATTCCGGACCTGGTAGAGTGTACTCACCCGTTCGCCGCAGGCGGCCATTTCCGGCTTGAGTACGGTATAGGGCGGAATGCCGGTTCCAGGGAAGAGCAGAAGCGGGCTGGCGGAAAAGAAGGCAAAGTCCTGCGCCAGCAGTTGCAGCTCTTCTTCCGAAGGCAGCAGGCAGCAGAGACTGCGCTTGCCCGCGGCCAGCAGCCTTGCCAGAAGCAAGGCTGCCGAGGCGGAGGTACATCCCGATATGGCTGTGGGAACGGTCTGCCCTTCCTGCAGGCGGGCAAGAATGGTCTGCATGAATGGCGGGGAGTGGACGAATCAGAAGCTGCCGCCGATGCTGAAATCCCAGGTGGAGCTGTCCTCGTCGTCCTTTTTGTCCAGATTGAAACCAACGGCCAGACGGAGCGGCCCAAGCGGCGAAGCCCAGTTGATGCCAAGACCAGCCGTTTTCTTGTAGTCGCCGAAGTCCCAGTCGTCGTCCACGTCGTATACGTTGCCGAAGTCGGTGAAGAGTTCGCCGTCCAGGCCCAGATCTTTGACCAGGGGGAAGATGATGCCCAGGTTGACATACCACATCTTATCGCCACCGATGCGCTCACCGGTGACCGGATCCCTGGGACTGATCTTGGCCGATTTGAAACCCCGGATGGAGTTCATGCCGCCCAGATAGAAATGTTCGAAAACCGGGAGCTTGTTGTCCTTGTTTTCAAAGGCCTGACCTGCCGCGCCCTTGACGTGGAACACCGTTGACCAGACCATGGGGAAATACCAGGATGAAGAGCCCTCGATCTTGGTGTATTCGGCATCGCCGCCCAGTGGGCCACCGGCATAGGAGACCGTGATGCTGTTCCGGGAGCCGCTGGTGGGCGAGAAGGACTTGTCGCGGGTATCACGTACCAGGGAAAGCTCCCCTTCACTGACGAGGTGGATATCCTTGGAGCGGAGGATGACCGACGAGGCATCGGGCCGGATATCCTTCAGGTCCGTGTTCGAGAGGCTGTAGCCGTAGTAAATGCGCCACTCCTCGAAGAGCGGATGGCCGATATCGATGCCCCCGCCTATGGTGTCCCGGGTGTAGTCGCTGTATTCCCGGGTCCAGTCGTAGCCTTCCAGAGAACCGGATACCTGGGAATCGTAGATGCGGGGATTGGTGAAGCGGATATTGTAGCGGGTGCTTTTGCCGCTGGTGTTGGCCTGCAGGGCAAGTTTGTTGCCGGTGCCGAAAAGGTTGCGCTCGGAAATCTCTCCCATGAACAGCAGTTGGTCCGAGGAAGAATAGCCGGCGCCAACGGCGAACTGGCCGGTTGGCTTTTCCTTGACATCCACCACGACATCGAGCAGATCCTCCCGCATGGTGGGCCTGGGGGCGATGTTCACGCTTTCGAAGAAGTCGAGCCGGTTGAGTTTCGCCGTCGACGTGCGCAGGGCCTTGGCGTCGAATTTGCTGCCTTCCTCCAGGGTGATGTCGCGCCGGATGACGTTATCGCGGGTCCGGGTATTGCCCTGCACCTCAATGCGGTTCACATAAACGACCGGCCCCTGCTTGACGTCGAGCATCAGGTCGATACGGTTCCCGGTGGGCGCTTTCCTGATTTGCGGGTTGATTTCCGCATACACATAGCCCTGTTCGGCGTACATTTCAGTCAGGCGGGCAATGTCGTCGCGCATGATCTGGCGGTTCAGGTATTCCTCCTTGCGGATCTGCATCGTGCTCAGCAGCTCGGTCTTGTCCTTGATGAGATCGCCCTGCATGTCCACTGTGCCCACCCTGTAGCGTGGGCCTTCCATCACCGGGAAGGTGATGCTCAGGCCATCGTCGCTCTGCGAGACCTCGGGTTTGCCCACCCGGACGTCCAGATAGCCGTGGTTTTGATAGAAGGCCGCCACACGCTCCATGTCCTGATTCAGGACATCCATGCGCAGAATACCGGAACCGGTCAGCCAGGAAATCCACCAGGAACGGGTGGAGGTCTGGATGGCGTCGCGCAGTTCGCTGTCGGAGAAGCTCTTGTTGCCAGTGAAGGCGATTTCGCGGATGACCACCTTTTCGCCTTCCTTTATGTTGAAGCGGACACTGGCAGCGCCCCGGTCATCGCTGTCCATGCTGCTTTGCACGTCTGCGTTGTAGTAACCCTTGGACTTGTAGAGGGTACGGATCTTTTCCACCGCCTCGTTGACCTTGGTCGGATTGAGGATCGTGTTGGCGCCAATGCCCGCCGCTTCGCGGATCTCCTCTTCCTTGATGGCCTCGGCCCCGGTAATGAGCACTTCGTTGATCAGGGGCTTTTCCACGACGCGAAAGGTCAGTGCCTGGCCGCCATCCACCTCTTCCGCATCCACCTCGACGCTGTCGAAGAAGCCCATGGCGAAGACGGCCTTGATGTCTGCACTGAGGGCTGCCGGATTGTACAGGTCGCCGGGCTTGGTGGCGATTTTCTGCAGGATGGCGCCGCTGTCGATGCGCTTGTTGCCCGAGGTGCTGATGGCGGTAATGGTGGCCCCTGTTCCGGCGTGCGTGAGCAGATCGCCTATGAGTTCGGCAGTCAGCCGGGGCAGGTCTCTGTGCGATTCGCCCACCCGGTAGGCGGTGCGCGGCGCCCCGGTCGAGGAGCCGTCGAAAATGGCGGCGTCAACACTGATGCGGCGGCCGAGCTGGGTGACACTGCCCAGACCCACATGGCTGGCGCCTGTGGCCTGGGCGACCGCGGCCAGTGCCGCACGGGGCGGCGGCCAGGCACCCTCATAGTTGACGATTTTCCGCGCCTCCGCCCGGGACAGCACCTTTATGTTTTTGGCCTTGGCCTCAAGGGACAGCGTTTTGTCCGCCGCTTCTGTGAGTGCGCTTTGCGAAGAGTCGCCGGCATTGATTTTGAAAGGCAGAAACACCGTGTTACGTTCCAGAGCCTGGGCCAGACCCGGCTGCCCCGGCAGACAGCACGTGAAGGTCAGGAAGAGCAGCGTCAGGGAGAAATGGCGGAGCCGGGTGGGCAGAAGAAATTGGGACATGATCGCTTCCTTTGTGTGCATGTTGCAAGCGGCAAACTTGAGATGGCCGGACAGCAGGAATGCTTATTTTTCAGCACAATAGCCGCGAGTGGAGAGTCAGCGGCGCATTATGACATGTTCCAGTCATTTTGCAAGACATTAGAGAGCAGCGTCAGGGCAGCCCGATAGGAGCAGCGACAGAAGAGTGCAGCCTGCATTCCGCGGATCAGGGGATTCATGCGGCGGTCTGCCATCATGGATGGGGCCGGCAGCAAAACAGCCGGCCTGTCCCAACAGGCTGGACAGCCGGTTGGATGCCCTCAGGGAGGCTTTGTGCCATAGGCGCTCCCGGGCTATGCAAGATTTCAGGCGGGTCTAACGCGGTAAAAAGCTTCCTTCTGCCAGCGCCTTGCGCCGGCGCCCCCATTGGACGAGCTGGATGATGATCGCTGGCAGAAAGACTGCCGCAAACAGGAGCGAAATCAGAACAAGTGGATACCACCACCACCTGAAAAGGGGTGAAACAGCCGCTGCGGGTATCTCAAGATACGCATCGGTGGCCAACGGTTCTGTTTCAAGATACAAGGCGCCGGGTTGCGCCAATGAATAGTTGCGCCATGCCTGGCTCTTCGTCTGAAAGCCCGGGTCGCCGAGCCCCAGGCATGACGGCTGCCGGTCAGGTTCCGCATCACTGCGGACAATGATATCGTAGGGCTCAGAATAGCCGGTACACTTTCCCTGTTTGTCGTAGGTCTTGCAACGGGGCCGGCAGGCGCCCTGCGTTACCAGCAGTTTGCCGGTAATGGCATCCTTTATCGTGAAGTTTTTGATAAGCGCCTTGCCGGGCACATTCAGATAATCGATCCGAATGCTGCGGAGAACCTGGGTAAAGCCCAAGGGCAGTCTGGCCCTGATATGCGTTTCGCCGCGTTTCTGGTTGGGCAACAGAATCTTGACGCTTTCATGTTCTTTGGTGCCGTCCCATATGTTGCCGATGTCAAAGACGCCGTTCAATTCTATCCCCCGCTCCGGTTCGTAATAGATCTGCACAAAGGCCGGGCTGGTGCTGTAGCGGTCGTAGTCAAAATCAAACTCGACAATAAGCCCGCAGTATTTGTGTTCGTGCACCAGAAGCAAGAGGCTGCAAAGCCAGACAAAGACGAGCGTGCGCGCGAATATCCTTTGGCAAGATTGCAAGAAGCGCCTGAATGTCTGCCGTCTTGCCCGCCACCTGCCGTGCCACATCTTTCCGGCTATCAGCAGGACGATGCAGCCTGTCAGGCAAATAAGCGCCGGGTGGCTCGTTAGGTACTTACCTGCGACGAGCAGGATAACCAAAAGGATGGCCCCCGGAAGCGCCAGCAGAACAATATTCAGCAGAAGGAAGAGATAGAGCCGGAAAGCCGGAAACACGTAGGGTGGGTCGCGGTCAAACACCGCGTCTTTTACCTCTTCGGTCCATGAGCTCAGGGTATTGTCCGTCAATTTGACCCGCAGGTGGGTCAGGGCATCGTAGGCCGTGAAATTTTTGATAAGCGCCCTGCCAGGCACGCTTTGGTAATGCAGCTGGATTCGGCAAAGCGCCCGCGCAAGCGGCAGGGGCAGCTTGGTCTTTACGTGTGTTATGCCGCTTCTGCCGTCTGCCAGCGGTACCCAGACGCTGGCGTATTCCTCTTGTGCTCTTTCCTCCCCAAACCTGTGCGAGGCATGGTCAATCCGCACAAAGGCTTCGCTGGGCGCGTCGAGATCGTGGACGAGGTCAAATTCGACGATCAGGCCGCTTGCCCGGTCGAGCGGAACATAGGCAAGCGCGCCAAGCGCGATGGTCGCAAGCCATATCTTGATCAGAGTGTACCTGATGCGCATGATGACTGCCTCCTGGTTACGGCGCCTGTTCCGGCGGCCCATCACTCAGCCCCGTTCATGCCGCTTCCGGCAGTGACGGGTAGATGCTCATTGCCAAGGCTGCTCCCGCTCAGGGCTCCAGCAATTCCCGGACAGCCCTTGTCACCATCGCCACGCTGATGCCCTGCATGCAGCGCTGATGCTCGCACAGGCGTCTGCGGCAGCGCAGGCAGGGGAGGCCCGCTGCCTGCAGCACCCGGCTTTTCGTGTGATAGGGCCCAACCCGCTCCGGATGGGTGGGGCCAAAGAGCGCCACCACCGGCACCGCGGCCAGCGCGGCCATGTGCATGGGGCCGGTATCCACCCCCACATACAGTCTTGCCCGCCTGATCAAGGCCGCAACCGCCACCAGATTCAGCCGGCCGGCCGCGATATGCGCCCTGGCCCGCATGCCTGCGGCAATGCGCTGCAGGTGCGGCAGATCGGCCGCCGAACCGCCAAACACGCACTGCAGCCCAATCGCCGGGAGCCGGTCCGCCAGCTCGGCCCAACGCTCCGGCAGCCATTCCTTGGAAGCCCAGCGGGCAGCCGGCTGGGCATAAACCCAGGGCTCCGAGGCCAGACCCTCGTTTTGCAGAAAGGCGCTGACCGCTGCCTCGGCCTCATCCGTGCTGGCCAGAAAGAAGTCTTCCTCCCGCACCGGAGCGCCCAGATGCGCGGCAAAGAGGCTGTTTTTGTCCACCGCATGCTCCATGCCGGCAGGAACCCGGATGCCTTCGTGCTGAAACAGGGTGTTCAGCTCCCGGGCATCGGCAAAGCCAATCCGCCGGCCGCCGGGATTCATCAGGGCCAAAAGGCCGCTTCTGAACGAGGCCTGCAAGTCCAGCACCACATCATAGGGCCGGCTGCGCAAGGCGGCCCGCAGGCCATGCATGGTGGCGAGCAGCGCGCGCAGGGCCTTGCCGTACACGCCCCTGCCGGCACCGGGAGCACTGGTGGCCGGAATGTGCATGGGATAGAGGCTGGCTATCGTGGGATCGGCTGCCAAAAGCGGCTGAAAGGCGCTGTCCACCACCCAGCCGATATGAGCGTCGGGCAGGCCGCGTTTCAGGGCATGGGCCAGGGGCAGGGTATGAACGATGTCGCCAAGGGAACTCGGCTTGACAATGAGGATGCGGGTCATACGGGCTCAGGCCCCGGGGCCACCTGCCGCGTCAGCCGCCGGCCCTCCGGGCGATCTTCCTTGTACAGGACAGCGGCAAAGAGGGAAAAGAGGATGCCGGTTTCATGGATCAACAGGTAGCTCTCGGTCAGCATGATCACCAAAAAGAACAGGGGGAAGGCCAGACGCAGCCTGCCCCACTCGTCCCCGCTTTTCAGGGCCAGATAAAACTGGGTCACAAAGAGGCCCAGCAGGGCCGCGAGCCCCAGGAGCCCGCCCTGCACCAGCGCGAGTATGTACTGACTGTGCGGGTTGCTGCTCGGCGGCATGTAGGGCGTGTAGGTTCTGTTGTGTTCGGCGTAGGCCGGGGCGAAGCCGCCGGTACCCACGCCCAGAAGCGGCGCATCACGGAAAATCTGCAGGGACTGCTGCCAGAAAAAGAGGCGCTGGCCCACCGAGGTCCGGGGATTGTGGTTGAAGATGGCAATCTCCTGCCTGGCCTGCTCGATTCGCCCTCTGAAGGTGGAGCTGATCTTGTAGGAAGCGCAGAACACGAGCACCGGCACCAGCACCAGGGCCAGTGCGGCCTTCCAGCGCGAGCCTTGAAAATACTGAAAAAAATACAGGCCCAGCAGGATCAGCACCGCCATCTGGCCGGTACGGCCATCGGTCATGAACATGCTGGTGAGCATCAGAATGGTCAACAGCACCAGGGCCGGGCGCATCCACCGCTGTCTGAGCCGGGTCCAGATCAGTTGGTGCAGCACCAGATAGATGGCCAGGGCCAGCATGGGATTGTAGACCACATGGTAGGTCTTTCGCGTGAGCTGCTCGGGGGGGACGCCGGTATACCGAATCAGGCCAAACCAGGCCAGGAAGGTGGAAAGCGTCATCAGGGCCATGCCCGCGATAAAGGCCCAGAGCACCAGCCGCCGCTGTTTCGGCCGGATGATCCCCAGAAAGAAGGGCATGAGCAGGATCTTCCACTGTTTGTGAATCCCGTTCAGGCTCTCCGCGAGCTGCTCGTTCCAGGTCAGGCCCGCGAGCAGAACCGCTACGTATGCCAGCACCGCCCGGCTCATGGGATTGGCCGCAATCTCGGCCAGCTTACGGCGGTAATCCCCTCCCAGGGCCCAGCCCAGCACGCAAAGCAGGGCAGCGATCGAGGTGGCTGTGGTGGAAATCGGCAGGCAAAAGGCCACCAGCACCAGCAGCCAGGAATTGAGGTGCCCCATGCACCGACGAAAATCTGCGCCGCTCATGGTCTGTCGGCAAACTGGAGATGGTAGAGGGTGCTGTACTCGCCGCCCAGAGCCAGCAACTCCTCATGTGTGCCCTCTTCCACCAGCTCGCCGTTTTTGAGCACCACGATGCGATGGGCATGAATGATGGTGGAGAGTCTGTGGGCAATGACAATGGTGGTCCGATTCTGCATGAGGTTGTCCAGCGCCCGCTGCACCTCGCGCTCCGACTCGGTATCCAGGGAGGAGGTCGCCTCGTCCAGAATCAGGATGGGGGCGTTCTTCAGAAGCGCCCGGGCAATGGAGAGCCGCTGCTGCTGGCCGCCGGAAAGCCGCACCCCGGCCTCGCCGATCACGGTGTCGAAGCCTCGCGGCAGGGCCTCGATAAAGTCCAGGGCATAGGCGGCACGGGCCGCTGCCCGCACCTCGGCCTCGGTGGAATCGCTGCGGCCATACATGATGTTGTTGCGCACCGTATCGTTGAAGAGAATGGTCTGCTGGGTCACCATGGCGAGCTGCCCGCGCAGGCTGTGCAGGGACAGCCGGCGAATGTCCTGGCCGTCAATCAGAATGGCGCCTGAGCTGACATCGTAAAAACGCGGCACCAGATTGCTCAGCGTGGTCTTGCCGCTGCCGCTCGGCCCGACCAGGGCCAGCACCTCGCCCCGCCGCACCTCCAGGTTGAGGTGGCGCAACACATCCGGATCACTGCCGTAATGAAAGCAGACGTCTGCAAAGCGGATGCTGTCCTGAAAAGGCGGCAGCACCTGCGCGGCTGCCTGCTCGCGGATATCCGGCCGCAGGTCCAGGAGTTCAAAGATGCGGGTCGCGGCAGCCATGCCCTGCTGAATGGTGGAGTTGATGCGGGTCACGCCCTTGACCGGCTCGTAGAGCATGATGAGCGCGGTCAGAAAGGACATGAAGGTGCCGGGCGTGGCATGGCCGTTCAGCACCTGCGTGCCGCCGAACCAGATGATCAGGGCTATGCCGACGCCGCCCATGAGTTCCACCACCGGATGGGCCAGACAGCGGTATTTGGCCTCCATCATAAGGATATCCATGATACGCTGCGTCTTGTCGGCAAAGCGCTTTTTTTCGTAGGCCTCGGTACAGAAGGCCTTGACGATGCGGATGCCCGCGATGGTCTCATGCAGCCGGTTGGTGGCTTCGCCAAGCTGGGTCTGGTAGTTGGTGCTCAGCCGGCGGAATTTCCGGCCAAAGAGCACAATGGGCACTCCGGCCGCGGGCAGGAAGAGGAGTGAGATGGTGGCCAGGCGCCAGTCCATGTAAAAGATGACGCCCAACAGCCCCAGCACGGAAAACAGGTCGCGCAGCAGATGGATCAGGGCATGGGAAACCGCGCCCTGCAGCATGCTGACATCGTTGATGATACGGGAGATCAGCTCGCCGGTGGGCGTGTTCTGGAAGTAGGAAAGCGACAGCTCGTGGATATGCGCATAGATCCGGTTGCGCAGGTCGCGAATGATACTCTGGCCCACACCCTCCAGGATAAAGGAATAGGCGAAATAGAACAGTCCCTTGACGAAGAAGACCAGCAGCAGCGCCAGGGGCAGCAGGTGCAGGAGCCGCGCGTCCTTGCGGTAAAAAATTTCATCCAGAAGCGGCTGCACCATCCAGGCCTGGAGGGCGTTGAAGATGCCCACCGCCACCATGGCCGCCATGGCAATGGCCAGCTTGCGGGAGTAGGGACCGAGCACCGTGCCCAGATGGCGCAGGGTGGGGTCATGCAGTTGGAGTGGGGCCTTGAATGTGAACATGCCTGTGGACTCCGGGGCGCTCCAGCGCCGGGCAGAAGGAATGGAAGAAACCTGTGTTTGTTGTTATGCGAGCAGGCCGTTGTAGTTGCCGGCAAGGTGCGGGGGCAGCTCGCCCTTGCCGCTCCACAGGGCCGTCACCAGTTGGGCCTCCTGTTTTGGGTGGCCGCAACTGAGATCGACCACCAGATAATCGAGCCCGCTGGTCAGGAGCCTGCGGCCATGGGCCAGGAGGGACAGGGGCTCTTTGGCAAAGAGGCTCACGCCATCCTCGCCGCTCTTCAGCGCATAGCGCTCGCCCCGGTGACTCTGCAGGGCGTAACGGCCCTGGAAGTGGGGCGATTGGGCCCGGGCGGTGAAGAGCGCCGGCCGGCCATAGACCAGGAGGCCCACAGCGCAGAGGTGGGTTGCCCGGGCGGCCAGGGCGGCATGCAGGGTCTCCCGGTCGCTTTCCAGCGAAAACTGCAGGCCCTTAAAGCCCAGCCCGGCCGCAGCGGCCAGGGCCTGATGGTTCAGCAGGTTGAAGGAGGCGTCGCCGAAGAGTTCCAGTTTCCCGGGCTGGGCAAAGAGCTGGACCTGGCCCGGATGTCCCAGTTGAAAGGACGTATAGCCTGCGGCCTGCAGACGGGCCAGATTGGCGCGCCAGGATTCCAGACTGGCCTCCTGCATGAGCGGCGGCAGGGCGAAGCTCAGTTTGGGGCCGCGCAGCAGGCGGCGTAGCTGGCCGGAGAGGGCCAGCTCCAGGTTCCCGGCGTTCAGGTCGAGCAGCACCCGGCTGACCGCAAAGGGCAGGCGCTCGCGCAGAGCCGTCAGCGTGGCGACTCTGAGCCACCACTGCGCCCTGGCTGCTGCCTTGGCGGGCCTGAACACAGCCGGTGGCCGCTCCGCCTGCGGTGGCATGAGCGCCTGGGCCCGGGCCTGGGCCAGACGGCGCAGCCTTTCGTCTTCCGCGCTGAATCTGGCCACCAACTGGGCCAGCTCCGGACTGGGCCGCTCCTTGCGGCCGCTGACGTCAACCCGGTAAAGCTTGCCGTGAAAAGGCGGCCTGAGGGCCAAAAGTGCTGCATCCTCCACGAGCATTTCCACGGTTGCCCCGGCCCCGGCCGCGGCGGATGATCGCCCGGCTGCCCTGAATTCGCGCAGGGTAAAGGCGATACGGGCATCGCTTCGTTCCTCGTGCAGGCGCAGACGATCACCGGAGCGCAGCGGCGCCTGCAGGCGGGCCAGCACCCGCACCAGCTTCCGGTTCCCGGAGCGCAGCGGCTTCAGGTCCAGCAGAGTGGCCACCGGCGTGCCGGTGTTGCCGGACTGCTCCGGGCTGATCAGCCTGGCGCTTTGGGCTGCGCCGGGCAGGAAAAAGCCGCTGCCGCTCCGGCGGCCCATGGCGGCGGCCAATGCGGCCCTGGCCTCGCTCAGCATCCCGGCGCGCCGCCGCTCGTCCGGCTCCGCCCGCGCATCCAGGGCCAGCCGATAGGCCCGCACCGTATGCGCCACATAGGCCACGGACTTCAGGCGGCCCTCGATCTTCAGACTGGCCACCCCGGCCCGGGCCAGCGCGTCGACTTGATCGACGGCCGAGAGGTCGTTCATGGAAAAAAGATAGCCCCCCTCCTGCGGCGGCCGTTCCCGGCCCCGCCCGGCCCCGCCGCGGCTGCCCCGGTCGCCTTTTTTGCCCTGCCCCGAGGCCAGCCACTGATAGCGCCTGCGGCAGGGCTGCACGCACTGGCCGCGCAGACTGGATCTGCCGCCGTGCAGGCTGGAAAAACGGCAGAGACCGGAATAGCTGAAGCACATCGCGCCGTGGATGAAGACCTCGATCGCCACGCCCAAACGGGCGGCCTGCCTGGCGACAAGGCCGATTTCAGCCAGCGAGAGTTCCCGGGCCAGCACCACCCGGCGACAGCCCAGGCCGGCCAGACAGGCCACGGCAGGGCTATTGTGGGCGGCCATCAGCGTGGAGGCATGCAGCGGCAATTCGGGAAAATGCCGGTGCGCCAGCGCCAGCAGCCCCAGATCCTGCACAATCAGCCCATCGGCCCGCAGCGCCGCCAGGCGGGCGAGCGTGGTCACGGCCGCCGGCAATTCCTGCTCCTTGACCAGGCTGTTCATGGCCAGATACACCTTCCTGCCGCGCTCGTGGGCCATGGCGATCATGGCGCCGATTTCGGCAAAGGAAAAATCACGGGCCAGGGCACGGGCGTTGCAGGCCGGCGCCCCGAGATACACGGCATCCGCACCAGCCGCCAGCGCGGCCTCGAAGGCAGGCACCGTGCCGGCCGGGGCAAGCAGTTCCGGAGTCATGGGCGGGTCACGGGGAAGGGTTAACAGCAGCGGTCGGGGCAATGCCCGTTCTTCTTCTGGCTGCAGGGCAGCGGCAGAATGAAATAGAAGTTGTTGCCCTCGGCAGTGGCCTCATAGCCCACCTTGCCGCCATGCATCTCCACCACGTGACGGATAAAGGACAGACCGTGGCCGCTGCCAGGCAGGGGGCCGTCGCCTTCGCCGCGGGCGCCCTCCAGAAAGAGACGGTTGCCCTCTTCCTCATCCAGGGTCGGGCCGGTGGTGAAGACGTTGAACTTGATGCCGTACTGGCCGGCCTTCGGGAAATTCTCCACCCGCTCCCGGCCATAGGCCATGGCCTTGCGGCACTGGCCCCGGTGATCGACGATCTCCCGCGTATATTTGGCGGCATTGGAGAAGAGATTGGCATAAACCTGGGCCAGCAGCCCGATGTCCACCATGATGGGCACTTCCTCCTGGTCCATGTTCATGGGCCTGTCCACGCTGATGTGGGCGGCCTTGAGCCGGGTCGCATAGTGCTCCAGCTGGGGAATGATGATGCTCTTCTCGATAAAGCAGCGCCTGGGCCGAAGCACCAGACGGCCCTGCTCGAAGTGCTCGCGCCGGAACAGGCTTTCGATAAAGAGCGCCATGTGGGCATGGTGCTTGACGATTTCCTGATAATCGTTCTTCAGGCTGCCCTCGATGTCCAGCAGTTGGGCGGCATGATGGCTGCACAGCGCGTCCTGCCCATCCCGGGCCGCCAGTTCCTCCAGTTGTTCGCGCATGAGCTGCAGGGCCGCAATGCGCTTTTTGAGCTGGCCAAAGAGGTGGCGGAAGTACATGTTGGGCACGATCACGTTGTGCTCGATGTCCGCGACCAGGGTATTGATGAAGGTCAGCCGGTCTGCGTTCTGCTGGGCCAGCAGGCGGTTGTCCAGATTGTAGGCGATGCGGTTGACATATTTGCCCAGGAAAAAACGGTCGTTCTCGTTCAGCCGGTCGTTGCAGCGGACCACAAACATGCCGAGGAGACGGAGGTCCCGGCCCTCCTGCTGCCGCCCGGCCACGCCGCCCTGAATGAGGCCGCCTTGGCTGGCGCTGTGGTGGCTGAAAATCGGCGCCACGAAGTGGCCGCTGTCGATATAGGAAATTTCCGAAAGGTACACCGGCCAGGCGGCGGGTTCCGGCCTGGGCAGCAGCCCGCAGTCGCAGGAGCAGACCAGTTCCAGGACGCCGTCCGGCTTGCGGCAGAGATAGAGATCGCAGGGAATGGCCGCCACGGTGAGCGGGACCGCCACGCAGATGCGATAGAAATCCTCCATCTGGTCGTATTCCTGGGACAGATCGAAGAAGGCCTTGAGAAAATCGTTATGGTCCGCCGAGAAGTTGTAGCGCTCGTAGTTCGCCATCTTCTCGTGAATGCGCTGGACAATGGCGTCCAGATCGGCGGGTATGGACGGAGTGGCAAGGGCAGGCATGGATGGATCCAAAGACAGGATTCGTGGAAAAGGCCGGTCAGGGGCCGGAAAGCTGTACCCGATCGCCCTGGCCGGATTCGGCCAGCAGCACGTCCACCCGCTCGCCCGGGCTGGCGCTCACGCTCATGCCCACATAGTCCGGCTGAATGGGCAGCTCGCGGCCGCCGCGGTCCACCAGCACGGCCAGTTGAATGGCAAGGGGCCGGCCGTAGTCCATGATGGCGTCCAGAGCGGCCCGGATGGTGCGGCCCGTAAAGAGGACGTCATCCACCAGAATCACCCGCCGTTCTTCCATAAGAAAGCCGATCTCCGACTTCTTCACCACCGGGTTCTGGGAAATCAGGCTCCAGTCGTCCCGGTACAGGGTGATGTCCAGGGTGCCGAAGGGCAGGCTGCTGTCCGGCTCCGTGGCCTCTATCCGCTCTTTCAGGCGCTGGGCCAAAAACACCCCGCCGGTATGCACCCCGATGATGGAGAGTTCGGAGAGTCTGGGATTGTGTTCCACAATCTCAAGGGCAATGCGGTTCAGGCTCCGTTCGATGTCAGAGCTCGTCATGATGATTTTTGCAGGCATTCTGTGCTCCTGTTCCAGAAATAGTCCACGCCCCGCCGGTCCACCAGATTGATGGCCTGGGGATAGGCCTCGCATTCCTTCGCAAAGACCCGGGCCGCAATGTCGTCCGGGCTGTCGCCCTCCTCCAGGGCCACGCAGCGCTGCAGCACAATCGGCCCGGCGTCATAGCGCTCGTTCGCAAAATGCACGGTGCAGCCGCTGACCGTGCAGCCCCGGGCCTTGACCGCCTCGTGGACACGGTGGCCGTAAAAGCCGGGACCGCAGAAGGAGGGGATGAGCGCGGGATGGATATTGAGCACTGAACGGGCCAGTCCGGCCGGCGGCGTGTAGAGCTTCAGGTAGCCGGCCAGCACGATCAGCGTCGGGTCGTAGTTTGCGAGGATCTCGTTGATGGCTGCATTGTTCTTCGCCACAAAGGCCGGGTAGCCGTAGTTTCTGGCCTTTGTCAAACCCAGGGCCCTCTCGCTGCTGGAAACCACCACCAGAATCTTGGCATGCAGGCTTCCGGCCTGGATGCAGTGGTGGAAATTGTCCAGTGTTCTGCCGCTGCCCGAAAGCAGCACCGCGAGTTTCTGCATGGTCAATCCCTGCAGCCGGGCAGGCTTGCCGGGTCAAGCCTGTCCAGCCATTGGCCGATGGCCGCATCATAGGCGCTGGTCAGGGCAAAGACCTTGCGCGCCAGCCTGAAGCGCGTCTCCAGTTCGGTATGGCCCTTGTCCTTCAGCTCGGCCAGAACCTGCGGGTAATCCGCCGGGTCCACGATAACGGTCACGTCGTGAAAATTCTTGGCCGCCGCACGCAGCAGCGTGGGCCCGCCAATGTCGATATGCTCGACCGCATTGTCCAGGGTGCAGGCCGGATCGGCCACGGTTTCCCGAAAGGCATAGAGATTGACCGCCACAATGTCGATCGGCAGAATGCCGTTGTCCAGGCACTGGCGCTGGTGTTCGGCATTGTCCCGCCGGAACAGGATGCCGCCGTGCACCTTTGGATGCAGGGTCTTGACCCGGCCGTCCAGCATTTCAGGAAAACCTGTGAAATCGGAAATCTCTACCACCCGCAAGCCGGCAGCTCTCAGCACCCCCGCGGTACCGCCGGTCGAGAGCAGTTCTATCCCCAGCCCGGCCAGGGCGCCGGCAAATGCCGCGCAGCCATCTTTATCCGTCAGACTGATAAGCGCGCGTTCCGCCTTTTGCATGCTATGCCTCACTCTTTTTTCAAAAATTGCCGGATCTTCCGGCGTTGATGCTTCTCCGGCCTGGTGGCGGGCCGGAAAGCGCCGCCGCCCGCCAGCCGTCTGGCCTCCTGCTCCGCTTCGCGCCGGGCCACGGATTCGGGAGTTTCCTCGTACAAAAGCCGGGCGACCGCCGCAGGTCCGCGCTGCCCGGCAAGCGCCAGCACCCGCACCCCATAGACCGCAAAGCCGACCCGGATGCCCAGCAGATCGCCCGGCTGCACCATTTTCGCCGGCTTGACATGCTGGCCAAAGACCGTCACATGCCCGGCCGCGACCGCCCTGGCCGCCAGCGAGCGTGTTTTGAAAAAACGGGCCGCCCAGAGCCACCTGTCTATGCGCACAGCATCCGCAAGCGTCTTCATGGGCAGTACAATACCGTAACTTTGCCGCAACGCAAAACAGAAAGCGGCCGGGCAGCCATTATCTGGCCGGCCTCAGGCCGATTCCGGCTCTTTTTGCCCGGCCCAGCCAAAAAAGGGAGCTTGCCGGACCGGGAAAAAACGGCTAAAGCCTGCGTCACATCCACCAGGCGAGGCCCCCATGTTCAGCGTTGGCATTGCAGATTTCACCTGTCCGGTGCGCATCCCGGAAAAAAGCGGCGGCATCCAGCAGACCGTGGCCAGCATCGGTCTGTGGGCCGAACTTGAAGCCGCCTGCCCCGGCGCGCCGGCAGCAACTCCGGCGGCTCTCATCCGGGACCTGCTGGCAGAACGGCTGCCGGACATCCACAGCGGCATCTTTCCGGAGCTTCTGGCCGCAGTGCGGGCCCGGCTCGGGGCCAGAAGCGCCCGCATAGCCATGCGCTTTCCCTACTTCATCCGCAAAACCGCGCCGGCAAGCGGCACGGAGAGCCTCATGGAGTATCGCGGCGCCTTTGCCGCCGGCAGCGATGCCGAAACAGGCGAGCCGGAGCTGACGGTACTCGTCCCGGTAACCACGCTCTGCCCCTGCTCAAAGGCGATCAGCCGCTTCGGGGCGCACAACCAGCGGGCTGCCGTGCGGCTTGCCGTGCAGCCCAGAGCGCTCGTCTGGCTGGAGGATCTGATCGCCCTGGTCGAATCCTGCGGCTCCAGCCAGGTCTACACGCTGTTGAAGCGGCCGGACGAAAAATTCGTCACCGAATGGGCCTACGAGCACCCCATGTTCGTGGAGGACGTGGCCCGCATGGTGGCGCAAAAGGCGGCGGCCCATCCGGACATCCACCGCTTTTCGGTGGCGGTCGAGAGCTTCGAGTCCATTCACAGGCACAATGCCTTTGCCCTGGTGGACAGCGACAGCATGGGCCTATAGCCCCAGATGCAGGGTTTTGATTTCCAGAAATTCGTCGATGCCGAAATGCCCGCCCTCGCGGCCAAAGCCAGACTGCTTGACCCCGCCAAAGGGCGTGGCCTCGGCAGACATGCGGCCGGTGTTGACGCCCACCATGCCGAATGCCAGCCTCTCCGCCACCCGCTGCACCCGGGCCACATCGCGGCTGTAGAAATAGGCGGCTAGGCCGTAGATCGTGGCATTGGCCAGTCGCAGGGCCTCGGCCTCATCCCTGAAGGTGAGGACCGGCAGCAGCGGGCCAAAGGTTTCTTCCCGGGCGACCAGCATATCGGGCCTGGCCTGCACGAGCAGGGTGGGCGCAAAAAAATGGTCGGCATTGCCGGGCACCGTCAGCCGGCCGCCGCCGCAGGCCAGACTGGCGCCCCTGGCCAGGGCGTCGGCCACATGGCGCTCCACCTTGGCCATGGCCGCCTCATCGATGAGCGGCCCCAGATCGACCCCCGCATCGAAGCCGTTGCCGGTTTTGAGGGCGGAAACAGCCGGAACCAGGCGGGCGCAAAATTCCTCTGCAATGCTCTCCTGCAGCAGGAGCCGGTTGGCGGAGACGCAGGTCTGGCCGCTGTTCCTGAACTTGCAGGCCAGCACGCCGGCAAGGGCCGCATCCATATCCGCATCCGCAAACACGATAAAGGGCGCGTGGCCGCCCAGCTCCAGAGACAGGCGCTTGACCGTGGCCGCACTCGCGCGCATGAGCAGCCTGCCCACCTCGGTCGAGCCGGTAAAGCTGAGGCCGCGCACCAGTGGACTTTCGGTGAGGACCTGCCCGATCTCCTGGGCATCACCCACGAGCACCTGGAAAACCTCTGCCGGACCGCCCGCCTCCTGCCAGAGCGCCGCAAGCGCCAGGGCCGAAAGCGGCGTCTGGCTGGCCGGCTTGACCAGAACCGGGCAACCGGCTGCCAGTGCGGGCGCTATCTTGCGCAGGAGCGTGGAACAGGGGAAATTCCAGGGCGTGATGGCTGCCGCCACACCCAGGGCCTCCTTTTGCACCAGAATCCGACGCCCCGCATCCAGCCGCCACTCCTGGCCGTACACCCGCCGGGCCTCCTCCGCATACCAGCGCACATACTCCAGACCATGCTCCACCTCGCCCTTTGCCTCGGGCACGGGTTTGCCCTGCTCGGCGGTCATAATCACGGCCAGATCGTCCACGTTTTCGGCGATCAGATCGGCATAGGCGTGCAAGAGCCGGGAGCGTGCGGCAGGACCCAGTTTCTTCCAGGCCAACAGGGCGCGATCTGCCACCAGAATCGCGGCCCGCACCGCCTCCGCTCCCACAGCCGGCGCCCGGCACAGCACCGCGCCGCTGGCCGGATCCACGACCGGCAGACCGGAATCCACCACGTGGGCGCAGGTCTGCAAAAGCTCCGGGCGCTTGAGACGGGAGGCCAGAATTTCATGCAGGATAATCATGACAGCACAAAGTGTTGCACGCACCAGATGGCCGTGCTGATGGTTATAAAGGAGGCGCTGGTCCCCAGCAGCACCGTAGCCGAACAGAAGACTTCCAGCCCGTATTTGGCGCCGAAAAGCGGATAGATGCTGAACATGGGCATGCTGGCGTAGAGAATCGCCGCGGCCCGCATTTCAGGCGACAGCGGCAGGTGCAGGGCCAGGAGCCCGACAAGGAAGGGGTGCAGGATCAGCTTGACCCCGGCAATCAGGCCGATGTCGCCGCATGAGCCGCAGGCACGCAGGGTGGCGAGGCTGCCGCCCAGCGTGCCGCCAATGGCAAAGAGCGCGGTCGGCGCGGCCACCCGACCCAGCATGTCCAGCAGGCGCAGGACCGGGTCGGGCGCCTGCACGTGCAGCAGGGACAGGGCAAGACCAATGCAGATCGCCAGAATCACCGGATTGCCTGCCAGCGAGCGGCCGATATCCAGCAAGAGCGCCCACAGGCCGCGGCGCTGCCGCCCGCCCAAATCCGTCAACAGCAGGGCCAGCGGCAGGACCAGAATGTCTTCGGCCACCAGGCTCAGGGCCAGCGCCACCGGCGCAGCCCCTCCCACAACCTGCGCCACGATGGGCAGGCCGAGGAAGGCCTTGTTGGACACCGAAACGCCCATGGCCCGAATGGCGCTCTGCTGCAGGCCCAGGCGCCGGGGGCCCAGCGCCAGACCCAGCACCAGCAGAAAGGCCAGGAGGGTGCCGCCGGCACTGGCCAACAGATAGTCGGCCCGGAAGATTTCCGCCGGCGCGCGCTGCGAGATGGTAGACACCAGGAGCGCCGGCAGGGCCACATGGATGACAAAACGGCCCAACACACTCATGTCGGCCCGCTGAAACAGCCCCAGCCGCACGCAGCAGAAGCCCAGACCCATGAGGGCGAAAATCGGGCCGGTGACGGCAAAAATGGTGCACATGTTTCAACCCTGCCGCAGGCGGAAGAGCGTGATCCGCGCGCTCATGCCCCGTGGCTGGACAGCGCCCAGGGCCTCGGCGGCAATGGCTGCGTCCACCTCCGCCCGGACTGCGGCGGTGCAGTAAACGCCACCCTCCGCCGCTTCGGCCGCGAGCCGCTGCGCCACATTGACCGGCACGCCCAGGGCCGTGAAGTCGTAACGGCCGCCGCCGCCCACATTGCCCAGAAAAATCGCGCCGCAGCTCAGGCCCACGGCCAGATCCAGCGCGGCAAAGGCAGCCCGGCATCCGGCGGCAGACGCCGCCTGCCAGCGGCTGCGGAGCTGCAAAAAATCCTCATGCAGGCGCAGTGCGGCCAGGGCTGCCGGGCCGGGCCGCTGAAAACCCGCCAGCGCGCCGTCGCCCACAAACTTGTTGACCATGCCGCCCCGCGCCTCCACGCTGTCCACGAAGAGCTGCATAAAATCACCCAGAAAACGGCGCAGCGCCAGCAGTTCCATCTGCTCGGCCAGACGGGAAAAATGGCGCATATCGGCAAACAGCACACAGGCCTGCCGCACCGCGCCCAGGCGGGCCGGCTCCGGGCAGGCGCAGGTCTGGGCCGCGGCTTCAGCCCCCAGATAGCGTGCCAATATGCCTTCTGTCCCTTTCTCCATCGCTCGCTCGTTCCGCCTGTCCGGACATTAAAAAATGCGGCAAACCACACGAAATGCTGTAAAATACCACGGCCGCCGGCCCCCCGCAAGCAGGGGGCCCGTGAAAGACCCTTTCCTGCTGCCTGTGCCCATGAAAACCACTTCTGCCCCCCATATTCCCCTGGCCGAACGAATGCGGCCCGAAACGCTGGACGACTATGTGGGTCAGGAGCACCTGGTGGGCGAAGGCCGCTTTCTCCGGCAGATCCTTGCGGGCGGCAGGCTGCCCTCGCTGCTCTTCTGGGGCCCGCCCGGTTCGGGCAAAACCTCGATGGCAAGCCTGTTGGCCAGGGCCACGGACTCGAACTTCGTCTTTTTTTCCGCCGTGCTCTCCGGCGTGAAGGAGATCCGCGACATTGTGGACAGGGCGCGCCTCCTGCGCAATACGGAGCAACGCAGCACCATCCTCTTTGTGGACGAAATCCACCGTTTCAACAAGGGCCAGCAGGACGCCTTTCTGCCCCACGTGGAAAGCGGGCTGCTGACCCTCATCGGCGCAACCACGGAAAATCCCTCTTTTGCCATCAATCCGCCGCTCTTGTCCCGCTGTCAGGTGCTGGTCCTCCATGCGCTTTCGCCTGCGCACATCAAAACGGTGCTGCAGCGGGCCATGGAGAGCGCAAGGGGTCTCGGAGCGCAGGGACTGGCGATCAGCGCCGAGGCCCTGGACTTTCTGGCCAATGCGGCTGACGGCGACTGCAGGCGGGGCCTGAATTTTCTGGAAAATGCCGCCCTGCTGACCCTGGAGCGCAAGGGGCAGGGCGGCGCAGCTTTGGCAATCGATCTGCATGCGGCCAGGGAGGCGGTGCAGGAACGCACCCTGCGCTACGACGCGGACGGCGAGGAGCACTACAACCTGATCTCCGCCCTGCACAAAAGCCTGCGCGACAGTGACCCCGACGCTGCGGTCTACTGGCTGGGCCGGATGCTCAGTGCAGGCGAAGACCCCCTCTACATTGCCCGCCGCATGATCCGCTTTGCCTCGGAGGATGTGGGCAACGCCGATCCCCAGGCCCTGCAGATCGCGCTCAACTGCCGCGAGGCCTATCATCTGCTCGGCTCGCCGGAAGGCGAACTGGCCCTCTATCAGGCGGCGGTCTACCTCGCGACCGCGCCCAAAAGCAACGCGGTCTACGCCCTGACCTACAAGGTGCAGGCGGACATCAGGCGCACGGGCAGTCTGCCGGTGCCCATGCATATCCGCAACGCACCGACCAGGCTCATGAAAGACCTGGGCTACGGCCAGGGCTACCAGTACGCCCACGACAACCGGGATGCCCTGGTCAGCCAGGAACACCTGCCGCCCGAACTGGCGGGCACCATCTACTACGAACCCACCAGGCGGGGCTACGAGGCGCTGGTCGGCGAACGCCTCCGCAAATGGCGGCAAATCCTCAGGGAACGAACTCGGCATGACAAGAAAAGCACTTGAGCACGGCAGGCTGATCCTGCTGCTTGCCATCCTCCTCCTGCTGCCCGGATACGCACAGACGCAGGAACTCCGCATCGTCTATGGCAACGACAACCAGGGCGAGCTGCTCTCCTGCGGCTGCAGCTACGACATTGGAGGTCTGGCCCGCAAGGCCGCCCGCCTGCAGGCGCTCCGCACACAGAACGGGGGCAGCCCGCTGCTGGCCCTGGATGCCGGCAATCTGGCCTTCAGAAAGCCGGAACTGCCGGCCGAAGCGGGGCAGGCCCTGGCCGCGCGCATCCGGGCACGGGGCGTGGTGGCCGCAAACCGGCAGATGGGCCTGGGCATTGCCGGCATTGCCGCAAACGATCTGGCTGCCGGGCCGGGATTCCTGCGGGCCATCGCGGGCGACGGCTTTACCTGGCTCTCCGCCAATCTGGTGGACAGCCAGAGCGGAGCGCTGCTCTTTCCGGCATTCACCACGGTGCAGGCGGGGCAGCTCAGGGTAACGGTACTGGCGCTGACCGATCCGCAGGCCAGGGTTCCGTCAGGATGCCGGCTCCGGCCCTGGCAGGAGGTCTTGCCGCAGTTGGTGCAAAAACTCCGGCCAGAGGCCCATCTCCTGGTTCTGCTTTCAAACCAGCCCTTCACCGAAAACAAGAAGATCGCCACCGCCTGTCCGGGTCTGGATCTCATCTTTCAGGCCGGCTACACGATGGGCAATCTGCCCCCGACCCAGGTGGGCCATGCGCTCATCAGCCAGACTTCGACCCGGGGCAAATACCTGGGCCTTCTGCACATCGACTGGCAGGGCCCGGGCCGCTGGCGGCACCAGGCCGGGGGGGCGCTTGTGCCGGAGGGCAGGGCGGTTTCCGGTTTCAGCCAGCGTTTTCTTCCCCTGGACGCCTCCCTGCCGGACGATGCGGCCACGAAGACCCTGGTGGATGAAGTGGAGCGGCAGGCCCGGGCCGCAGCGCGCTGATCCGGAGCTCAGCCCTTGCCCGCTGAAAGCTGTTTCCATTTTTTCATTTTGCCGTATATATGCCCCGCGTAAGTGGGGCCCGGTCAGACTGGCCACAGCAAGCGCCCCTTCATGAGGCAGCCCCGCTCCCGCCCGTTGAGCACTGCAATCCATTCTCCAAAAGGCACTGTCATGTCGGACAAAGCACATAATTTTACCTGGCATTGCCGCCGCATGGGCGGCACCGATCAGGCGACCCTGAGCACCATGGCCGAACTGCGCCGGCTGCGCGAACTCGACCCCAAACTCTGGGGTGCCCTCAGTTGCCCGGCCACAGGCGTCGAGTTCGACCAGCGCACCATGCGTCTGCTGGACAGCAACGGCGACGGCCGCATTCGCATGCCCGAAGTGCTGGATGCCGTGGAATGGCTGGCCTCCCGCCTCAAAGACACGGCCGACCCCGGCAGCCAGTCCAGCGCCATGCCTCTGGCCGCCATCGATACCGGCAGCGAGGCCGGTAGGCAACTGCTGGCCACGGCCCGCACCGTGCTCACCCAACTGGGCCGGCCGGATGACGAGGAGCTCTCCCAGGAGGATGTGGCCCAGGCCATGACAGATGCGGCCGGCCAGTCCTGCAATGGCGACGGCGTTTTTCCGCCTGTGCCTGAGCTGGACGATGCGGTGCGGGCCTTTGTGAGCGCAGGCCTGGCCATTGTGGGCGGCGCCAGGGATGCCAGCGGCGCAGCCGGTCTGAACCGGCCGCTGGCCGAGGCCCTGGTGCAGGAGCTGGAAAACTGGCAGCACTGGCGCCGGGAGGTTGTGGACGCCGCGCCGCATCCGGTGCCCGAAACAGATGCGGCCTGGGCGCTCCTGGAGGAAATCCGGCCCAAGGTGGACGACTTTTTTCTCCGCTGCAGCCTGGCGGCCTTCGCACCCCGGGCCGAAACGCCCCTGAATGCGGAAGAGCGCCTGCATGCGGCCATCAACCCGGCGGAGCGCCTGGACATTGACGCGGAAGTCCTGGCCGCACTGCCCCTTGCCAGAGTCGCCCCGGAGGCCGCCCTGCCTCTGAAAACGGGGCTCAACCCCATCTGGCGCGAGCGGGTGCAGCGTTTCGCCAGGCTCGTGGCCCCACTGCTGCAGGATGCCGGCGAACTGTCGGAAAGCGCCTGGAAAGCCGTGCAGGCGGCATTCGCGCCCTACGGCGCTGCCCTGGCCGCCCGCCCGGAAGTGCAGGTCTGCGAGGACGGAGCCTTTGCCCCGCCGGTCAACCCGGCCGCAGCCATCGACGCCCTGGGCGAGCAGGGCGTGCAGCGTCTGCTGGCCCAGGAGGTCCGGGAGCGCTTTCTGTCCCGGTGCGAGCAGGATCTGGGCAGCAGCGCCGCCATCGCAGCCATTGCCGATCTGGAGCGGCTGGTGCTGTACTTCCTGCATCTGCACCGCCTGCTCATGAATTTCGTGTCCTTCCACGATTTCTACGCCCTGCGCCCCAATCTGCTCTTTCGCGCCGGCACCCTGTATCTGGACGGCCGCTCCTGCCAGCTCTGCGTGCCGGTTGAAGCCGTCGAGGCGCACAGCAAGCTTGCGGCCATGAGTCAGATGTGTCTTCTGTATTGCGAATGCACCCGCCGGGATGTAGCCGCGGCGCCCGGCAGGCGCACCATCATGGCGGCCATGACCGCAGGCGACGACGATGTCCTTGTAGAGGGCCGCAACGGTGTCTTTGTCGACAACACGGGCGGGGACTGGGACGCCACCCTGGTTAAAATCGTGCGCAACCCCATCAGTTTCCGGCAGGCCGTCTGGGCGCCCTACAAGCGCGTCAGCCGGTTCATTGGCGCGCAAGTGGAAAAATTCGCCGCCAACAAGGATCAGGAAGGGCTGAAATCGACCCAAAGCGCGGTGACGACGGCCGCCATGCCCAAGCCCGGCGGACAGCCCTTTGACATGGGCAGGAATGTGGGCATCTTCGCAGCCGTGGGCATCGCCCTGGGCGCACTCGGCACGGCAGCGGGCAGCATTGCGCAGGCCCTGTTTGCCCTGCGCTGGTGGCAGTTCCCGCTCCTGCTCCTGGGCATCTTCCTCGTCATTTCCGGGCCATCCGTCTTCATGGCCTGGCTCAAGTTCCGAAAGCGCACGCTGGGTCCGGTGCTGGAGGCCTCCGGCTGGGCGGTGAACAGCCTTTTGCCCATCAACATCAAGATGGGCCGTGCGCTCACCGCCATGGCCGTACCGCCTCCCAACATCGAGCGCCAGGCGATGCTCGATCCTTTCCGCGACGAGAGGGGCAACAGTGGCTGCCTGTGGCTCTGCCTGCTGCTGACCCTGCTTTTGGGCGCGGGTTACTGGCTCTGGCAGAGTGGCAGTCTGGACGCCTGCCTGGGCATAAAGCCAGCAGCGCAGGTGGAAAAAACGGTGGAGAAGAAGGCTGCCACCGCGGCCGCGCCGCCTGCCCTTGAATCGTCGGCCAAAACGCAGGCCAGCGCCCCGGCCAAGGCGGCGCCGCCGAAGCCGGCTCCACCCAAAACCGTGCCGGCAGCACCACCCAGGCCAGCGCCAACGAACCCGGCTCCACCCAAAGCCGTGCCGGCAGCACCAGCCAGGCCAGCGCCAACGAACCCGGCTCCACCCAAAACTGCGCCGGCAGCGCCACCCAGACCAGCGCCAACGAACCCGCCAGGCGCCCCTGCTCCGGCCCAGACGCAGGCCGGCTGAAATCAGGCTGGGGAAACGCGGGCAGCCCGATGCGCTCCTTTGAAAAACGCTCGCCGCAACAAGATCCGTTTTTTGGGGGATGAATGCAACAGCCAAGTGCAGCCGTGCGGGCCTGGTTAAAAACTGCAGCGGGACTCTGGTAGCTTGACCGGTTGCGAGGTCGGTCATTCAGCCGTTCTGCGATGTTTCTGGGCAGTGCTCCCGTGATCTCGTGCAAGCTGATGCCCCTTGGAACATACTGTCGCAAAAGGCCACTGCCGTTCTCGTTGGCACTACTCTGCCGGGGCGAATGCGGCCTGTTAAAAGAGGTGCGCAGGCCTGTTGTCGACTCCAGCCGCAACGGGCCCGGCCAGGCGGCGGGGGCTAGGGGGCCGAGCGTGCCTGCTGTGGAATCGGGCAGCGAGAGCTACAGCATCGATGGGGTCAACAATCAACTGGCGGTACGCGGAGGAGCGGGCTATACTTATGACGCAGCCTGCGCCTGCTCTCTGACGGGGTACGCAGCTTCGGCTGGGATGCGGCTGGGTCGTCTGAAAACAGTCCGGCGGAACGGGCACGTGGTAGCCGGCTACGGCTATGACAGCCAGAACTGGCGGGTTCGGAAGAGCGTAGGCACGAAGACCACGTACTATCTGTATGATCTGGAGAATCGGCTGATAGCGGCCCTGTTTCCAGATCAGGGGAGACCCAGGCTTGCCATTTTTTCGCCACCCGGGCAAAGTGCCCGGCCCGTGCCATGATGCCGGCCTCGCCTGGTACGCGGGCAGGTTGGCGTTTAGCAACCCGCTGAAAAACTATATTTCAGTTCCCAAGCTACAGGAATTTCAAATTCCAAGTAATGCAGAATAAGTGAGTTACTCCTCTGCGTTACGAAGTTTTTACTCGCAATGCACATTGTTGCGATTTTTTCAACGAGCTGTTTAGAAGCGTTCGGCCAGCAGGCGTTGTTGGATTCTCCGGCGGCAAACAGGATACTGTTGCAGCAACTCGTCCATATCTTTTTGAGTAGCCAGCCTGACCCCGTAGGGCTGTGTTTCCTGTATGACTCGTCTGGAGAAACAGCAGGCGTTGGTGGCCACAATCAGAGTGGCAAAAGTTTTTCCGGTTCTTTCTTCATACTTGGGCTTCGCGCTGTAAATTTCTTGTAGGGCTGTACGGCGGTCACAGGGCCTAGCCGCGTTCTGTTGATGTTTGCACTGAATCAGGGCGTTGCCGTTTTTATCAAAAACCACCACATCCGCGCCAAAGTCGTGGTTGGCCGTTAACAATGCCGTGCCCTGCAAGCTGGCCCCATAAATTTCCGCACAGAGAGCCTCAAATTCCCTTGGCGACAGCCGTTCCAAATCACTGCCCCGCAAGGGTCGCGTTGAATCTTCCTGATTGCCCGCCCCGGGGAAGTTGGCGCGACCCATCTCTTCGGGTGTTACCTCTTCCGGCGTGACCACCGCGTCCTTGAGCGTCACTTTTTTTGCCAGGAGCCGGTGCAGGTTCACGTCAAAAGACGGCTTGTCCGGGTGGGTAAGTACGGGCAGGTAAATGTTGACATTGCGAGTCTGGCCGATGCGGTACACCCGGTCTGTGGCCTGGTTTTCCTTGGCCGGGTTCCAGTGTCGCTCCAGATGAATTACGTTGTTGGCCGCAACCACGGTCAGACCTGTGCCGGCGGCAATGGGCGACATGATGATGACCCCAAAGCCCGGTTCAGCCGAAAAGGCATCAATAATGCCTTTCCGCGTGCGCTCGGCATTCTGGGCTGCTCTGGCAAGCGCCGGCGTGTCGCCATTGATGATTTCCACATTGATGCCGTAGATGCGACCCAGTGCGATTTTGAGAAAACTTTGCAGCCGCTTGTTGATGAGAAAGAGCAGCGCTTTTTCGTTTCGCTTTTTGATTTGATTCAGCAGGTCCAAAAGCACAGCCAGCTTGCCGGAAAGCGCCATGTTGTCACGGGCTTCGTTGGAATTTTTGGGCGTGGGTAAGAGGCCGTTGTTTGACAGACGTGGATGCAGCGAGATGTCCCGCAGCTGATGCAGACCGGCCAGCACAGGGTTGTTTCTGCTGCCCTGTTGCTGCAGTTCCACCACTGTGTCAATGGCCGTGTCGTAGCGCTGCCGCTGTTCACCCAACATTTCTCGGGCGAGATTGGGATCGTACTGGCCACCGAGTTCTTCCACCTCTTCAGTGCCCGCAAAAATATGCTTTTGCGGTAATCCTTGCAGTTGCTCTTCCTTGAGCCGCCGCAGCATGAGCGCACCCACCTTGCGCCGCAGTTTCAGGCCCATAGCCTGTCGCACCCCGGCAACTTCATCCGGTCCTGCCTGGGTGATAGGGGCGATGTATTCCTGCCGGAAATTTTGGTAGGCTCCTAAAAGATTCGGTTTGGCGGTGTCCATGAGGCACCAGAAATCGCGTAGGCTGTTTTCCACAGGCGTGCCAGTTGCCAGCAATTTGAATTGTGCCTTCAGTCCCTTGGCCGCACGGGTTGCCAGGGTGTTCGGATTTTTGATGTGCTGTGCCTCGTCAAAGATAACAAACGACCAGTCAACACGGCACAGAGAAAACTGATAGTCCCGCAAAGTCTGGTAGGTGGTCAGTACCAGACGCTTTGGCAAATCCAGACGTTCTTGACCAAAATTTTTGCCGGTTTTGAGGGAATAGCGGATGGCGTCTTCCAATGTGGTTGGGGAGAGTTCCATGGGAAAGGGCATTTCGATTATGGACGTATGCCGCTTGCCCGCATCCTGCCTGGTTTCCACGCCTCCGCCCTGAATGCGGAACTTGCTCAAATCCGCATCCGCCTGCAAAAGCACGGCATCGGCAAAGGGACTTTCGTGGAAGGTCTGGGCAATTTCCTCTTGCCAGTTTTCCAGCAGGGTGAGCGGCACCACGACCAGCACTGGGCGTTCCACTACCTGCTTTTCCCGGCATAGGCGGTAGTATTCCGCAACCGCGACCAAGGACATGTAGGTTTTGCCCAAGCCCATGTCGTCGGCCAGCAAAGCGCCGTGGCTTTCCTGTTCCGCCTGCGCCGGGAAACTGCGTTCCGCAAGGCCCAAAATCCAGCGAATGCCTTCGTCCTGATGCGGAAAGGGGCGGCGCTTCAGCGGGGCATAGTCAATCGCACCCTTGTAAGCTGCGTTTCGTATGAAAGCCGGAATTTCGTCAGCCTCAAAGTCGTTTAGGGTAATATCCACAACAACAGACTCGTTCCCTTCACCGTCCTTGCCGGGTCCCGGTTGTTTTTCGCCTGCACCTTGCCTTGGTTTCGCCTCGCCCGCGCATTTTTTTTCAATCCTCTTGATGACGCATTCAACCGCTACGGTATCGGCAACGTCAATGGTCTTGTTTGCCCAGAGGAGCAGTGTGGCCCCGGCCTTGAAGGTTTCTTCAAGCTGTTTGCGCAGTTGGGGGAGCTCTTCGCAGGTCACCAGTTTTTCCAGCTCGTTGGGCGGATAAATCCGGCCCTGTGCAGCCTGTTCAAACCAGTCAATGCCAGATTCATCGGTTGCTCCAAAATAGGCGGGCCGAAACACGGTCGCGCCATGCACCCGCAGGGAAAAGCCAGTGTCTAGGTCAACCAGACTGGCATCCAGAAAGGCAGATGGTGTTTCCAGAAATTTCTTGACCTGCTCCTTGGGGATAGTGCGGTTGGTCAGGATTTCGTGGGCCGCTTCCAGTCGCTTTTCGTCTAGCACCACAATCTGCTGCTGGACACGGATAACGGCGAAATCCTGCATCGTCTTGCCGGGCGATTGCAACTGGCCCAGCCGTTTGCGAATTTCCTCCGGGTCAAGCCCGGTGGCAAAAGTGGGTGTCAAGTGCAGGCTGCCGTCCGCCTGCAAGACCGCATTTACGCCCACGCTTTCCGGTTCTTGCACATGCAGCTCGTCAAAATGGGCCAAGTCAATCTTCATGCCCAGTTTTTTTGCGGCCTGCAAGCTGCCAACCAGTTGCAGGTTGCGCCATTCGTTTTTTTCATCCGCCGCACGTTGCTGGTGTGTGCGCAGGGCTGCAAAGGCCAGCCACTCGGCCTGGCTCAGCAGGTATATTTCCTGGGAACTGATGCGCAGACAGGGGCCTTTCAGTTCATAATCGGGCAATTCACTGCCGTCCTCCCTGACTGGAATAATTTGCACGGCAAAGGTGTTGCGGAAGGTTTCACCAGTGATATTGACGCAGTAGCTTCCGGGAAAGGGTGGGGGAAATTCCAGTATCTTCTTTGCCTCCTCATCCACGGCAACCGCAGGCTCGGAAGGAATGAGGTAGCCGTCGACAATCTGTTCGGCATAGCCCTGCTCCTCCAGCATTTTTAACGTGACGTATTGCAGCATTGCCCACTTGCCAGCCCTGTTTGCGCGGCATTGTGCCAAGTGGTTCTGGGGCAGGGTAAAATTCAGACCCTCACTGTCGGCGATTATGCCGAAGCGGGTTTCGTCTTTGCCCGTCAGTATTTTTTGAATGATATTTCTAATGGGCATGATGTAATCAAAAAATGCTATATTGTCGTTTGAATTGCTGGTAAGCTCCTGGTTCCAGCAGCTGTTCCACATCAAGCTGGATGCCTTCCTGTCGCAGAAATTGTATGGCCTCTGCAAGCCAGCGCCGATTGGGATGGTGGACGACACTCAGAGACCTTGCGTTGTCTCCGTATGTTTTGTGGTACAGCATTTGCAGTCCTTTGCCCAAGCTGTCCGGGGTAAAACGTTTCCGTGCATATTGGGTAATGGCGTTTTCAGGAGGCAGTTTTGGATACAGCCGAAGCCTGAAACTGTGACTTCCCTCTATCATGTGGCAGTGCCCTATTTGCAGGTAAATCATGGAACGATAGGGATCCTGTACCTGAGCATACTCCGGCAACTCGTTATCACCGTAGTGTTGGTGCAGATAAGCCTCCGCGCCACGGCTGACAAAAAGTCGGGCGTGCTGGATGAGCTTTTGTTTGAGCAATCCTTCGAGAAAGGCTTTGCGGGCAGGAAACATGCGCTGCAAATCTTCCTGGGCCTGACTGTCCCCGTAATCTTCGAGCGCTTCGAGGAACAAACGGAGGTCAAAGCCTGACAGCCAGGCTCTCACCTTGTTTTGCCGTTTCCTGCCCAGCTTAAACCACCATTTGACAAAGTGATTACTGCTCTCGGCAACCCTGGGATCTCCTGCAATGGTCAGAATAACTCCGCGCCATGCGTCGCTGATTGTATCAGGAGAAGCCCGGTCAATGAGAATCTCAAGGATTTTATGGCCAAGCAGGCGGTCGCCACCTGCAGGCGCGTCATACACTTCTTCTTTGCAGACTTCCACCAATACCGGACCATCGGCTCCAACCGGCAGTTGCCGCAGTTGTTTCAGATAATAGCGAAAACGGCAGACCATGTGGAAGCGGGCATCGTGACGGTAGTGTTGCAAAGCAAAGCGGGCAAAGGCCGGTTCAAGTTCCAGATTATTTTGCAGGACTTTGCCAACGAGCATCGCTGGCCCGTCTAGGGAGAAAAGCCAGCGGTTATGGTAGAGAATGGCCAGATCACTGTGCTGCTTGGCTCGTCCCCGTGCCCGCATCGCCAGTTCTTTTTTCAGCAAGGCACAAAAATACCCAAACACGTTCTGGCCGCCGTCTGCAAGCTGGTCAAAAAAACGGAAAAATACGCCCAGCAACTGCATGAGGTTGAGCAGTCCCAGCGGGGTCCTGGGCTTATGCAGACTGTCCAGCATATCTTTGGTTATTTGCGTGTTGGCCCGGAAACTTTCATCACCAAACAGAAAGGACAAGGCCCGCACGTCAACAGGCCTTTGTATTGCCGCCGGAATCCTGTTCGCCTGCCCATTTTGGGCAAGGCGCAAAAGTTCATTCCTGGCTTTTTCAAAGGCGTCAGTGCCTTGTCCGGCCCTGCCTGCGAGCTTTTTTAATTTTTTTGCGCTGTTCGCAAAAGGCTTGAAATCGTTTGTTCTCCATTTACGGAGCTGAAAGGTCAGTTTGGGTAAAGGGCTCACGGCCTGTCCTCCAGCATTTTCCGCAGATCCTTGAGGTTTTTGAACTCTTCCAGCGCAGGTTGGCGCACAGTAAAACGGATGTCAATGCGCCGGTTTTTTTGCCAGTCCGTTTCGGTTTCCTGCACCACCTGCACGGGTCGGGTTTCGCCGTAGCCGCTCACGGAAAAAAGAGGCGCGCCGTTGTGGTTCTTGCGTTCATTCAGGCGCTTGGACTCCGGCAAATTTTCGTTCCAATAGTTCCAGACGGAGATGGCCCTGTACGTGGAAAGTCCCCAGTTGCCCATGGCGTCCCGGTACGAAGGCCGCCGATCGGTATGGCCCTCAACAAAAATCGTGTCCAGGTAACGCCAGCGCTCCTCCTTGCTGATTGCCTCATACAGCACCAAGCCAATTTCCAGCACCGTTGTGCGCATGGCTTCGTCCAGCGGAATGCTGTGGCGGTTGGTGGCAAAGGTCAGCGTACTGTCGGGGATGCGCAGAACGGTATGGTTGTCGCTGATTTCCACCTCAATGTTTTTTATCTTCAGAGTCTCCTGAATTTCCTCCAGAATATCGCGGCGTACCTGTTCAGCCATGGCCAGTTCCACCGTCACCTTGTCCACTTTGTCCCTGAGTTCCAGAATCAAGGCCAGCGAGGCCAGTACAAAAATGATCAGCAGACCGGACATGATATCCGAAAAGGAAATCCAGTAGGGGTTATCGTCTTCTGCTGCGGTGTGCCGCCGGGCGAAGATCTTGTCGCTCATGCGCGTGCTCCCACCTTGCCTTCGATCTCGTCAACGACGCCGTTCAATGCCTGGACCGCTCTTGTCATCGAATCGGTATAATTGGCTGTTTGCTGGTTCCACTGCTCCAGGCGCGCGCTTGTCTGATTTTGCACTTGCTCGGCATACCCTGTAAGCAGTCTGCCAACCTGCTCGTCCACCGTTTGAATGTGAGCTTCTAGTGTTTTCCGGAGCTGAATGTCAAGGTCGGCAACGTTACGCTTGATGGTGTCGCCGCATTGCTGAAGATTGTCGCGGACACTGGTTAATCCGCGTTCTGCGTGTTCGGTCGCTTCCTTCAGCGTGGCGAACACTGGCTCTATCTCCTTGGTCAGGTTTTGGTAACTGGCAAGCGACTCCTTCAACGTATTGCTGGTACGAGAGTTTTGTTCAGAAACACCTGCGGTGATGTCGGCGGCTCGGCCAATATCGCCCGAAAGTTTGTCGGTTGCCGTTTGCAGGGCAGCAGACATTTGCCCCAGCTGTGTAGCGCCGTCCAGCATTTGCCTGCTTGACGCAGCCAAGTTCTTGCCGGCAGAATCCAAGGGCACGGCAACGGAGCCGAATTTTAGCAGCAAATCGGCCAGCTGTCGGTTCATCTGTTCTGATTTGTCCACCAAGGGGGCTACCGTGGCAATAAAGCTATTGGCCCGTGTTGTGGCTGCATCCAGATTCGCGGCTATCGTATCAAATTGTCCGGCCAATTGCTGGTAACTGTTGAGATAAGATTGCAGATTTTCGCTGGCTTCATGATTTTTTACGGCCACATCCGCCGTTTGAGCGGCGGCACTGCCCACACTGGTTTCCAGTGTCTCCATTGCGTTTTGCATGGCCCTTGCCATTTTTCCGAGTTCGGTGGAGGCAGCCTGCATTTGCTCACTGGATTGTTGCAGCCCTTGACCTGCTGCTGCACTGCCGCTGGCTGCTTCGGAAAATTGTTGAAGCAAACCGGCAAGATTTTCATGAATTTGCTTTGACTGCTCGGATTGTCCGGCAATCAGCGACCCCATTTCACTTGTCAGGGCGTTCATGGTCGGACCCATGATGTTGTTCAGGGTTTCCTGAAACCGGTTGCCGATCTGTTCTGCCAAACCTTGCAGGGTTTGCTGGGACACGGCATTGGACTCGGCGATTTTGATCAGGCATTCGTCCGGGCTGAAGCGGGGAAAGAGGAAATCGATGCGGTTTTGCAGGCGGGTGATGAGGCGTATTACGCTGCGTTCCATCAGCTTTTCAATAAAGTTGAAGAGCAGGCTGGAGATGACCCCCCAAACCGAGGTCAAAAAGGCCATGGCCGCGCCGCTGATCATGTCGCGGATGCCCTGGCTCAGTTCGGCGGAATTGCCCGTGCTCTGATTGAGTTTGAGTGCTTCCATGCCCAAAGTGAGGCCAACAAAGGTGCCGATAACGCCAACGGCGGTCAGGAAGGCCGGAACTGCCGCCAACAACCGGTTACCGCTCAGGCCGTGGGACAGAGTGGCCGCATTGAAGAACTGTTCGGCGTCATATGTGTTGCACAAACGGCGGCTCCCACCCGGAACCTCGTAGCAGACCAGGGTTTCGTCAAATTCCTGCCATAGCCCGGCGTATGCCTCCATCTTCTTGGCGCGTTGTTTTAACTCTTCCCGATTTTGCACCAGATTATTTGCGTTTATGTCTTGTAAAAGCTTCTCATAAAAACGGATGTGCCGGCGGGCCGCGAGCCACTTAATGCCCGCCAAGACTAGGAAGTAGGCAAAAATCACCAAAATAAACAGCACAAAGGCTGCCGTCAGGCCGTCCGCGGACGAACGCCAGTCCGCCAGCGCGGGAAAATTGGGAATAAGGTTTCCCCAGCTGAATGCGTCGCTTATCTGTTGCCCTGTTGCGCTGTTCATCCGTACCGATCTGACCGAGAAAAATTAGGATGTTGACTTGCAGAAGAGCCTGCCAGCTTGGTAAAAAAGCCTTGGCTTTCCCTTGAAGAACCTTGGTTTTTCCTGAAGGGGACGCAAAGGCAACCGGTTGTGCAAGCGTGTCAGTTGCTCCAGCTCAAAATGACAATCATGACAAAATTTGGGGTATCAGCCTCGCTCGGCCGCTACAAAGTCAAGATGAGCAGGTTCAGGTGGCCAATTCGGGCAAAATCAGCCCGGCTCCAGCATCGGCCCAGCCCCTGGGGGCGCCAAAACCAAATAAGGCCCGCAACAGTACCCCAAATTGAATCCGACAATGTAGATGATGGAGCGCTGCTCTCTTTCTTGATTCCCAGAAAAAAAGCTGCGCAGCATCCCGTATATCTAGGCAATGGGCAAGATGGTACTCCACTGTTTCGTTTCGTGCCCTGAGGAGCGCTATGTCCTTGCAGAATTTCAACCGGACACGGTACTCATCAAGAAACGAGGATGGAGGGAATCTGTTGTATCATCAAGATGTTTATTGAAAATTTATAATGATCAGTGATAAATAATTAAAAAATAATAAATACAAATAGAAAATAGACTATATTTTATTATTTATTTACTATATTTCTCAATGATCCATAACGACTTTCTTGTATTTGTATTACCTGTTTTGTGTTCATATTTGTCTCGGTAAGATAGATATCATCTACATTTGAAGAACATTTATACATTATAGCATTTGTTTGTCTTGGGCTTAATATCCCCATGGAAAATTCTGAACGTTGAGCATTGCTTATACCAGTGTATTTACCAAACCATTCGCACCCTTTTCTTTCTGCAACATAAGCAGCCATTAGCTCCATTTTCCCTGCTATAGTTTGCCAGCTTTCTCCTTCAGAACTGTAAACAATCTCAAAAACGTTATTGTCATATTCGACAATCGAGTGCTTACTTGCACAAGAGCAGACAATAAAAAATGGAATGACGAATAGAGTCATTTTAATTGAACTCTTCATGCTGATTCTCCATTGGTTAGATTCAAAAAGGGTGTGACTAATGCCACACCCTGCTGAGATGCCGTCAAGCACCTATCCCAGACAATGGCAGAAGCCATGCTCATGAGAGGCGTACTCTGCCAGCGATTGACGGGAGCAGAAAATTGGTGGTTTTCAGATGGCCAACATCTGCGATCACGCAACCATATCCACACCCTGTGATACAGGGTTATTTACTAAACTTGTTTCTATTTTATAGAATCACAATCTTGTATTCAAGTAATTGGGTGAATATTTTCCTCCTCCAGCCGTGGGCATCTCCGTTGGCCCTGTTTTCAGGCCAGGGGAGACTCAGGCTTGCCGTTTTTTCGCCACCCGGGCAAAGTGCCCGGCCAGTGCCCGTGCCTCTGCCATGATGCCGGCCTCGTCCAGGCTCAGCACTTTGCGGTCCTGCATGAGAAGGCGGCCGTTCACCATGCTGTGCAGCACATCGCTGCCCCTGGCCGCATACACGAGCTGCGACACCGGGTTATAGAGCGGGGTCAGATGCGGCTGATCCATGTCCACCACAATGCAGTCCGCCGCCTTGCCCTTCTGCAGACTGCCGATATGCGCTTCGGCGCCCAGGGCCCTGGCGCCCCCCAGCGTGGCCGCGTGCAGGCTTTCTTCGGCTGTGACCTGGAGCGGATCGCAGCGCCTGGCCTTGTGGATCTTTGCCATGACATTCATCTCGGCGAACATGTCCACCGTGTTGTTGGAGGCGCTGCCATCCGTACCCAGGCTCACGCAGATGCCGGCCTGCAGGAAGCTGTCAATCGGGGCGATGCCGGAACCCAGCTTCATGTTGGATTGCGGGCAGTGCGCTACCTTGACCCCGCGTCTGGCCAGCAACTGAGTGTCCGCCGCGTCTGGCGTGACGCAGTGGGCGGCCAAAAGCTTCGGCCCCAGAATGCCCAGCCGCTCCAGATGCTGAACCGGGCTGCTGCCGTAACGCTCGCGGCAGCTCTGGTCTTCTTCCGCATTTTCCGCAAGATGCAGGGCCAGCAGGACATCTTCCTGCCGGGCCAGCTCTGCCATTTGCACCAGGAGATCCGGTGAGCAGGTATAGACGGCGTGGGCCACGGAGATAGCATGAATCAGCGGGTGCTGTCGGAATCGGGCAATGAGGTCGCGGGTGAGCCGGACACCGTTTGCAGGCTCGCCATAACAGGGCGATGGAAAATCGTAAACAGCCTCGCCCAGCCAGGCGCGCATGCCGCTTTGCTCCGTGGCCTGCGCCACGGCTTCTGCAAAGAGGTACATGTCGCAGAAGCTGGTGGTGCCGGAGCGGATCATTTCGCAGCAGGAGAGCAGGGCGCCCACCCGCACCATATCGGCGGTGAGCGTGGCCTCCACCGGAAAGATGTAGTCCTGCAGCCACTCCATGAGGGGTAGATCGTCGGCCAGGCCGCGGAACAGGGCCATGGCCGCATGGGTATGCGTGTTGACAAGCCCCGGCATGATGAGACCATGGGGCGTGTGCAGGGCCCGCACTCCGGGATGGCGGGCTGCCAGTTCGGCGCGGGTGCCTATGGCGGCAATGCGGCCGTCTCTGGCGAGCAGGGCTCCGTCTTCGATGCAGGGATGGGCGGCGTCCAGTGTGAGCAGGTACCGGCCGCTGAGCAGAAGGGGCTGGGTCATGAGGCGGCAATGAAGTGGTGGATAAGCGCCCGCAGTCGTGGCTCGGCGGCCTGGGCCGCGGCCACGATGTCTTCGATGCGAATGGGCGTAAAGGCGTCCGAATCGTTGACGTTGGCGATCACGGAGAGCATGGCGACACGCATGCCGGCGTGCAGGGCGGTCAGCACTTCGGGGACAGAGGACATGCCAATGGCATCGCCGCCGATCTGCCTGAAATAGTGGGTTTCAGCCGGGGTCTCCAGGCTGGGGCCGGGCACACAGACGTACACGCCGCTGCGCAGACCCGGGAGCTGCAGCGCTGCGGCGCTCGCCATGAGCCCCTGACGCAGTCCGGCGTCGTAGGGCGCGGAGCAGTCGGGAAAACGCGGCCCCCACTGGTCCTGGTTGGGGCCGCGCAGCGGATTGTCGGGCAGGAGATTGATGTGGTCATTGGCCAGCATGATGTCGCCCGGACGAAAGGCCGGGTTCAGCCCGCCGCTCGCATTGGCGATGAGCGCCATGCGGGCGCCCAGCCGGGACAGGACCCGGATGGGAAAGCCCACCCTTTGGGCGCTGTGGCCTTCATAAAAGTGGAAGCGGCCCTGCAAGATGGCCAGATTCCTGCCGGCAAGCCTGCCCAGCCAAAGCTGGCCGCAATGGCTGGGCGCCGTGGTTTTGGGAAAATGCGGGAGTTCTGCGTAGGGAAAGCGCTGCGGCTCGGCCAGCGCACCGGCCAGTTCGCCCAGGCCGGTGCCCAGTTGGATGAGGATTTCCGGTGTTGCCCTCAGACGCGCTGCCAGAAAGGCGGCGCATTCCTCGACCTCCTGTCGGAACGCATGTGTGTCCTTCTGCCCGGTCGTGGTCATGATCCGGGTTTTTGCAGGGCATGGGCCACGACAAAGTTCCGCACCGCCTCCACATCCGCGTCCAGAACCTCACAGCGACTTTCCCTGTGGGCCAGTTCGGCAAGCTGGGGCGGCATGGGCGCTTCCCGGCCGATGGCCTTTTGCACCGAAGCGACGAACTTGGCCGGATGGGCTGTGGCCAGGCAGATCACGGGTCGCTCCTCCCGGCAGGCCATGGCCGCCCTGACGCCGACCGCCGTGTGGGGATCGAGCAGATAAGCGTGTTTTTGGTAAAACTCGGAAATGGTGGCAATGGTCTCGTCTTCAGAAACCGAGTGGGAACGGAAATCTTCGGCCGTACGCGCCCTGAAGCGCGAGAGGTCGAGACAGCCGCTTTGCGCGAATTGCTCCATGTCGGCCCTGAGCGCCGCGCTGTCGCCGTCGTGCAGATAGTACAGATAGCGCTCGAAGTTGGAGGCGATCTGGATATCCATGGACGGGCTGCTGGTCGGGATGACCTGGCTGCGGGAATAGTCGCCGCGCTTGACAAAGCGGGTCAGGATGTCGTTGGCGTTGGTCGCCAGGATCAGACGCTGGATGCAGCCCCTGGGCAGCAGGTTTTTCGCCACAAAGCCGGCGAAGATGTCCCCGAAATTGCCGGTAGGCACGGCAAAGTCCACGCTCCTGTGCCCCAGCCCGCGCAGCTTGAGATACGAGAACACGTAGTACACCACCTGCGCCAGGATCCGCGCCCAGTTGATGGAATTGACCGCGCCCAGGCAATAGCGGTCGCGGAAGGCGAGGTCGTTGAACAGGGTCTTGACAATGGCCTGGGCGTCGTCGAATGAGCCGCGCACCGCGATGTTGAACACGTTTTTGTCCAGCACCGTGGTCATCTGCAGGGCCTGCAGCGGGCTGGTGCGGCCGTGGGGGTGCAGGATGAAGATGTTGATGCCCGGCTTGCCGCGCACGCCGGCAATGGCCGCGCTGCCGGTGTCGCCGGAGGTCGCGCCCAGAATGTTCATGCAGCCGCCGCGCTGGCCCAGCACATGGGTAAAGAGGTTGCCCAGAAGCTGCAGGGCCACGTCCTTGAAGGCCAGGGTCGGGCCGTGAAAGAGCTCCAGGATGAACAGCTCTCCCTGCCGTCGCATGGGCGTGACCTGCGGGTGGTCGAAGTGCGCGTAGGCGCTTTCGATCAGCTCGTTGAGCGTCTGTCGCCCGATGTCGTCAATGAAGAGGGAGAGCAGCTCCAGCGCGAGTTGCTGGTAGCTGAAGCGCTGCCACTGTTCAAGCGTGGCCTCGCTGACCGAGGGCAGCCGTTCCGGCACGAGCAGGCCACCGTCCCTGGCCAGGCCCATCATGAGCGCATCCTGAAAGGGCAGGGGGGCGATGCCGCCTCTGGTGCTGATATATCGCATGGCTTGCTCCTGCCGTTTCGGCAGAAAAGGGAGAAGGCGCCTTAAAAGGGCGTCTCCTGGGTGGACTTGTAGGGCTTCTGCGGGGCCGGCGCCCGGTGCGGGGGCGGCTCGTCGCTGGGCTCTTCCACCCGCTCGGACAGGGAAATATTGATGCCCAGCATTTCGCAGTCATCCTCCTTGTCCAGGGAGACGTTGATCTGGTCTTCACTGATTTTGATGTACTTCCGGACCACTTCCAGAATGTCCTTTTCCAGCCTGGTCAGGAAATCCGGAGAACTGGCCGTGCGGCCGCCGTGAGCGACGATGATCTGCAGGCGCTCCTTGGCGATCTCCGCGGAACTCGGCTTTTTTTGACGGAAGAAGGAAAAAAGATCCAGTGCCATAGGTCACTCCTTGCCGAACAGCCTGCCGAAAAAGCCTTTTTTGGGCGCGTCCAGAAAGCGCTGGGGCTTGTCCGTTCCCAGGAAGCGGTCAACGATGTCAAAATAGGCTTCGCCGGCGTCATTCGGTTCGCAGAGCGTGAGGGGAATGCCCGCATTGGAGGCGATGACCACGTCTTTGGATTCCGGCACCACGCCCAGAAAGGGGATGGACAGGACTTCCTGAATGTCCGCGGCGCTCAGCATGTCGCCCTGACTGACCCGCTGGGCATCGTAGCGGGTGATGACCAGGTGCCGGGCCACGGGATCCAGCCCTTCCTCGGCCCTGCGGGTTTTGCTGTCCAGCATGCCGATGATGCGGTCGGAATCCCGCACCGAGGAGATTTCCGGATTGGTGACGACCAGGGCCTCGTCGGCAAAGTACATGGCGGCCATGGCGCCCTTTTCGATGCCGGCCGGAGAATCGCAGACCACGAAGTCGAAGCGCTCCTGCAGTTCGGCAATCACGCTGCGCACCCCCTCGAAGGACAGGGCGTCCTTGTTTCTGGTCTGCGAGGCGGGCAGGATGAAGAGCTTGTCCTCCCGCTTGTCCTTGATGAGCGCCTGGTTGAGCGAGCCTTCGCCGTGAATGACGTTCAGGAGGTCATAGACGACCCGGCGCTCGCAGCCCATGATCAGATCCAGGTTGCGCAGGCCGACATCGAAATCGACCACCACGGTCGAATAGCCGCGTTTGGCCAGGCCAGCGGCAAAGGCAGCGCTGGTGGTGGTTTTGCCGACTCCGCCCTTGCCGGAAGTGACCACCACCACGGTGGCCAGATTGCGTCCCTCGTCGCCTGCTGTGTTCGTGTCGCTCATGTGCTGCTCGAAATGTAAGTGGTGAATTACGGCTCAAAGGAGCCCAGAATATGAAAACGAAGGCCCGACTGGGACCAGCTCACGGCAAAACTCCGGTTGACCGCTCTGGGCGGGAGTTCCTCGTTGACCACGTATTCGCCGGCAATGGCCAGCAGTTCCGGGTTGCCCTGCAGGGCAAAGATGCGGGCATTGGTGTCGCCGTTCACGCCGGCGAGAGCCCGGCCGCGCAGCGGGCCGTACACGTGGATATTGCCCGCGGCAAAGAGTTCCGAGCCGGTGTTGACCGGGCCCATCACGATGAGATCGCCTTCGGCCGCGTTGATCTGCTGGCCTGCCCGAACCGGCCGGGTGATGACCAGAGGCGGCACGGCTGCCGGCTCTGCGGTACGGCGCTTGCCGGTTTCCGCTTTTGCCGCCGCGCTGTTCCGTTCCGGCTTGGGCTCCGGTTTGGGCTCCGGCTTTGGCTCCGGCCTGGTCATGGGTTCAGTTGCCTCCCGCTTCGGCGCATTGCCTGCCGCGGCCGACTGGCTGCCCTTTCCTGGCAGCCACAAAAGCCCCGTATTGGCGATGGCGTTTTGCAGGCCGGGCTGCGCCCCCTGCACACCCACAGGCATGACGCCCGCGCCGCGCAGATACCGCGCCAGATAGGCAAAGTCCAGCCCTTCGCGGGCGGTATCGTCCAGCGAGGCGACATCAATGAGAAGGGGGGCCCTGCTCAAAAAGGAGCCGGCTTCGTCAATTACTTCTTCCAGTTGGGGATACAGCACCCTGGGGTCACTGCTTTTCAGGTGCAGAACCACCACGGCAAGGGCGCTGCCCTTCAGCTCGAGGGCGTCGTGCGGTTTTGAAGACTGTGCCTGCTGCATGATGTGATGATAGCGCTTGCCCGGCCTTGCGCGACCAGGGCAGAGGATGGGGCTGTCCGGATTTTCGCGCCTACTATCACCTGTATTGCATTTTTTCGCAAGCCTTGATCACCACAGTGGCTGCCGGACCGATGCCGGCACCTGGGCTGCCAGCCCTGCCGCGATGCGGGCTGCGGTCGCTGAACCCGCCTGCCGAGCCGCATCTTTCCTGGTATTTTCGCGGGGAAACGGGTACAATCGCTCCCCTGTCAGCAAAGGCGCCAGGGAGGCGCCTGCGCCGGCCCGTTTTCATCCCGCCCCTTTTTTGGAGGAAGCGCGCACCGTGCGGCAAAGCTTGGTTATCCTGTCTCTGTTGCTGGCCTGTGCTCCACTGTTGCCGGCGGTGGACACGCAGGCCGCCTGTACCGCGGGAAACTGCCAGAACGGCAGGGGCGTGCTGACCGGGAAGAACGGTCTGGTCTATACCGGCGTCTTCAAAAAGGGCCTGCCCTGGGGCGAGGGTCGCCTGAGCCTGCCCGGCGGCACGGTGTATGTGGGTCACTTTGTCCATGGCGTTTACCACGGCAAGGGCACGCTGACCCGCAGTGACGGCAGCGTCTATCGGGGCACTTTTGATCGGGGCCGCCTGCACGGCAAGGGCATTCTGCTCTGCTCCGATGGCCGCGAGTATGTGGGCGATTTTCGCGACAACCTCATCGACGGCCACGGCCGGCTCCAGTATGCGGACGGTTCCTCCTACGAGGGCGCTTTCCTGAATGGGAAGCCCCAGGGCAGGGGCCTGAGGCGTTATCTGGATGGTTCGGTCTACGAGGGTGGATTCGTGGCCGGCCGCCGTGAGGGGCAGGGCCTTCTGCAGGGCTTCGACGGCTCCCGCTATGAAGGCGGCTTTGCAGCCGATCAGCCCGAGGGCGCCGGCGTGCTGCGGCAGGCTGACGGTTCCGTGCTGAGGGGCGGCTTTGTCCGGGGCCGGCTTGAGGGCGCAGGGACTGGAACCTGGCCGGATGGCCGCCGCTATGAAGGCGAATTTGTTCACAGTCTGCCCGAGGGCGAAGGTGAAATGCACTATGCGGACGGCGCCCGCTACCGGGGCCAATGGCTGGCCGGCAAGCGAAGCGGCAAGGGCCGCCTGGACTATGCCGACGGTCGCCGCTACCGGGGCCGTTTTGCCGACGACCGGCCGGTGGACGCCGGGCCGCCGGCTGCTGAGGAAGAGCGGGCTGAGGTTGCTGCTGGGGTCGAATCTCCGGCTCAGGAGCCTGCCGCTGCTGGGGAGAGTCCCCGGCAGCAGGCAAGCCCTCTGCCGTACATGAGCGTCCGCAGTCGCAGCGATGACGGCGCCGGCAAAGGCACGGCCGCACCGCGGAAAAAGACCGCCGGCTCGCCTCCGCAGGGCGGCCGGCTCTACACCCTGGATGGGGTCCTGTATCTGGATCGGGCGGCCACCCGGCCTTTCAGCGGCGAGGCTTTCAATACCTTTGCCGATGGCAGCAGCTACAGGGGGAGTTTCAAAAACGGTCTCATGGATGGTCAGGGGCTGTGGCACTCCGGCCAGGGCGACGAGTATCAGGGCAGCTTCAGGCAGGGCAAAAAACACGGTGAGGGCGTGTTGCGCCATGCCGATGGCCGGATCTATAAAGGCCATTTTGACAATGACCTCAAATCCGGCCAGGGCAGCATGCGTTTCCCGGATGCATCCAGCTATGAAGGCCAGTTCGCCCATGGCCGCTTTCAGGGCCGGGGCAGCTACCGTTTTTCGGACGGCAGCCGGTATGAGGGGGAATTCGACCGGGGCCTGTTCTCCGGTCAGGGCACGCTGACCTATGCGGGCGGCAAGAAATATGTAGGCGAATTCGCTCATGACCTGCCGGAAGGCGAGGGGGTGCTCACCGAGCCGGACGGCAGGGAGTACCGGGGCGGCTTTCGCCGGGGCAGGTGCGATGGCAGAGGCCGCATCATCTATCCGGACGGACGGAGCATTGACGTGCGTTTCGAGGATGGCCGGCAGGTGGAATAAGCTCCAGAGGAAAGGAAACGATGATTTGGGAATATAAAACGGTGCTCTTCGAGTTTTCCAAGGATGGTCTTTTAAGCAATCGCTACGTGGATGACGAGGAGTTGGAGCGCAATCTGAACCAGCTTGGACAGCAGGGCTGGGAACTGGTGAGCGTGGCCCTGCTGCAGGACGGTCTGCTGGCCTTTCTGAAAAGGCCTGAAGCCGATTCCGCGGCACTTTCCGGCCTCTCGCCCCGGCAGGATGGGGTGTTGCCCGCGAACACTCCGCCCATTGCCCCCCAGCAGGCGGGGCAGCAGCGCCCCCTGGCCCGCCAGTCGCCTCGCCTGTCGCTGCGCGGCGCCCATGCGGTCCGTCCGCCGCTGAGCCTCGATAACCTGCGCGAGCGGGTGCGGCAGGTGGAGGACCTGGCGCCCGGGCAGCGCGAGGAAGCCGGGGATTTGCCCCAGGACAACGACCGGATCGGCGGCATCCGCATTTCCTGATTCACGGCGCGTTTGCCCTGTCCTGCATGCTGGCCTATATCGTCAAACGCCTCCTGCTGATGATCCCGACGGTGTTCGGGATCATGCTGCTCACCTTTACGATCACCCAGTTCGTGCCTGGAGGGCCGGTGGAACGCATGGTCGCGCAGATGAGCGGTTATGGCGCGGGCGGCGAGACGGGCGGCGGAGCTCTGTATCAGGGCAAACGAGGGCTGGATCCGGAGCGGCTGGAGCAGTTGAACAGGCTCTACGGTTTCGACCAGCCGGCCATGACCCGTTTTTTCCGGATGATGCGTTCCTACCTGGTCTTCGACTTCGGCCAGTCCTATTACCACCATCAGAGTGTGGTGCAACTGGTCATCTCCAAGATGCCGGTGTCCATGTCGCTTGGCCTCTGGAGTTTTGTCATCGTGTACGCCACCTGCATCCCCTTGGGCATTGCCAAGGCGGTACGGGCAGGCAGCACCTTTGACGTGGCCACGACCACGGTGCTCCTGATCGGCTACGCCATCCCGGGTTTCGTGCTGGGCATTGTGCTGCTGGTGCTCTTCGGCGGCGGCAGTTTCTGGAGTTTTTTTCCCCTTCGCGGCCTGACCTCCGACAACTGGGCCGGGATGACGCTCTGCCACAAGGTGCTGGACTACCTCTGGCACATGGTCCTGCCGGTCCTGTCATCCACCGTGGGCAGTCTGGCGCTGATGACCCTGCTCACCAAAAACTCCTTTCTGGAAGACATCCGCAAGCAGTACGTCATCACGGCCAGAGCCAAGGGACTGAGCGATCATCAGGTGCTCTACGGCCACGTGTTCAGAAACGCCATCATCCCCATCATCACCGGCTTTCCAGGCAGCTTCATCACCGCCTTTTTTACCGGCAGCCTGCTGATTGAAACCATTTTTTCGCTCGACGGCATGGGCCTTCTGGCCTACCAGTCGGTCGTGAACCGGGACTATCCCGTGGTGCTGGGCACCCTGTACTTCTTTACCCTTCTGGGCCTGGTATCGCGGCTCCTGTCCGATCTGTCCTACGTGCTGGTGGATCCGCGCATCAGCTTCGAGAGCCAGGGCTGAGATGGCCAGCGCTGCATCCCAGTCCCCGTCTCGTCGCCGCTGGCGCCGTTTTGCCATGAACCGCCGCGGCTACTGGTCCTTGTGGATTTTTCTCTGCTTCTTTGGCCTGAGCCTTTTTGCCGAGTTCCTGAGCAATGACCGGCCTCTGGTGATCCGCTACCAGGGCCACTGGTACTTTCCCATCTGGCACGACTACGCGGAAACGGAATTCGGCGGCGACTTCGCCACTGCCGCCGACTATCGCGATCCCTATATTCTCGGTCGTCTGCGGGCAGAAGGCAATTTTGTCATCTTTCCCGTCAACCCGCACAGTTACAACTCGATCAATTTCTACATCAACCAGCCGGTGCCCTCGCCCCCCACCCGGGTCAATTACCTGGGTACCGATGACCGCGGCCGCGATGTGCTGGCGCGCCTCATCTATGGTTTTCGTCTGAGTGTGCTCTTTGGCCTGGCCCTGACCGTGGTGGGCACCTTTCTGGGGATTGTCGCCGGCGCGGTGCAGGGCTATTTCGGGGGTAAAACCGATCTCTTGCTGCAGCGTTTCATCGAGATCTGGAGCGCCATGCCGGAGTTGTATCTGCTCATCATCTTTGCCTCCCTCTTCAAGCCCAGCATGCTGCTCCTTTTGATCCTGCTCTCACTCTTTGGCTGGATGGGGCTCTCGGACTATGTCCGGGCCGAGTTCCTCAAGGGGCGCAATCTGGACTATGTGCGCGCGGCCAGGGCGCTGGGCGCCGGAAACCTGAGCATCATGTACCGGCACCTGCTGCCCAACTGCATGACGCCGGTCATTACCTTCCTGCCCTTCCGCATGTCTGGCGCCATCTTTGCCCTGACCAGTCTCGATTTTCTGGGTTTGGGCGTCCCCCCCTCCACACCCAGTCTGGGCGAACTCCTGGCCCAGGGCAAGGCCAATATCGATGCCTGGTGGTTGTCGCTCTCCACCTTTCTGGTGCTGGTCGGCACCCTGGTGCTTCTGATCTTCATAGGCGATGCCCTGCGCGACGCCTTCGATCCTAGGCAGACCCGGGACGAATAGGGCACAGGCGTGACCGGCGGGACCTGTGCCTTTTCCGAAAATTGCCCTGAGTATCCTGATGAGAAGGACTACAGGTCTCCTTTGTGCAGCGCTCGGGACTCCCCTGTATTCCAGTGAACGCGGCAAGCCTTGCCCTCCCCCGGCTGTTACGGGGTGGCCCTTGCGCCCTGACAGCAGGACTCCGCTCCCTTTATGCGCGCCTTGCCCACAAAAAAAAGGAGCCGGATCGCTCCGGCTCCTCGCTGCTTTTTTTGTGATGGGGCTGGGTTATCGCTGCCGCAGTTCGTCCTGAATCCGGGCCAATGTCCGCTCCATACTGGAACGGAAAGCGGAGAGTTCGCGGTGCAGCTCGCGGGCAGAAAGCGTCTCGTCTGCAGATGCTTCTTCTTCAGCCGCAGGTCTGGCCGTGGCCAGCAGGCCCTGTACCCACTGGGTGAAGGCGGTGACCGTTTCCAGGGGCATGTGCTCCCGGGGTTCGGCCAGCGACCTGTAGAGTCTGTCCATGACGGAAGCAGTCGCCGGAGTGCAGGGGCCCATCTGACCTGACAGCCCTGACAGGACGGTGTCCAGCATGCCGGCCGCAGCCATCTGCATCGGAGACAGCGCCACCGTGGAGCGCAGCGTCTGCAGTTGTTCCCGGGCCTCGCTCAGATGGCGGGGCGAGCACTGGCTCAGCAGAGCCGGCAGGGATGCCCCCAGAGTGGCGAGGGCGTCGACAGAAGATGGCGCTGTTGGGATTTCGGGGGCATCCTCGTTCAGGATTGCCTGGGTCTCTTCGCCTGACAGCAGCTCGTCCATGGCCAGGACGCTGTCCGCAGGCTCCGCAATCCAGACAGGCTCGGGCTGATCGATTGGAGCATCGCCTGCGGCCTCTGCCATATCCGGGTCGGCAAACAGGTCGTCTGCCGGTGTTTCAGCCGCAGCCCCGGCTTCTTCCGTACCGGGCAGCTCATCCACAAAGATTTCCTCTTCGGTGAATGCGAGCTCCTCATCCGGGATTTCCTCTATATCGTGGCCACTGAGGAGGAAATCATGCACTTCGGCACTGTCAACCAGATCGTCAAAGCTGCTGGGTGCCGGAGCAGGCTCCTGCTGATAGCTTTCGGCACTTTCTTCCTCGGACAGGGCAAAGGGAGCATCGTCGAGCGACAACCTGGGCTCTGTGCCGGGGGCAGGGGGCAGAGCAGCTTCCCGGGGCCCGGCGCTGGGACTCTCCTGGACCGCGGGTTCCGCCGCCGGCTCGGGAGAGAACGCCTGCTGGATCTCATCGGAAGGCAGATTGAAAAAATTGTCCAGCTGATTCTGGAAATCGGGCTCCGCCTCATCGTAGAGCATGCCCGCGGTCTTGCCGGTGACTTCGACATCCGACAGGGCGGCCACAATGTTGTCGTCAATGCTGCAGGAGGCAGGCTGAATGGCGCCCCCGTCATCCGGGATCAGCAGGGCCTCTCTGTCGCCGTCTGCTTCGATCGGCGCTGCAGCACCCTTGTCGGCAAAGCGTTCTTCTGCGTTCAGCGTTTTCTCCTCCGGTTCTGAAAATTCAAAGTGCGGGCTTACGTCTCCTCTCAGGGCCGACCTGGCATCGGCAGGACTTTCCTGCGCCGTAATGGGCGCCTTTTCATCCGAGCTGCCAAAGAAGTCGTCCAGCTCTGCCGAGAGTTCCCTGCCTTCGCCAGCGAAAAGAGCGGCGTCCTCAGGCGCTTCGACATCGGCCAGTGCAGCAGGCAGAGTCGCTTTCGCTTCTTGACCCCGCGTGTCGGCCAGGAGGGCGTCGTCGTCGGCAAGGACTGCCGGGGCAGCCGGTTCCCCGGCAAAGAAATCGGCGTCATCGGCGAACAGGGCATCCTCTTCACCGGGTAGCGGCTGGCCTGCTCCCGCCTGTTCATCCGAGCTGCCAAAGAAGTCGTCCAGCTCTGCAGAAAATTCCCGGTCTTCGGTCTCGAAAGACGCCGCGTCCGCAGGCCGCTCGACATCGGCCAGCGCGGCCGTGGCATCGGATGCTTCCCGGGTGAAAAGATCGGCTTCGTCAGCACCCAGCGGGGCCGATGCACTGCCGCTGTCTGCCGCCTTTTCGTCCGAGTTGCCGAAAAAGCCGTCCAGTTTGGCGGCGATCTCGCTGTCTTCCCTGTCAAAAAGCACTGCCTCTTCGGGCGGTTCAGCATCGGTCAGGGCTGCAGGCAGTTCATCATCGCTGGACGTGGGCGGAAAAAGAGCTGCCTCATCGTCATCGTCGAATGCTCTGTCCGCAGTCGCTGTGGTGGTCAGGGCGGGGGTGGCTTTATGCTGCTTGCGAGCCGCCTCGCCAAAGAAAAAGTCGAGTTTTTCGTTCAGTTCGGCCTGGGTTTCGGTGTCCAGCAAATCGTTATCCTCCTCAGTCAGCGCTGCCTCTTCCTCCACCTCGGTGAGGGCTGGCATGATCTCGTCGCGGCTCCCCAGGTAGCGGTCGCGAAAGCCATCGGAGACCTTGTCATCAACAGCCTCGAAAGCGCTCGCGGGCAACTCTTCGATCGGATATTCCTCTTCTGCACTGAGCATGGCCCGTTTCGGGTCATTGCCAAAAACATCGTCGATATCCTGGACCATGTCTGCAGAATCGGTGACCTTGTCCAGTCCGCCATTGTCGGAAAACTCTCCTGCAAGCGCCGTCTCGCCGGCAAACAGGGCTGCATCTTCGTCCGGAGTGGCATCAAGCGTATGGGCAACGCCATTATTATCAAAGAGTTCAAAGTCGTGATCGCTGTCCTCCGCCTCCTGGAGCGGTTCTGCTGCAGTCGTTGTCTGCAACGGCCGCATGTTCGCCGCTGTGGCGGGAGAGTCGGCATCCAGTTCCTGTCCTTCAAAGGACGGTAAGCCATCAATGGAAGCGACCGCTTCGTGCTCGTTGACCAGTTCGAACTCGCCGGTGTATGCCTGCTGCCCGGAAAATGGCGTTGTTTGCAGGGGAAGCGCTTCACGGGCTGCAGTCTGGGTCATGCTTGCCGGCTTGACCACATTTTCAAATTCCGGTATTGCCTCAACGGAGACTGGCTCTTTTTTGAGTTCAGCCCCTTCTCCGGCAGGGACGGAGCTGGTGGCGGCAGCCTGGTCATTCTGCGGAGCGATCAGGGATTTCAGATGGTTCAGGCGGTTGACCCGGTCCAGCAGAATATTTTTTTTCTGTTGCTGGTTGAGCGCTCCAGAGCCGGTATCCAGAATGCGCTCCAAACCGTCATGAAAGGCGTGCAGCAGATTGAAGACGCCTGGGTGGGCATGAGCGCGTTCGTCGGAAATATACCTGCCCAGGACCTGCATGCCATGAATCAGGAGCAGGGCGGCCTTGTTCTTGATTTGCACATCCCCCAAGACCTTGAGCGCCTCGGCAAACCGGGCCAGACTGTCGTCGGTGACCTCCCAGTCCAATTCGAGAATGGCGGCCTTGAACTGCCGCAGCGCGTTGCCTGCCTTGCCGGTCTCGCGTCCGCCGTTTAAACCTCTGACCTCTTCGTTCGCTGCCTCTTCCGCGAGTTTGATCTGGTACTGGAGCACATTGAATTTCCTGACGTCGTTCTGCAACATCTGGGTGATCTGTGCTTCGCCGAGATCAGGGGTGGAGAAGATTTTTTCGAAGTCGTAAAAGTAGGTCAGCAGTAATTTGATGGCATTGGGATGGGCATGGGCGCCACGCAGGCGAAGATATTTGCCAATTTTTCCCATGCCCTGCAGGTAGATGGTCGCGGCCCTGTCATCCTGCCAGTCAGGGGCCAGCTCGGCCAGTTCTTCGGCCAGCTCCTGCAGATATTCGTCGGTAATATCCCAGTCCAGCGACAGAATCACTGACTTGAGCCGGGTCAGTGGGGAAGAATCGTCACCAATGAACTGGAACAGATCGACCTCGCCTGTGTCGAAATTTTCATCCGCAAAGCGGGTCAAATCGTCATACTCGTTGACGTCTTCTGGTACATTCGTTTGGTTTGTCATATCCCGCAGCTACTGTCAGGGTTCACGGGTGAGGCCCGTTTACATCAGCTTTTTCTGAATGGAAAGCACAGTGAGAGAGATAATTTTTTTGAGGGTTTCCGGGACATTGTACCCGGTAATGGCACTGGCTTCAAAGTGGGGCGCTTTGAGTTTGCTGTTGAGATCCTTTTCCAGAATGGCAGTGGGGAGAATCGGTATGCCCTGATTTCGCAGATCCACCTTGTTGTACTGCAGAACCAGCGGCAGCCGGAAAATGGATTCATTGTACTCCACCAGATTTTCGTGCAACTGGTTCAGAGAGCGGATATTCTTCTCGCGCATCTGTTCCTGGGCATCTGCAACAAAAACAATGCCATCAACCCCCTTCAGGACCAATTTCCTGGTAGCATTATATTTAACCTGACCAGGTACGGTGTACAACTGAATTTTGAGGTCGTACCCCTTGATTTGCCCCATGTCGAAGGGGAGAAAGTCAAAAAACAGCGTACGGTCGCCATGGGTTTTCAGGCTGACCATCTCTGACTGAATCTGTTTTTGAAATTTTTTGTTGATGTATTCAAGATTCGTGGTTTTGCCGCCACGCCCTGGGCCATAATAGACAATCTTGACCTGAACGATCCGTTCCCTGAGATTTACGAAACTCACGACAGTCTCCTGATTGTGTATCGATTAAACCAAATTGCACACGATAGCAAGAGCAGGGAGGAAAGATCAGCCGTTTGCCCAGAGCTTTCTGATTTCTTCAATGGCTTCCACCACATTGAGTCGGAGATAGCCCAAAGAAATGGTTTTGCCAAACATGGTAATCAGCAGGAGTTCATCATCAATTTTCGAGAAATGAATGTTGCATTCCGTGCCCTTGTGGAAAAGCAGGGAGAATTCAGTTTCACCAACCAGCTTGGCCATGGCATCAACCGTGGCAAAGTTGCCGGCAGCCAAAGCGGCAAAGGAATAAACGTCATATTTTGTCTTGCCGTTTTCCTTCGCGGTGATGATATTGCCCGCCATATCGATGATAATGACACAATCAACGCCGATTCTGATCAATTTTTCATTGAGAATCTTGTCGATTTGCTCCAGCTGCTCCTGACTGACAACGCCATAATTCATAGAATTACCTCATGACATGCGATCTTGTAAGACAAAATGGACTCAGACTCATCTCGCCCGGATCGGTCAATTTTGCCATGCCGAAACGATAGGCGCCTGTGTGCCCGGGCTTGACACTACATGCATTTTATCCCAAAAAGTACGATACTATACGCGACACGCAGGCCGATATGAAGTTTTTTTTGCGTCATATTTTTATTTTCCCGATTTCGCTGCGCATCGGAGTCAGGCCACGGATCAGTTGTGGCCATTTTCCGGGAAGGGGAGGCAGAATGCAAGCTGAGAAACGAAAAATTATTTTTTTGTTGTCTTTTTGTAGCCTCTTTGTACTTGTTGCCTGGCCGGCTGCCGGGCGGGTTGGCTTTTTTGAGGGGAACAGCGATACGGAAAGGCCCGGGCAGGGCAGTGTGTGGACGGCACAGGTCGTCAGTCTGGCAGATGGGGATTCCTTCCAGGTGCGGCGCAGTGGCAAAACGCTGCGCGTGCGCCTGCACGGCATTGACAGTCCGGAGCTTCGGCAAAGCTATGGCCGGGCAGCGCTGCAGGCTGCCCGGCATTTGCTGGCAGGTCGTGAGGTGGTGCTGCAAACCGTATCCAGGGATTCCTATGGCCGCGTGGTAGCGCTGGTCTGGGCTGACGGCCGGCTGGTCAACCGCGAGATGGTGCGATGCGGGGCTGCCTGGATGTATCCGCATTTTTGCAAGTTTCCCAGCCTGTGCGGTGAATGGGCCCGCTTGCAGGACGAGGCCCGCTCCGCCCGTTTGGGACTGTGGCAGGAACCAGACCCGGCGCCACCCTGGGCATGGCGGAAAATGCATCCCCGGGAGCGCTGGTGACCGCCTGACCCGCGTCATCTGGCGCATAACAGGTCATTGTATGTCCATGGTCACAGCATGACAAGGCCCTGTGAGCCCAGCTTCAGGAGCGGGCGCTGATATCGACGTAGGGCGTCAGTGACGGCCCGACGTAGTTGGCGGTTGGCCTGATGAGCCGGTTGTTTTTCAATTGCTCCAGGATGTGGGCCGTCCAGCCCACGACGCGGCTGATGGCGAAAATGGGGGTGAACAGCTCGCTGGGGATGCCCATGGCGTTGTAGAGCGTCCCGGAGAAGAAGTCCACATTGGGGAAAACCTTGGTGTTCGCCAGCATGGTTTTCTCCACCTCCTCGGCAATTTCAAAGTAGTGGGTATTGCCGGTCATGGTGGTGATTTTCCGGGCGGTTTCCCTGAGGGCCGTGGCGCGTGGGTCTTCGCAGCGGTAGACCCGGTGGCCGAAACCCGGAATCTTTTTCTTTTCCGAGAGCCGCTGCTTGACCCAGGAATCGGCCCGGGCCGGATCGCCGATTGCATCCAGCATGTTCATGACCTCGGCGTTCGCGCCGCCGTGCAGCGGTCCTTTCAGGGCTGCAATGGCGCTGGTGATGCACGAATAAATGTCGGTCAGGGTGGCAGCCACGACCCGCGCGGTGAAGGTGGACGCGTTCAGCTCATGGTCGGCATGCAGAATGAGCGCGCTGTCCATGGCCCTGACCATGACCGGATCGGGCTCCTTGCCGGTCAGCGTGTAGAGGAAGTTCATGGCAATGCCGCTGTTGCTGCGCGGTTCGATGGGCTCCATGCCGTTTCGCAGACGCTGATAGGAGGAGATGATCAGCGGCATGCGTTCGGTGATGCGCTGGGCCTTGCGCATGAGGGCGTCCAGGCGGGTGACGCCGCTGTCCGGATCCCAGTGACCCATGGAGGATACGGCGGTGCGCAGGATCTCCATCGGCGTGGCGACATGGGGGAACATACGCATAATCATGACCGTTTCCACGGGCAGGCGCATGGACCCGGTGAAGCCGTCCAGAAAGGCCTCGAACTCGCTTAAGCCCGGCAGCCGGCCGTACCAGAGCAGGTAGGCCACCTCCTCGAAGGTGGAATGCCGGGCCAGCTCTACCGCATCGTAGCCCCGGTAGAGCAGTTGCCCTGCCTGGCCATCGATCAGCGAAATGCCCGAGTTGCAGGCCACCACATCGGCAAGCCCCGCTTCGCTGACCTGCTTTTCACTGCTTTCACTCTTTTTGTTATCTGTCATGACTGAGTTTTCCTGTGCAAATTTTGATATGAAACGCCTCTAAAAGGTCTTTTGCAGGGCGGATGTCTAACGCCTGCGGAGATACATGCCTCTGCTCCGTTGGTTGCGCAGATAGCGGCCGGCGGCCAGAATGATGCCGACAAAAACGAGCAGTCCGATCCCCAGGCCGAGGAAGAATTTGCCCCAGCCTGCGGATAAGGGGCCCCTGGCCGCCGGTTTTTCCTCCACGGCCGGCGCAGCCTCCTGCGGCGCCGACGGCAGGTGCTGCGGCTGGGCAAGCTGCGAGGCCTTGGGGGCTTCTGTTCTGGGCGGCAACCTGGCCAGAGAGGTGCGCAGAATTTCCAGTGCCTTGGCGTCCCGTTCCTTGGCGCTGGCACTGCCCATCACAAGCGTAATCACCCTTTGTCCGTTCTGCGGGGCGGTGGCGGCGATGGAATAGCCGGCCTGCCGGAAGTAGCCGGTTTTCAGGCCATCCACGCCCGGAGCCAGGCCGAGCAGCTTGTTGTGATTGTGCATGATGAATTGGTCATTGCGAAAGCCCCGGGTGATGGTGCTGGTATAGTGCAGGGCATTGGGCCGTTTGACCAGCTCCCGGCAGAGGATCGCCATATCCCGGGCCGTGGTCACGTCCGGCTCTTGGCCTTTGCCGGGCGGCAGGCCGTGTTCGCTGTGAAAGGTGGTATGCGTCATGCCCAGTTCCTGCGCGGTCTGATTCATCAGCCCGACAAAGGCCTCCCGGGAACCGGCGATGTGAATGGCCAGCGCGGTGGCGGCATCGTTGGCCGATTGCACCATGAGGGCATAGAGGAGTTCCTCCACCGGGAACTGTTCCTTTTCGTCCAGATAGACCTGGGACCCGCCCATTCCGGCCGCCTCCGGCGTAACCTGCACCATGTCGCTCAGCGCCAGTTTTCCTGATTCTATACGGCTGAGCACGATGTAGAGATCCATTAGTTTGAGGACACTGGCCGGATAGACCTGGGCATCGGCATTGTCTTCAAAAAGGACTTCGCCGGTTTCCGCGTTGATGCTCAGGGCCGAGCAATAGGGCGTTTTGGCGATGCCCGGGGCAGGCGCAGCCGGAGCGCTGCCTGCAGGGCAAACGAGACCAAGAACAAAAAGAACCGGAATCAGCACTTTCATGATCACCACTCCAAGCCTGGCAAAGTTGTTGAAACCTTCGAACATACCCGGCAGGTACGGCGCTGTCAATGCGTCTGGGGACCGGGCAGGACCAGACAGTCAATGCGGATGGCCCGGCCGGTGAACGAATGGGAGGCTTTGATGCCGGCAAGACAGGCGCCCTTGAGCGGCCGCTTGACCAGCACCTTGCGGGGCCGGGCCGCAATGGCCGCCATGAGGAGCGCGGCTTCGTCCGCGCAGGGGCAGGCCAGCATCTGGAGCAGCTGGAGCTTTTTCTTGACCAGAGCGCTCTTGTGGCGGGCCGGAAACATGGGGTCCAGCAGGATGACATCGGGTGGGGCGGGCAGTTTGGGCAGGGCCGTGCGGCTGTCGGTCTCGTGGAGCTGCATCCGGCTGACCACCGGGGCCAGTGCCGGCACGCCGGCCGCCCTGTCCAGGGCATCGGCAAGCAGGGCCGCGATCACCGGATTGGACTCGTAGAGCTGCACCGAAAATCCGGCGGCTGCCAGCAGCATGGCGTCTTCGCCCAGTCCGGCGGTGGCGTCAATGGCCACCAGCCGGCCTGTTGGGCGTCGGATCCGGGCAGCCCGTACCAGCAGTTCACGCTGGAGACTGCCTGGCTGCAGGCGCGGCAGCATCCGGGTGAAATCGCCTCTCAGACACAGCACATCTGCCCCGCCGCGGGTGCAGCACAACTCAAGACCATGGGCGCCGAAGCGCAGTGCCAGACCATGGGCGGGCTGCCCCTGCGCCATCGGCAGGCCGAGCCGTTCGGCCAGCCGCCCGGCCTGTATCCTGTCCGCGCCGCTGTCTGCCCAGACGCTCAGGGCAGCCGTTTCCTCCAGGCTTTTCAGTGGCCAATGTTCCTTGATCATTGCCTTTTTCCCCTCCTCCCGTTAAGGTGATTCCGCTCGTTCCGCAGTAAAAAAGCCGACCACTTCTCCATCCCCGAACGCCCATGAGCCCATCTGTTTCCGTCATTATCCCGTCCCGCTATCAGAGCAGCCGCCTCGCGGGCAAACCACTGGTTCTGATCGCCGGCAAACCCATGATCCAGCACGTGGTCGAGCGCGCGTCCGCCTCGCCCCTGGTCAGGCAGGTGGTGGTGGCCACCGATGACGAGCGCATAGCGGATGCGGTCGCGGCCTTTGGCGGCAGCTTTGTCATGACGAATATCGGGCACAAAAGCGGCACCGACCGCCTGGCCGAGGCGGCCGGCAAGCTCGGTCTCTCCGACGACGATATCGTGGTCAATGTCCAGGGCGATCAGCCCCTGTTCGCGCCGGCCATCCTGGCCGAGGTCGTCCAGCCGCTGCTGGACGAGCCGGAACTGCCCATGGCCACCCTTGTCTACAGGATCACCCGGCCCGAAGAAATAACCAATCCCAATCACGTGAAAACCGTGTTTGACCGAAGGGGCCGGGCGCTCTACTTTTCCCGCTCGCCGATTCCCTGCTTTCGCGACGGCAACCAGCTCGAGGCCCCCAGCTACCGGCATCTGGGCTTTTACGCCTACCGCAAGCAATTCCTCGACACCTTCGTGGCCCTGCCCATGGGCCAGTGGGAGCGGCTGGAGAAGCTGGAACAGCTTCGTGCCCTGGAACACGGCTACACCATCCGCGTGGCGCTGACCAGCCACGACTCCATCGAGGTGGACACGGCCGCGGATGTCGACCGGGTGGAGCAGATGCTGGCCCAGGGGTGGTAATGCGGGACTGCGCCCGGTCGGCCGCCGAAATCCTGGCCCAACTGCGTACGGCCCGCTACACGCCGCTCGACCTTTTTGCAGACAACAGCGCCGAGGAGCGGTTGGTGTCCCTGCTGCTGGGCGGCGCCATGAAGTCTGTGTCGCCCGATCTTTTGGGCCTCTTCGGCCGTTTTCGCGAGCAGATGGAGGGCATCGACACCTCTGGCGTCAAGGTCGTGGTCTTTGGCGGCGGCACGGGCCTGGCCACCATCGTGGGCGGTGATTCCCGGCGCGAGGACTGGCCCGAACGCCCCTTCACGGGCCTGAAGCAGTACTTTTCCGATCTGCACAGCGTGGTCTGCGTGACCGATGACGGCGGTTCCACGGGCGAATTGCGCAAGACCCTGCCGCTCGTGGCCCTGGGCGATCTGCGTCACGTGCTCCTGGCCGCTGTCCGGCGGGACGCCCTGATCCGGATCTACGCGCTCTCCGAGGCCGGGGCCGGTCAACTGGCGCTGAACCTGCACCGTCTCTTCAACTACCGTTTTTCCGTGCCGCCCAAGTCGGCCGGGGCGCTGCTGAGCGCGTCCGGCCTGCGGCCGGATGCCTTGCCCGGCCCGCTTCGCGAGCTGCTCTTGCCGCTTTTGGAGTCGCTCTTCCTCGATCCGCGCCTCAGCCCGGTTTTGGCCTATCCCCAGTGTCTGGGCAATCTGCTGCTGGCTGCGGCCATCTACCGGCATCTGCGGCTTAAGGACAGTGCCGGGGGCAGCTTCGCCTTGGCCCGGCAGCCTAACGACCTGCAGCAGGCCACGATACAGGGCCTGGCCGATCTGGCGCGTGCGCTGGGCGTGCAGGAAGACGCTGTGCTGCCTGCAGCACTCACGCCGGCCGAACTCAGTCTTTTGTACAGCAACGGCGTACTGTCCACCAGCGAAGACAAGTCCAGCGCTGTGCGCCGTTTTTACCCGGTGGACCGCGTCATGACCGCGTTTTGCGGCGAGGCGGCGCTGCATCCCGGACTGCTGGGCCTCATTGCCGAGGCGGATATCCTGCTCTTTGCCCCGGGCAGTCTCTATACCTCCATCATCCCGATTCTGCAGATTCCGGGCGTGGCCGGAGCCATCCGCGCCAACCACCGGGCCCTGAAGCTGCTGGTGGCCAACATCTGGGTGCAGATGGGCGAGACCGACGCCACCCGGGAAGCGCCGGAACGGAAATTCTATGTTTCCGACATGGTCACCGCCTATCACCGCAACATCCCGGGCGGCGTGCAGGGGCTCTTTTCCCATGTCATCGCCCTCGACATGGCGGACATTCCGGGCTCGGTGCTGCAGGGCTACGCGCTGGAGGCCAAGGAGCCCATCATGGTGGATCGCGGCCGCGTGCAGGAACTGGGCTTTGGGCTGATCGAGGCGGCGGTCTTCTCCCGCCCGCTGCTGAGCCGGCAAAAGCGCATTCAGCACGATCCGGACGCCCTGGCCCGGACTGTGAAGGCCCTCTGGCTGTTGCGCCATGTGGGACTGCTGAAACAGCCCGCGGCCACCCGGCCCCTGCAGGATCTGCCCCCGGCCGGCGCGCCGCACCGCACCGTGCCCAGGCTCGTGCCCTGCGAGCGCTACGCCCGGATGCGGCAGCGGCTTGCCGCTCTGGGCATTGGCCGTGTCGATACCATGGTCCAGGCCGAGACCGAATCCCCGGCGCCGCTCACGCCCGGCAAAAGACAGGCGCTGCTGCAGGCGCTCCTGGCCATTCTCTGGCGGCATCCGGACATTCCCCTGGAGCATTTGGCCGAGCCGCAGAAGATCTGGCTCGTGGATACCACGGTCTGGAAGTACGCCCAGGAATGGGACAATATCGTTTCCACCTATCAGCCCGAAACCCGCCGGATCCTGATCCGCGACGATCAGGTGAGGGACGGCAGGATGCTGGAGAGCGCCTTCCTGCAGGCCCTGGGCCAGTCGCTTCTGGGCAACTATGCGGCCCAGAAGAGCATGGAGCCGCTGCTCTTTCGCGGCAGCCCGGTGGGGCTGGTCTATCGCCTGCAGATGGCGGAGCCGGAGCGGCTCAAAAGTTTTCTGAAATGGAGCGACATCGGCTCCTATCTGCAGCTTATCCGGATGCGGCCCAGCGCCACGGAACAGGGGGTGTTCACCCGGGCGGTGAACCTTGCCGAAGGCTTCACGCCGCCGGGGCTCTATTTTGGGCTTTTTTATGCCTGGTATCTGGACAATGCGCTCGCGCCCACCATCGAGTACAAGATGGCCATCATGCGCAATGCCCGCGCCAGCATGATTGCAGAGCAGGCCCGCATGAGCCGGCGCCGCGGGGATACCATCGACTTTTTCCGTGAGAAGGTCTTCCGGCAGGGAGCGCTGCTGTCCGCCGCCCGCTGAGTGCCCGCTCCAGCCGCAGCCCGGGCCGGCGCTTTTCCTCCGTCAGCCCAGGCAGGATGGCGGGCATCCTGCTTGCGGCCGCCGGAACACCGGCGTTCACGGCGTCTCAAAACGGAGAGCCGCAGGGCGCCCATCAGAACTTCATGGATGCCCATCGAACCCGCCGGCTGCCCGGGGTCTTCCCGGACTCGGCCCTTTTTTGCCCGGAGCTGCCGGCTCCTCTGGCGCCTGCAGCCCATACCAGAGCACATAGCAGGCGGGCAGAAAGAGCAGGGTCAGCGCCGTGGCCACGGCCAGCCCGCCCATGATGGCATTGGCCATCGGCCCCCAGAACACGGTCGGCGCGATGGGCGCCATGCCCAGGATGGCCGCCACCGCGGTCAGCATGATGGGCCGGAAACGGACGGTGGCCGCAGCCTCCAGCGCATCCCAGTCGGATTTGCCTGCCTGTTTTTCCCGGTCGATCTGGTGCACCAGGATGACCGAGTTGCGGATGATCATGCCGATCATGGCGACCACGCCCAGAAGCGCCACAAAGCCGAGCGGCTGCCGCGTGACGAGCAGGCCCAGCACCACGCCGATGAGCCCCAGGGGCGCGACGCAGATGACCAGGACCAGATGCCGGAAATTGCCGAGCTGCACCATGAGCACGAAGAGCATCAGAATCGCCATGACCGGCATGGTTGCCAGAACCGAGGCCTGGGCCTTTTCACTTTCCTCCACCGCGCCGCCGGTTGCAATCCGGTAGCCGGGCGGCAGTTCCTCCTGCAGCGCCTGCACATCCCGCTGCAGCGCCCGCACCACGGTCGCGGGCATGACGCCTTTCCGCACATCGGCCTGCACGGTCAGGGTGGGCAGCCGGTCCCGCCGCCAGACGAGCGGATAATCCTGCACAAAGTCGATGTCCGCAACCGCGGCCAGGGCCACGCTTTTGCCGCCGGGCAGCGGCAGATCCAGGGTCTTGAGGTTTTCGATGCTGGTGCGGCTCTCCTCGTCCGCCCGCAGGACCACGTCGATGAGATAGATGTCATCCCGCACCGCGGTGGCCCTCACCCCGCTGACCGTGCTGTAGAGCGCCTGGGCGATGCCGGCCGATGACAGGCCCAGCCGCCTGGCCTCGTCCTGCCGGATGCGCAGCCTGAGCTTGCGGGCCTTGGTGCCCCAGTTGCCGTTGATGGTGTGCAGATCGGCGTTGGCGGCCATGATGGCTGCCAGGCGGCGGCCATAGTGCTGCACCAGATCCGCATCCCTGCCGGCGATCCGGTACTGGACCGGCCAGCCCACGGGCGGCCCCAGCTCCAGGGACGAGATGCGGCCCAGCAGCTCCGGGAAATCGTGGTCCAGGGCATGCTGCAGCCGTTTGCGCACCCGTTCCCGCGCCTCGTTGCCCCTGGTGACAATCACGGTCTGGGCAAAGAAATCGTTTGGCAGTTTCTCGTCCAGCGGCAGATAGAAGCGGATGGCGCCCCGCCCCACGTAGGAACTCCAGTGCGCAATGTCAGGATCGTCTTTCAGCAGCGCGTCCATCCGTTTGGAAACCTCGTCCGTGGCCCTGATCGACACGCCGTGGCGGAGCGTCATGTCCACCAGCAGCTCGGGCCGGTCGGAGGAGGGAAAGAACTGTTCCGGCACCAGCGGCAGGGCCAGAATGGCGGCGGCAAAGAGGAGCAGGGTTGCCGTGACCGTGGTTCTGGGCCGGCGCATGGCCAGGCGCAGCATCCTGTGGAAGATCCGTGCCGGCCGGCTGGGTCTGGGCTCGTGCTGGCCCGGGTTTTCCTTCAGCATCTTCATGCCGATCACCGGGGCAAAGAGCACGGCCACGAACCACGACACCAAAAGCGCCATGCCCACCACGGCGAAGAGCGAAAAGGTGTATTCGCCGGCCATGCTCCTGGAAAGGCCGATCGGGATGAAGCCGAAGATGGTGACCAGCGTGCCGGTCAGCATGGGAAAGGCCGTGGAGGTGTAGGCAAAGGTGGCGGCCCTGGCCTTGGGCCAGCCGGCTTCCAGCCTGGAGACCATGCTTTCCACGGTGATCATGGCGTCATCCACCAAGAGGCCCAGGGAAATGATGAGCGCGCCCAGAGAAACCCGTTGCAGATCTATGCCGCAGAGTTCCATGCCCAGGAAGACGAAGGCCAGGACAAAGGGGATGGAAAAGGCCACCACCGTGCCCGCGCGCAGGCCCAGGCTGATGAAGCTGATGGCCAGCACGATGGCCACGGCCTCGAAGAGCGCCTCCAGAAACTCGGCGACCGCCTCGCGTACCACCCTGGGCTGGTTGGACACCAGATGGGCCTCGATGCCCACCGGCAGCTCGGCCTCCAGGCGCTTCATGGCGGCTGCCATGTTCTTTTCCAGTTGCAGCACGTCGCCGCCCTCCTGCATGGAAAGGCCCAGCCCCACGGCGTCTCGGCCATTGTAGCGGAAGATCGGTTGGGGCGGGTCGGCGGTAGTGCGGCGGATCTCCGCGATGTCGCCCAGCCGGATGCTGCGACCGCCCGCATGGAGCGACACATTGGCCAGGTCGGATTCGGAGAGGAAGCGGCCCGTGCTTTCCAGCGCAATCTGCTCCTTGCCGGTGTCCACAATGCCTGCGGGCGTGAGCGCGTTCTGCTGGCGGATGGCCAGCAGCAGGGCCTCGCGGCTGATGCCCAGGCTGGCCAGGCGTTTGGGCTGGAAGGTCACATAGAATCGTTCGTCCTGCGCGCCAATGGTGGTGATCTTTGCCACATCCTGCACGCGCAGCAGTTCGCCGCGCAGCTCCTCCACAAGGTCTTTCAGCTCACGGTGGCTGAAGCCTCCGGCCGCGGTGAAGGCGTAGATGATGCCATAGGTCTCGCCGAACTCGTCGTCGAAGTAGGGCCCCAGGGTTTCGGCCGGCAATTCGTGGCGGATGTCGCCCGCCTTTTTCCGCACCTGATACCAGCAGTCCGGCACGATCTTTTTGTCCGTGCTCTCCCTGAGCCCCACAAAAATCGTGGTCTGCCCGGGCAGGGTATAGCTCTCCAGCGTGTCCAGATGGGGGGTTTCCTGGAGTTTCTTTTCCAGCCGCTCCGTGAGCTGCAGCAGGGTCTCCTCCATGGTGGCGCCGGGCAGATAGGCCCGCACCACCATGGTCTTGACGGTGAAGGCCGGGTCTTCGTTCTGGCCCAGATGGAAGTAGGCGCGCACGCCCGCCACCGCCACCAGCATCATGCAAAAGACCATGAGCGCACGATGCTCTATGGCCCATTTGGAAAGATTAAGGCCGGGCATCGCTGTTCATGAGTCTGACTTTCTGCCCCTGCCGCAGGTTCTGCACGCCCGCGGTGACCACGGTTTCTCCGGCTGCGAGCCCTGCCTCGATGATCACAGTGTCCTTCAGATAGTTGCCGATGCGCACCACTCTGGTGCTGACCGTGGCGCTCGCAGGGTCAACAATCCAGACCACCGGCCTGCCGTCCACATTGCCGAGCGCTGCGGCGGGGATGCTGATGGCCGGGGCGCCGCCGGCCGGCAGGGCGCCGGTGAGGGCCGCGCCCAGGGGCATGTCTGCCGCATTGTCAAGCAGGGCCCTGATTTGATAGGTACCGGTGATCCTGTCCGCTTTCGGCGCAATTTCGTAGAGGGTGGCGGATGAACACAGGTTCCGGCGATCTGTCAGACAGACCTCGAGCCTGCCGCCGATCCTGAGGGTCCCAAGCAGGCTTTCCGGCGCATCGAAGACCGCATCCCGGCCCGTGTCGGCAGCCAGACGGAAGACGGGCTGGCCGGCAGCCACCACCTCGCCGCTTTCCACCAGCCGCTCCGTGATCACCCCGTCGGCCGGGGTCTGTAGTACGGCGTAGTCGAGCTGTTCCGCCGCGGCATGCTCCCTGGCCAGGGCTGCCTCGAGCTGGGCTTTGGCGGCCCGAAACTGGCGCTGGGCAATTTCCCGCTCGCTCTGCGACACCGCATGCCGGCGCAGCAGACGGGCTGTGCGCTCCGCCTGTTTTTGGCTCTGCTCCAAAGCGGCCCTGGCCGCGGCCACCTCGGCCCCGGCCGCAGTCAGCGCATCGCGCGCTACCGTGTCGTCAAGCCGGGCCAGCTTTTGCCCGGCCCGGACCCGGTCGCCAACGGCCGCGTGACGCGCCGCCACCTTGCCCGTCATGCGGAAGGCGACGCTGACCTCGGTATGGGCCTGCACGCGGCCGGCGGGCAGGCTCTGCGCCGTGGGCCTGTCCGCCGTCACCACCACGCTCTTCACGGGGCGCAGCGGCTCTTCCGGCGCAGCCTGCTCCCTGCAGCCGGCCAGGGCGAACAGCAGGAGCAGCGGCAACAGTCTGGCCATGTTCATCATCCTCATCATACAGGTGCCTCCGGGGTGTCCGGGGAACAGGCCCGCAGCGGGGGAGGGGGCGGAAAGAAGGACAGGTGATGGTTTCGTACTGCGCTCTCCGCCCGCCAGGGAGCCGCTGTCATGGCTCGTTCCGGCCTGGGAACGGGGGAGGCACGCCCGGGCGCGTCTCTGCCCGTGTAGTTTTTTGTCTGCAGAGACAATACCTACCCAACTTGCTTCAGGTTGGGTAGGCTTTTGTGCCAGTTTTTTGGAGCCAGGATGCTGTGGCTGGAGCAGATGCCCTGCCACAGGCCGGCATGTTCATGGCTGCAGGGCAGGGGACATGCCAGGGATGGCTCCTGCCCGGGGGCTGCCGGACAGGCACGGCTGCTGCCCATCCTGGAATGGGGCGGAATGCAGCGGCGCCTTGCCCCAGCCGCCCATTGGGCTCCGCCCTTTTGCCGGCAAGGCAGCCATGGGCCGGCCTGGCACAGGGCCGGCGGCGCGCCCGAGCGCTACTCGCTGATCGGCGTGATGCGAAAGGCGTGCACAGCGTCGATCTGTTCCAGCTTGCCGGACAGGCAGGCGGAGCCGGTGCGGCGGCTGGTGCGCAGCACCATGCTGAAACGGCGTTCGCAGCCCTTGTCGTCCAGCCGGTAGCTGGTGTGGGCGATGCGAAAGCCGCAGGATTTCAGCAGGTCGCGGACGATCTGCTCGGTAAACTCGTTGTTGCGCTCGCCGCGTACGTCGAAGTTGTAATAGGCCTCGGATGGCAGCAGGTTCTCGATCACCCGCAGTATGGACAGCACCAGAATGGTGAGCGCCACCGAAACCACGAGGGGAAAATAGAAGCCAATGCCGGCCAGAATGCCGATGGCCGCGGTGATCCAGATGGATGCGGCCGTGGTCAGCCCGCGTACCGTGGGGCCTTCTTTCATGATCACGCCGGCGCCCAGGAAACCGATGCCGGTCATGATGCCCTGGGCCATGCGGGTCGGGTCGAGACGGATCAGGTAATCGCTTTTTTCCAGAACCCACTGGGATTGGAACACGGTCACCAGCATCAGCAGGCAGGAGGTCATGCAGACCAGCGCGTGGGTGCGGAAGCCGGCCGGCCGGCCGCGGTAGGTGCGTTCAAAGCCGACGATGGTGCCGGCCACAAGAGCCGCCAGCAACCGTAACAGCATTTCCAGGTTGTTCGGGTTGAAGGCGGTCACGTCACGCAGAAAATTGAACGGTTCCATGGCATTAAAAGAGTTGCGGGTGGCAGCCTGCCCCTGTTCGTCAATGTTTGCCGGAAAACGCAGGGCGCTGCGGTGCAAGACCGGCGCCCTGCAGCCTGAAAACGGGATTGCCGCGCTCAGTCCTGTGCGGCATTGATGATCAGCACGAAGAAATTGTCTTCCTTGAAGAAGACCTGCTGCAGATTGTAGCGCTTGTTGGGCAGCAGCTCGATAAAGACCCGCACCTTGCCGCTGCCGGCCGATTTGTCCATACGAATGGCCTGGACCAGCTTGCCGCTGATCTTGAGCGGTCCTTCCAAAGCCGGAGCCACTTCCAGATTGCTGAACTCGCAGATGACCTGCGGCGTGCCGGTTTCCACGCTGCGCAGCACCGGCGGATAGAAGCCGTTCAATCTGAACTGCACCAGCTCGCCCTTGGGCGAATCCGGATCGAACTGGATGGCCGAGAGGTAGGGCGGTTCCGTGGCAGCGGCCTGAGGCGCCTGCTGGTCGACGGCGGCCGCTGGCGCGGCGGCTTCCGGCTGGGCGGGCTGCGCCGCCTGCTGCCCGGCGGCGGGTTCGTCCTGCTCTGCTTTTTCGGCTGCGGCCTTCTGGTCGGGCGCCTTGGCCTCACTCTCCTGAGCCGGCGACTCCGGCGTCTTGGGCGGCGCGGGCCTGGCCTGCTCCTTCTTTCGGCCTTTGGGCGTGGCAGACCCGGCCGGAGCGCTGGCTGGCTGGTCGGCAGCGGCCGGGGCCCGGGTCTGGGCAGGGCTTTTTTTCCTGGCATTCTGGGGCTGCAATCTGGTCGGCGCCTCTTCATGGGCCGCAGTCCTGCCGGCCTTGTTTCCAAGATGGATGACGACCGTATTGCCCGACACGCTGTAGCTGGGCTTGGCACTCGCAGTCGCCAGGTCCATGACCAGCCTGGTTTTGAGCCCGCCATCCCGGTGGACGCCGACCCGAAGGCCCTTGACCACCGCAGATTTCGGCGACAGGTTGCGGACGCCCCGGCCGGTCTGGGTGTCGGGAAAATCGAAGACCATGCGGGGATTGCTGCCGTTCATGGTAAAGGTCTTGGGGTGGACCGCGGCATCGAAGCTGAGCACCACTTCTTCGCCGTTCGCACCGCTCCGGTGTTCAATTTTTTGCAACTGTGCAGCCTGGACAGAGGCGCTTGCGCAAAAAATCAGGAAAAAAGCGGGTGCGAGCCAGCCAAACATGGTAGAAAAGAGAATTTTCATGATTTTGATAAGGCGGAAATGAGACTGAAAGCGGCAAAAACGCTCTGAAAGAGATACGCAGTTGCCGCTCAGGAAGCAAGTATTTTTCATACTACCGGGCACTATTGCCCTTTTCTTTTCAGGACTTGCGTGCAGCATGGGCCCGTACGCAGCCTCCCATGACCTGCCGATCCGTATGACACCAGATTCCTCTGCCCCCCTGTCTGCCGCTGCCGCGCGGGCGGCCCTGCAGGCCCGTCTGCCGCTGGTCCGCAAGCCAGCGCAGTACCTGGGCCTTGAACACAACGCCGTCTCCGGCGAATTCAGGCCCCATGACCTGAACTTCTGCCTGCTCTTTCCGGATATCTACGAAATCGGCATGTCCCACCAGGGTCTGCAGATTCTCTACCATATCCTGAACAGCCAGCCAGGCGTGACCGCGCACCGCTCCTATGCGCCGGACACCGACATGGAGGCGCTCCTCAGGGAGCAGAAACTGCCGCTCTGCTCCCTGGAAGCGGGCATGCCGCTCGCCCGTTACGATGTTCTGGGCATTACCCTGCCCTATGAACTCTGCTTTACCAATATCCTCACCGTGCTGGATCTGGCCGGCCTGCCGCTCCGGGCGCGGGATCGGGACGAAGGATATCCGCTGGTGCTGGGCGGCGGCTCCTGCGCCTTCAATCCGGAGCCGGTGGCAGACTTTTTCGACGCCATTCTTGTGGGCGATGCCGAAGAGGCGGTGGTCCGGATCGCAGAGGTCTTGCGGACAGCCAAGGCTGAGAAAACAGACCGGGACGGGGTGCTGGCGCGGCTTGCCACGGTGACCGGCGTCTATGTGCCGGCCTTTTTTGCACCCCGCTACGAAAATGGCCGTTTTGCCGGCATGAAGCCGCTCAGGGCAGGATACACCAGGGTGCGGCGCGCGATTCTGCCCGAGCTGGACGACGGCGGAAACCAGTGCCGCCCGCTGGTGCCCGTGGTCGGCACGGTGCATGACCGGCTCGCCATGGAAATCGCCCGCGGCTGCACGCGCGGCTGCCGTTTCTGCCAGGCCGGCATCATTTACCGGCCCGTACGGGAACGCAGCGTGGCGCAGATTCTGGACTGGGCCGATAGGGGCATCGCTGCCAGCGGCTTTGAGGAGATGGCCCTGCTCTCGCTCTCGACCGGCGACTATTCCTGCCTGGACGAACTGGTGCTGGCCCTGATGAACCGCTTTGCCCGGAAACGGGTGTCTCTGTCCATGCCCTCCATGCGGGTCGGCACCATCACGCCGGCCATCATGGAGCAGATCCGGCGGGTGCGCAAAACCGGTTTCACGGTCGCGCCCGAGGCGGGCAGCGAGCGACTTCGCCGGGTCATCAACAAGGGCATTACCGAGGCGGATCTCCTGGCCACCTGCAAAAACGCCTTCAGTCTTGGCTGGAAGCTCGTCAAATGCTACTTCATGACCGGCCTGCCCACGGAAACAGAGGCCGATGTCGAGGCCATCGTCGAGCTGGTCAGGGCGGCGCGCAACCAGGCCGGGGCCGCCTGGAAGAGCGTGCAGATCAACCTGGGCGTGGGCACCTTTGTCCCCAAGGCCTGCACCGCCTTTCAGTGGGAGGGCCAGTTGGGACTCGAGGCGGCGCAGGAGCGCATTCACCTGTTGAAGCGATTGCTCCCGGCGCGCGGTTATCATCTGAAATGGCATGATCCCAGGCAGTCTTATCTGGAAGGCGTGTTCGCCAGGGGCGACCGCCGCCTGAGCCTGCTCGTCGAGGCGGCCTGGCAGCGCGGCGCGCGGCTGGACAGTTGGGGGGAGCAGTTCAATCTGGCGCTCTGGCAGGAGGCGGCCGCGGACTGCGGCCTGAATCCGGACGATTATCTGCGGCCCCGTTGTCTGGATGAGGCCCTGCCTTGGGAGCATCTGGATTGCGGGGTCAGTCGCGACTTCCTGCTGCGGGAGCGGGAACGGGCCTTCTCAGGGATCTATACGCCGGACTGCCGTACCCACGGCTGCCAGGGCTGCGGCATTTGCGACTTCAGGACCATCAAACCGACGCTGCATCGGGAAGCGCCGGAGCAGTCGGCACAGAGCCTGCCCGCCGAAGCCCCGGCCGAGGGCGGCCAACCGCCGCGCTGCTGCTACCGGGTCCGCTACAGCCGCCGTCCGCCCAGCCATCTGCTGGGCCATCTGGAGCTGTTGGTGCTGGTGTTCCGCGCCCTCAGACGCGCCGGCCTGCCGATCGCCTATACCCAGGGCTTCAATCCCTCGCCCAGGGTCTCCTTCAGCCAGGCCCTGCCGGTGGGTATGGAAAGTCTGGCCGAATACTTTGACATGGAGCTGACCCGGCCTGTGATGGCGGACGCCGCTCTGGTCGAGGCCCTGAACCGTGAGCTGCCGCCCGGTCTGGTGGTGAGCCGGGTGACGCCGGCCCCGAAAAAGCAGGCGGGAGCGGTCAGAAACCTGTATGAAATCGACCTGCCGGAGCATGCCGACGCGGCGGCGCTTGCGGCAAAGGTCGAGGCCTTCCGGGCTGCCGAGCGCTTTCCCCTGACCCGCTTCCGCAAGGGCAAAAGCGCCACCTTTGACATCCGGCCGCTGGTGGCCAGTCTGGAGGTCGGAGCCGGCAAAATACGGCTTGCACTCATCCAGGAGCAGGGCAGGCCCGGCGTGAGCCCCCGCGAGGTGCTGGAGCAGGTCTGCGCTTTGGCCCACGAAGATGCCCTCTGCGCCCGAATCGTCAGGCTGGAAAGCGGGGATGTCGGTTCCGGCTTGAGCAATTGACCGCTTTGCGGTACTAATGCGGGCCGTTTTTCAAGAAATCCGTGCGGCACGGCGCTGCCGCTTTTTGCCAAGGAGAAGCCATGAAAAAGATCGTGCTGCGCGAAGATGAAATGCCCCGGCAATGGTACAATGTGGTGCCGGACATTCCCGGCGGTATCAAGCCGTCGCTGGACCCCGTGACCCATGAGCCCGTCAGTGCGGAGAAGCTGGGCGCCATCTTCCCGGAGGGCCTGCTGGAGCAGGAGATGAGTCAGGAGCGCTTCATTCCCATTCCGGAAGAGGTGCTGGATATCTATGCCATCTGGCGGCCCAGCCCCCTGGTGCGCGCCAACAAGCTGGAAGAGGCCCTGGGCACCAAGGCCAGAATCTATTTCAAAAACGAAAGCGTTTCCCCGGTGGGCAGCCACAAGCCCAACTCCGCCGTGGCCCAGGCCTATTTCAACAGGCGCGAAGGCATCAGGCGGCTCACCACCGAAACCGGGGCGGGTCAGTGGGGCAGCGCGCTCTGCTTTGCCGCCTCCAAGTTCGGCATGCAGTGCAAGGTGTATATGGTGCGCGTGTCCTACGATCAGAAGCCCTACCGCAAGTTCATGATGCAGACCTACGGCGGCGAGGTGGTGGCCAGCCCCAGCGGGGACACCCAGGTCGGCCGCGACATTCTGGCCCGGATGCCGGACACGCCCGGTTCGCTCGGCATGGCGATTTCCGAGGCCCTGGCGGACGCCGCGAGCCGCAGCGACACCCATTATGCCCTTGGCTCGGTGCTGAACCACGTGGCCCTGCACCAGACCATTGCGGGCCTGGAGGCCAGAAAGCAGATGGAACTGGCCGGGGACTTCCCGGACGTGGTGATCGGCTGCTGCGGCGGCGGTTCCAACTTTGCCGGTCTCATGACCCCCTTTGTGCCCGATTATCTCAACGGCAGAAAGATCCGCTTTGTGGGCTGCGAACCGGCCTCCTGCCCCACCCTGACCAGCGGCAGGCTGGCCTATGACGCGGGCGACGTGGCCATGATGACCCCGCTTCTGTTCATGTACACCCTGGGCCACGACTTCGTGCCGCCGGGCCTGCACGCGGGCGGCCTGCGCTATCACGGCATGGCCCCGGTGATTTCGGCCCTGACCCGCGAGGGCATTGTCGAGCCCATGGCCCTGCAGCAGCTCGAATGCTTTCAGGCAGGCCTGCTGTTTGCCCGCACCGAAGGCATTATTCCCGCGCCGGAGAGCACCCATGCCATTCGCGGGGCCATCATCGAGGCGACAAGAGACCTCAAGGAGCCGAAGACGATCCTCTTCAACCTCTCAGGCACCGGCGTCATCGATCTGCCCTCCTATGACACATACCTCAGGGGCGGCTTGCAGGATTACAGCTATCCGCAGGAGGACATCGAAAAATCCCTGGCCCGTCTGCCGGAGATTGTCTGAACGCGCCTGTCACTGGCCCTGTCCGCTCCTGGCCAGGGCCAGTTTGTGCAGCCTGCCGCGGCATGCGGCAGGCTGTTCCTGTGTCCGGCCCTTGAACCAGGAGGGAAAACCTCATGCCGAAATCGTTCCACCATGCCCTGCGCCTCCTGGCCCTTGCGGCCGCGATCCTGGGGACCCAGGGCAGCGCTCCCGCCGCCTCCTGCCCCGGCATGACCGATCTGATCAGCCACGGCGCCTACGGCGTGGCCGATAGCTCCGGCCGCATCACGGCCGGCTGCAATCTGGACGAAAGCCTGATGCCGGCCAGCATCATCAAGGTGGCAACGGTTTTGGCGGCCATGCGGATCCTGGGGCCGGATTACCACTTTGCAACCGAATTTTATCAGGATCAGCTGGGCAATCTCTACATCCGGGGGCTGGGCGATCCCACGCTGGTCTCCGAGGAGGTGGCCCGGATTGCAACTCGTCTGCGGAGCCTGGGCCTGACCCGGGTGGCCACACTTTTCGTGGACGACAGCGCCTTTGCGCTGGAAGGGCCCATGCCCGGCCAGAGCGCAAGCGCCAATCCCTATGATGCGCCGGTGGCCGCACTGGCGGTCAATTTCAATACCCTGGCCATTGTGAAAACCCAGGCCGGCATCGCCTCCGGTGAGGCCCAGACGCCGGAACTGCCCCTCATGCAGGAGCTGGCCAGAAACCAGGCCTCCGGTCGCATGCGCCTGAACGTCTGCATGGGCGGGGCGGACACGGAGCAGTGCAGTATCCGCTACGCGGAGGAGCTCTTCCGTGCCCTGCTGGAGCAGGCGGGGATCAGGGTCGAAGGGCTGGGCGGCCGTGGCGTCGTGCCGCAGGATGCCCGGCTGCTGCTCCGCTACGAGAGCAGCGGGAACCTGGAGCTTATTGCCCAGGATCTCATGCGTTCCTCCTCCAACTTTATCGCCAACCTCCTGTTTTTGCAGGCCGGCGCGAAGCGATACGGTTTTCCCGCCACCTGGGCCAAGGGCCAGAAGATGATGCAGGCGGAACTGCGGGAACTGCTGGGCCCGAAGGCTGCCGTTCACCTGGTGGAAGCTTCGGGCATTTCCCGGCAGGATCGGGTCAGTTGCCGCAGCATGCTGACCATCCTGCAGCGTTTCCGGCCCTACCGCGGCGTGTTGCAGCAGCAGCACGGGGTGGCCAGTAAAAGCGGAACCATGAGCGGCGTGTACAATCTGGCCGGCTACCTGCCGGATGGCCGGGCTTACGTGATCATGCTGAACCAGCCCAAAAACACGCGTGACCGCGTGCTGGCCAGGCTGCAGGGCCGCGACCAGGCGGCAGACAGGGGCCGGCGCCAGGGCAGGAGCCGGAAAAAATAGCCGGCCCTTGCCGAAGCAGGCATCGTTCTTATACTTGCCGAATACTTTCCTGTATTTTTCTCCCATCTGTGCACACCATGAATAAAAAGAAGACTGACTACTACGAAGCCCTGGGCCTCGCCAAAGGCGCCACTGCGGGAGAGATCAAGAAGGCCTACCGGAAGCTTGCCCTCAGGTATCACCCGGACAAAAATCCGGGCAACAAGGTGGCGGAAGAAAAATTCAAGGAAATCAGTGAGGCCTATGCCGTGCTCTCCGATCCCGAGAAACGCCGCCAGTACGATACCTTTGGTTCGGCGGGCTTTCACCAGCGCTTCAGTCAGGAAGACATTTTCAGAAATTTCGATCTGGACAGCATCCTGCGCCAGTTCGGCTTTGGCGGCGGCTTCGGCGGGGCCAGCGGCTTCGGCGGGGCCAGCGCCTTCGGGGGCGGCAGCTTCCGCACGGGCAGAGGTGGTGGAACCTCACCCTTTGAGCAGATGTTCCGCGGGGCTGGCGGCGGCTGTCAGCAGGACTGCCGGCAGCCTGCGGCGGGTGCGGACCTGCACTACACGCTGGCCATCACCCTCGAGGACGTGCTGCATGGCGCGGAAAAGACCGTGAGCCTGCGCCAGCCGGACGGCGTCCAGCAGAGCATTTCGGTCCGGGTGCCCAGAGGCATAGAAAACGGCAAGAAACTGCGGGTGGCGGGCAAGGGCGCACCCTCTGCCAGCGGCGGCCCGAACGGCGACATGTATCTGAAGATCCAGTTGGCGCCCCATCCCCATTTTCAGCGGGATGAGGATGATCTGGTGGTGGAACGGCGAATCAGTTTCAGTCAGGCCTGTCTGGGCACGGAGATCGAGGTGGAGAGCCTGGAGGGCAGGCGCTTTCATGTCCGGGTGCCGGCCGGTGTCCAGCAGGACGCGCGGCTGCGTATCAAGGGCTTTGGGCTGCCGGCTGGTCCGATCGGGGACGCGCGCGGCGACCTCCTGGTGCGGGTGGCTGTGGCGGTGCCCAGACATTTGACGGAAACGCAGGAAAAGCTGGTGCGGGAGCTGGCGGCAGACGGACTGTGAGCCAGGAGCCGGTTCCGCTTTCGCGGGCAGGAGCCGCCGCAGGGGAGTTGCACGTGCGGGACGGGGGCGGGATCTGTGCATCCTCCGCCCCCTTTTTGTTGCTGCGGCAGCCCCTTCAGGCTGCGGGCTCCTGCAGCAGATAGGGATTGTTATCGGCCTGCATGGCAAACAGAAAGGCATCGATCAGCCGGAGGATGTCGTTCTTGATGTTCCGGCCGGCCGGGGCCAGCAACACGGCAACAATGCTGCCGTCGATAAAGCTCATCATGGACACGGCCCCCAGACGAATATCGAAATTTTTCGGCAACTGGCCCTGCCGCACCGCATTTTTCAGGATGCTTTCCGTTTTGCGAATGGCCGCGTGGCGGCGCTCCTCCTCTTCCTGGGCGTTTTCGCCCCGATCCTTGATGCCCAGCCTGCCCCGATCCAGCCAGATCTGAAACACCTGACGGGTCACGCCGGATTCCGCCGCATCCTCAATCAGGGCACGCAGCATATCCCGCAGCCTGCCCAGGGGATCGGGCTCATCCTCTTTTTCGCCTGCCAGGGCAATCTGCTCGTAGGGCAGGCAGGTTTCGTCGCGGAGCGAGCGCAGCAGCGCCTCCTTGTTCTCGAAGTGCCAGTAAATCGCGCCGCGGGTCACGCCGGCGATCCTGGCCACATCGGAAAGCGTGGTCTCCGAGATGCCTCGGGTGGCAAAGAGCGCCAAAGCCGCCTTTTGAATGGCAGCCCGGGTTTCCCTGGCCTCTTCCTTGGTTTTTCTCGCCATGGCGCTACCTCTCGCGCAGCGGGGGCTCAAGGCGGCCGGCGCTCACTGCTGCCACCCGCCTCCCAGCGCCTTGAACAGATTCACCTGGTTGTTCTGCTGCGCCAGACGCAGGGTCACATAGGTCTGCCGGGCCGCAAACAGGGAACGCTCCGCATCGAGCTGGGTCAGGAAGCTGTCGATGCCCTCCTGATAGCGGAAGGATGCCAGCTTGTAATATTCCTGGGCCGCATCCACCAGGGCCTTCTGCGCCGCCACCCGCTCGGCCAGCCATTTCCGGGCCGCCAGCCCGTCCGCGACCTCCCGGAATGCGGTCTGGATGGCCTTTTCGTAGTTCACGACGGCCGCCTCCTTGCGGATCTCCGCCAGGTCCAGTTGGGCCGTGAGCCGGCCGCCCGTGAAAATCGGAATGCTGATCGAGGGCGTAAAAGCCCAGACGCCGCTTTTGCTGTCAAAGAGGTCGCCGAAATCCGGAGCCATGTAGCCGGCCTGGCCGGTCAGGCTGATGGTCGGGAAAAAGGCGGCCCGGGCCGCGCCGATATTGGCGTTGGCCGCCTTGAGCGCATGTTCCGCCGCCTGGATGTCCGGACGCTGCAGGAGCACGGTGGAGGGCAGGTTGGCGGGCAGTTGCAGGGTCAGGTCATGATCCTCGAGCCGCTGGCCGCCTGCGGGATCGGGCATGGCCACGCCGGCCAGCAGGTTCAGCGCGTTTTTGTCCTGCTCGCTCTGGAGCTGGTACTGGGCCAGGGAGGCGCGCACCTGTTCCAGCATGGTGCGCGACTGGGCTATTTCCAGACTGTTGGCAATGCCGCTCTCAAAGCGCTGCTGCACGAGTCCAAAGGACTCGCCCTGGCTCTTGAAGGTATCCTGGCTGATGGCCAGCAGTTCCCGGTCGGCCAGCAGACTCAGATAGGAGCGGGCCGTTTCCGCCACCAGCGAGATGACTGCGGAGCGGTGCGTCGCCACCTGGCCCAGATACTGTTCCAGGGCCTCTGCCTTCAGGCTGCGCACCCGGCCGAAGAGGTCGAGTTCATAGGACGTGACGCCCACGGCTGCGGAATACATCTCGCCGGTGACATACTGGCCGCTGGCAAGCGTCCGCTGTTTGCTCCAGCTCCCGTTCGCGCCGAGGCTCGGAAACAGGGCCGCCCGCTGAATGCGGTACTGGGCCTGATAGCTCTCGACGCTCAGGGCTGCGGCCCTGAGATCGCGGTTGTTCTCCAGCGCCGTGGCAATGGCCTGTCGCAGGCCCGGGTCCGTGTAGAAAGTCTGCCAGCCGATGTCGCTGACATCCGTGCCCGCCTGGCCTTGACTGTCCGCGATCGGGAGCTGGGCCGGTACCGGCATGTCCGGCCGCAGGTACCGTGGAGCCATGGTGCAGCCGGAAAGGACGCAGAGCAGCAGGCCGGCGCCCAGAAACAGATGTGTTTTTTGCATGGCAATTCCTCAGTTGGATTGCACAGGGCCGGCCGGCGCAGAGGCCTTGTCCGTTTCCGGGTTGCGGGCCTTGCCGCCGTGCCTGGTAAAGGTTTTCACCACCACCACGTAGAACACCGGCACAAAAATAACGGCCAGGAAGGTGGCTGACAGCATGCCGCCCGCCACGCCGGTGCCGATGGCATGCCGGGCGTTCGCGCCCGCGCCGCTGCTGATTGCCAGCGGCAGGACGCCGAAGATGAAGGCCATGGAGGTCATCAGGATCGGGCGCAGGCGCTGCCTGGCGGCGCGCACCGTGGCCTCCACCACTTCCCGGCCCTTGTCCACGCGGCGCTTGGCGAATTCGACAATCAGAATGGCGTTTTTCGCCGACAGCCCGATGGTGGTGAGCAGGCCGACCTGGAAGTACACGTCGTTTTCCAGCCCGCGCAGCCAGGTGGCGGCCAGGGCGCCCAGCACGCCCAGCGGCACTGACATGATGACCGCAAAAGGCACGGTCCAGCTTTCATACAGGGCGGCGAGGCAGAGGAAGACGACCAGCAGTGAAACCGCATAGAGGAAAGGCGCCTGTTGGCCGGCCCGCTGCTCCTGGAAGGAGGTGCCGGTCCACTCGAAGCCGAAACCTTCAGGGAGTTGTTTTATCAGTTCCTCCATGATCCGCATGGCATCGCCGCTGGACTTGCCCCGTATGGGCTCGCCCTGGATCTCCACGGCCGGATAGCTGTTGTAGCGTTCCAGACGCGGCGAGCCGTAGCTCCACGCGCCCGAGGTCACGGCCGAGATCGGCACCATGGCGCCCTGATTGTTGCGCACATACCACTGGTCCACATTCTCGGGCGTCATGCGGTAGGGCGCGTCGGCCTGGACCATGACCTTCTTGACCCGGCCCTTGTAGAGAAAGTCGTTCACATAGCTGGAACCCCAGGCTATGGCCAGGGTGTTGTTCAGGTCGGAGATGCTCACGCCCTGGGCCATGACCTGTTCGTAATCCATATCGAGATGATATTCCGGCACATCATCCATGCCGTTGGGCCGCACCCGCACCAGATTCGGGTTCTGGCTGGCCAGGCCCAGCAACTGGTTTCTGGCCTCCAGCAGCTTCGCATGGCCCAGACCGGCGCGGTCCTGCAGAAAGAGGTCGAAGCCTGTGGCCAGCCCCAGGGCGGGCACGGCCGGCAGGTTGAAGGAAATGACTATGCCCTCCTTGATCCGGGCAAAGCGCTGCATGGCCCGGCCCAGGATCGCGTCCACACTCTGGTCGGCCCGGGGCCGCAGGCTCCAGTCTTTGAGCTGGGCAAAGGCCATGCCCATGTTCTGGGCCATGCCGGCAAAACTGAAGCCAACTATGCCAATGACGCCCTCTATATTTTCCCCTTCATCGGTGGTGTAGTATTTCAGCACCTCCTTTTGCACCGCCATGGTGCGCTCCAGGGTGGCGCCGGCCGGGAGCTGAAACAGGGTCACGAATACGCCCTGATCCTCTTCAGGAATGAAGGCAGAGGGCAGCTTCGCGAAGAGCAGGCCCATAATGCCCAGAATGACCAGATAGGTCAGAATGCCGCGGCCCGGTGCGTACAGCACATGGCGCACCGTGTCGCGGTAGCGGTCGGCGCTGGCTTCGAAACCCCGGTTGAACCAGCCGAAAAAGCCCCTTTTCTCCTGATGCTTCGCCTGGTTGACCGGCTGCAGCAGCGAGGCGCAGAGCGCGGGCGACAGGGTCAGGGCCACCAGCACCGAGAGGCCCATGGCCGAGACGATGGTGATCGAGAACTGGCGGTAGATCTGGCCGGTGGCGCCGCCCATGAAGGCCATGGGCACGAACACGGCGGAGAGCACCAGGGCGATGCCGATAAGGGCGCCGGTGATCTGGTCCATGGATTTGCGGGTGGCCTCCCTGGGCGACAGCCCCTCTTCCCGCATCACGCGTTCCACGTTCTCCACCACCACGATGGCGTCATCCACCAGCAGACCAATGGCCAGTACCAGACCGAACATGGTGAGGGTGTTGATGGAGTAGCCCAGGAGCGACATGATGCCAAAGGTGCCCAGAAGCACCACCGGCACCGCAATGGTCGGCACCAGGGTGGCGCGGAAATTCTGGAGAAAGAGGTACATGACGAGGAAGACCAGGATGATGGCCTCGACCAGGGTATGGGCCACCTCGGTGATGGAGACTTTGACGAAGGTGGTGGTGTCGTAGGGAAAGAGGGCCTGGACGCCCGGCGGAAAGTAGATCTCCAGTTCCTTGACCTTGGCGCGCACCCGCTGGGCCGTGGCCATGGCGTTGGCGCCGCTGCCCAGCATGATGGCCATGGAGGCGGAGGGCTGGATCTGGCCATCCTTGGCGTAGACGCCGTAAGCGTTGTAATTTTCCGCCCCCACCGAAATCCGGGCCACGTCCCTGAGCCGCACCTGGGAGCCGTCCGCATTCACTTTGAGCAGGATGTCCTTGAACTCGTCGATATTGGTCATCATCATCTGGGCCATCAGCGTAAAGGAGGTCTGCTGGCCCGGAATGCTGGGCGCGCCGCCCAGGGCGCCCACAGTCACCTGCTTGTTCTGTACGGCAATGGCGTTGGTCACATCCGAAGGGGTGAGCTTGTGGCTGTTCAGCTTGTGCGGGTCCAGCCAGACGCGCATGGCGTAACCGGAACCAAAGACCTGCACCGAACCCACGCCCTCCAGCCGGCTTACCGGATCGCGCATGTTGGAGACGAGGAAATCGTTCAGGTCGTAGTTGTCGAGGCTGCCGTCAGGGGAGATCAGCGAGACCAGCATGAGGAAGGTGTCGTTGGCCTTGGCCACGCTCACGCCTTCCTGCTGCACCGCCTGGGGCAGATTGCTGAGCGCGCCCTGCAGCTTGTTCTGCACCTGCACCTGGGCCATGTCCGGATCAGTGCCGGACTCGAAGGTCAGGGTCATGGAGACCCGGCCCGAAGAGGCGCTTTCGCTCTTCATGTAGAGGAAGTTGTCCAGGCCGGTCATGTTCTCCTCGATGACCTGCACCACGTTGCTTTCCACGGTGCTGGCCGCGGCGCCCCGGTAGGAGGTGGTGACGCGGACCGAGGGCGGCGCGATTTCCGGATACTGGGCAATGGGCAGCGTGTCGATGGCGAGCAGGCCCGCCAGCATGATGACAATGGCAATGACCCAGGCGAAGATGGGCCGGTCGATAAAGAATCTGGCCATGGCTCACTCCGCTTTGCCTGCGTCCGCCGGGGCTGCGGCCTTGTCCACCACCCTGACCTGGACCTCGGGACGGATCTTTTGGAGCCCCTGCACGATCACGCGCTCGCCGGCCTTGAGGCCACTGGTGATCACCATCATCTGGCCCTCGGTGCGGCCGGTCTGGATGAGACGGATCTGGGCCCTGGACTGCTCGTCCACCACGTAGGCCATCGGCTCGCCCCTCTGGGTGCGGGTCAGGGCGGCCAGGGGCGCCATGATCGTTGGCATCTCCTGGGGGCTGGTCAGACGGGCGCGGATGAACATGCCGGGCAGCAGCTTGCGCTCCCGATTGGGCACTGTGGCGCGGATGCTGACCGTGCCCGTGCCCTGGTCCACGGTGATGTCCGAAAACTCCATCGTGCCCTGCTGCTCCAGCGGCGCGCCGTCGGCCATGAGCACCTGCACGCTCGCAGGCGCCGAGGCGGCGGCGTTCGCGCCGCTGCTCTCCAGCTTGGTGCGCAGGGCCAGAAGCTCGTTTGCCGGCGCGTTCACGTCCACATAGAGCGGATCGATCTGCTGGATCACCGCCATGGCCTCGGCCTGCTGGGCGGTCATCAATGCGCCCTCGGTGACCTTGCTCTTGCCGATGCGGCCGCTGATCGGCGCTTTGACTTTGGTATAGTTCAGGTTGATGCGGGCCGTTTCCAGGGCGGCCCTGGCCGCAGCCACCGAGGCCTGGGCCTCCTTCCAGGTCGCCTCCATCTCCACCTGGTCCTGGGCGCTGACCGCCCTGGTTTTCACCAGGGTCCGGTAGCGCTCGGCCTTCTGGCGGGTGGAGTATTCCTGGGCCTGGGCCTGGGCCAGCCGCGCTTCGGCGCTCTTCACCGCGGCCTGGAACAGGGCCGGGTCGATCTGGTAGAGCACCTGACCCTCCCTGACCTCGCTGCCCTCGGTGAAGAGCCGCTTCTGCAGGATGCCGCTCACCTGGGGCCGTACCTCGGCCACCCGATAGGCGGCCGTGCGGCCGGGCAGCTCCACCTGGGGTTTGAGCATCTGCTCGGTCACCCGATAGACTTCGACCTCCGGGGCAAAGCCGGCCCTTGCGGCCGCATCCTGTCCCCCGTCTCTTTTGCACGCCGACGCGAGCGTCAGCAACAGGGCGCAGCACAGCACGCCGGCTCGGGTCACATTTCTGTTTTGCACTGTTTTCTTCATAAGTTACCTGCATTGCATGGTTCCCGGCGCGAGGGCCCGCACCGGGCAGGGGATTTCCATCCCGGAAAGGCGGAGGAATATATATACAAGCATGAATGTATGCAATTATTTTTTACGCCCGCTCAACCGGCTCTCAGGGTCGCCTTTTCACGGTCACCTTTGGCAGAGCAGCCAGGCGAGTTCCGGGTCGCCCGCCGTGGGCCCGCTGTGCAGCACGGAGCAGTTCCGGCGCCGGAGGAGGGCGGCCAGTTCGTCCGCGCTGCGGTAGAAGGTGGCGTGTCCGGCCAGGCGCACGCGACGTTCTTCCAGATGCCAGCGCCAACTGCGCGGGCCCGCCGGCTTCTGGGAGTGGCGAATGAGCAGGAGACCGCCCGGGGCCAAGGCCTTCAGCGCCTGATCCAGCGTTTTTTCCAGTGCGGCCCCGTCCAGATAGTGCAGCATGTCGAGCAGGAGCACGAGATCGGCCCTGTCCGTAAAAAATGGCCTGTCCGTGGCCCAGCCGCACCGGATTTCGCCCCGCTCGCCTACGGCCCGCGAGGCCACGTGCACCCGCTCCGGGTCCGGATCCACGCCGTAGATACGCGCCCCGGGCCAGCGTTCCAGCGCCCAGCAGGCAGGCACGCCGAAACCGCAGCCGATGTCGTAAATGGTGTGGATGTCGCGTTTCTCCGCCAAAAGCTCCGGCAGATCGCGGAACATGGGATCAAGGGCCAGCTTGCAGCGGGCGAACACGCGGGGATAGGCCTCCAGCAGACGGAAGTGCTGCAGAACCCGCGGTCGCAGGGGGCTGTCCGCGGGCAGCGGCTTTTCCCGGAAGGCATGCCGCAGAAGCGGCGGCAGCAGCAATGAGGCGCCCAGCAGCGAATAGCCCACGCCCAGGAGCGAGGTCAGTCCCACGCTTTTCAGCAGAGGGTGCTCGGCACAGCAGAGCACGCCAAAGCCGATCAGGGTGGAGGCGGCGGACATGAACACCGTGGTGCGGGCCAGCAGATACGAGGGATGGTCGCTGTCTAGGTAGCGCTGAAAGCCATAGACCGTATAGACGGCGTAGTCGTCGCCCATGCCGAAGATGACAATGGCCAGCATCAGGGCCGGAATGTCCAGCGGATGGCCCAGCAGCTTCAGGGTGCCCAGGGTGCAGACAAAGGCGAAGAACGGGGGCAGCATGGTGAGCAGGCTCAGCCGCAGGTTCAGGGAAAAGACGAGATGAAAAAAGAACACCAGCGCCACCACCAGAGCCAGACCCTGTATAAAGTTTGTGCAGAGCAGGTGGCCCAGACGCTCGGCGAAATAGGGGCCGTCAAAGATGTGCGCGAGGCCATGGTAGCGTGCAAAGAAGGCGGCGGCTTCGTAGGCCGGGCCGGGCCGTACGCTGATGAACTGGGCATAGCCCTGTCCGTTTCCGCCGCGTATGCCCAGCAGCGGCAGCAGGCCCGGTGGCGGCGCCATGTTTTCCGGCAGCTTTTCGGTGTGCAGAAGCCGCAGAAAGGGGGCAAAGGCGTCAGGGGCGAAACCGGCCTTGCGGCCGGCCTCGGCAAGGCCCTCCTGCACTGATTGTACCCGTTCCGGCGTCCAGAAGGCGCGCCAGTCCGCCAGATGCTGCCGCGCCAGCTCCTCGCCCGGAAAGAGCATGGCCGGTGCAAAGTATGGCCCGATGCGCTCAGCCCGCCGGTCTTCGGCGAGTTGCCGGAGCAGCCGGTCGTTTTCGGACTGCATGCGCTCCAGGCTGTCTGCCCGCAGCATCAGCGCCACCTGGCTGCCCATGTCGCCCCAGATCTTGGTGAAACGGGCCTCGGCCGCCTGGGTGGCCGGCCGAACCGAGTTCATCTCCTGCAGGCTGATGTGAAAAACCGGCTTGGCAAAGGGCAGCAGCAAGAGCAGGAGCAGGGCCGCCAGCACCGCGCCCGCTCTGCCGCGTGAACCCAGCCAGCGCACGAGCGTTCTGAGCGGCAGGGGCCGGGCCGGGCCGGGCGGCAGGACGGGGAAGATTTTCGGGAACACCAGCATCACAAAGAGATAGGTGCCCAGAAAACCCAGGGCGGTGAACAGGCCCAGCTCGGCGAACAGGGGAAAACCGCTCAGGGCAAGCGCCAGAAAGGCGCCGACCGTGGTCAGCAGCGCAATGCGGCCGCCGATGGATTGCAGCTCCCGTGCCACGGCCTTGCCATGGGTCTCGTGCCTGCGGTCCAGCAGCAGCAGATAGCTGATGCCGTAATCCACGGTGATTGAAATCAGCGCTCCGCCAAAGCCCAGAACCAGAATGGAAACGGAGCGGAAAATGAGGGAGTACACGAAGAGCGCGGCCGCCGTGCCCACAAGCGACGGCACCAGCGAAAGCAGGCCCAGCCAGGGTCTGGGAAAGGTGAAGAGCAGCAGAAGCGCAATGCCAAAGGTCGAGAGCAGGAGGGCAAAGGCCACATCGTGGCGCACCACCTCTTCGTTGTCCAGGGCAGCCCGGTAGGCGCCCATCGGCGTGCACTGCGGGTTCAGGCCCTGGGCCCGGAGCGGGGCCAGCAGCCCGGCCTCGACATCTGCAAAAAAGGCGGCGAGGGCGCGGGCCTGCCCGGTGTCCGAACCCGGAAGTCTGGGCCGGGCAGTCACCAGAAGATGTTTTTGATCGCGGCTCAGCAGGGCGCCGCGATACAGCACGGCTCCCTGCACGGGCGCCAGCGGAGCCATTTTCGCGAGCAGCAGTTCCCGCAGATTCAGGGGATCGCCGGCAATCAGCCGCGCCTGACCGATGCCCTCCATGCCGGCAAGCGTGCGGGCGCATGCCGCCACCTGCGCGCTCAGGGCCTGCGCTTCCAGTCTGGGCGCCACCTCGCGCTCAAGCTCCTCCCTGCCGAGGAGATGGGGCAGCCGCTCCGGCAGCCCGGCCACCAGCTCCGGCAGCAGGTCCCCCCATTCCTGGTTGCCCACCTGGGCAAAGAGGCCGCTGGCCCGCATCCTGGCCTCCAGCGCCTGGCCCAGCGCCAGCAGCCTGTCCGGTGCGGCCTCGTCCAGGGCCAGGTCCACGGCAATCTGGTCATGCACCGGGTGGCTGGCAAAGATGGTCATGGCATCCCTGAGAACCGCCTCGGTTCTGGGCATGGCATGGACAATGTCCGTATCCACCTGGAGCCGGGTCAGCGCGGCCCAGCTCAGAGCGGCGGCGGCGGCAAGCGAGAGGAGCAGCAGAAGGCAGGCTCTGGGAGCAAGAGGTAAACGCATCACACATCCTTTCGGACAAAAAGCGGTGAAAAAACCGGGGGCTATGCCTTGCCGTAGGAAAGGTGCGGCGGTATAGTGCCCGCATGTCAAATCAAGGAAACGTCATGAACCGCCCTGTCCATTGCCTCGTCGCCCGCCTCGCCGCCCGGCCCTATGTGCAGCGGGCGATTGCCGAACAGGCGGATTTGAGCGCCTTCAGAAAAAGGCCCACCCTGCGCATTCTTGGGGGGGTCTTGCTCATCCTCCTCAGCTTTCCCCTGGGCTGGCCCGCGGTGGCAGGCCTCTGCGCGCTGGCCTTCTATCTGGGCCTGCCCTGGCTGGCGGCGCTGGGGCCGGTGGTGTACGGCCTGTCGCACCTGGTCTTTCTGGCCGGCATGTACCTTTCCGGTGCGGAGTACACGGCCATCTTTCTGCGCTGGCTTACCCGCGTGAGCGTGGAAAGGCTGCTCAAATGGCAGGAACGCGGCTAGACGGCTCCCCCTGGGCTCCCTGCATAACGGCATAAAACGCACGGCATTCATGGCGAATCCTGCCGGTTAGGGGCGTCAGCCAGCCAGGCGGGCGGCCGGATGGCACCGCCGCTCAGGTCCCGCATCTCAAGCCCCCTGATCTCTTCGGCAAGTTCGCCGCTTTGGAAAAGCCAAAGGTCGTAGAACAGCGCCTCTGCCGTGCGCCCTGTCTGCCGCGCCCGTACCTGCACATCCGCTCCGATCCGGAGGGGCCGGCAGATCCGGCGCCTGCCAAGGGCAACCGGAAAGGGCACAAAGTCCGCAAGCTGCTGGCCGTGGACGCAGGCCGCGTGCATGGCCCCGTCCAGCGGCAGGGGCGTGCCCAGCCAGTCGGCGCCGGGCAGCTCCGGGGCGGGCAGGGCCTGCAGCCGGCCAAGAGCCTCCCTGCCGGCCAGCAGCAAATCGCCCTGCAAACTGTGGAAGGCCGGGCCGAAAGGCACCAGTTCCCGGTAGATGCGTTCCGCGGGAATGCGCCGTGCATCTGCCGCCAGGGTGCCATCCGGGCATGGGGGCGGCGGTCCGGCCGTCGTTCCCGTGCCGTTGATTTTCAGCTCAGCCACCCGAAGCAGCCGGGTCATGGCCTTGAGCGGCTTCCGCCAGAACAGGGTCAGAACCGTGGCGGTCGCAGGACAGGCTGCCAGCCCGGCCCCTTCGGCCGGAACAGGCTCCGGCTCTGCCGTGACCTGAAAGTCCAGCCTGCGCGCGGCCCTGTCCACGGCAATCAGGTGCGGAAAACGGGCCCCGCTCACAACCAGCGGCAGCCTCGGGCCGTCCTTGTCCTGCATCCCGGCATAGGCGGCCAGGAGCACCCGCATGCTTTCCACCGCCGGGAAAACGGTACGGCCGGCAAAGCGGTGATCGTGCAGCCACGGACTCAGGGGATAGGAAAAGGCCAGCACGTTCAGACCGGAAAACCCTGCCAGAGGGCAATGGTTTTGGCGTCGATTTCCACGGGAATGCCCCTGCTGTTGGTGGCGCAGTGCAGGGTAAAACCGGTGCAGATGATTTCGCCGTCAGCGGCCCGGGTAATCAGATAGTCGAACTGCGCCTTGACCAGCTCCAGCCTGGCGGGCCGGGTGTGGATATGGAAGAGGTCGTCGTAGTAGAGCGGCGTGTAGTAGTTCAGCTCGGTCCTGATGATGGGATAGATGTAGCCGCTTTCCTCGATCTGCCGGTAGGTGTACTGCGCCTGCCGCATCAGTTCGGCGCGGCCGATTTCGAAATAGCGCAGATAGTTGGCGTGATAGACCACCTGCGAGCGGTCGGTGTCCACGTAGAGCGCCCGGCCTGTCGAGCGGTGCCAGACCAAAGAGGTGGCCGCGTCGCGTACATAGCAGGAGTCCAGGCCGGGGATGGTTTCGGGACGAAAAGGTTTGGGCCGCATCAGAGACCTCGCAGGACAAGACAGCAGTTGGTGCCGCCAAAGCCAAAGGCATTGGAAAGCACATGCTCGCAGTGCTGGCGGCGCGCCTGATTCGCGACCAAGTCCAGATCCGCCAGCTCCGGGTCGGGAATATGATTGATCGTGGGCAGCATCAGGCCCTGCTGCATGGATTCTATGGCCAGCGCCGCCTCGATGGCCGCCGCCGCGCCCAGACTGTGGCCGATCTGCGACTTGGCGGCCGTTATGGGCACCTGGGGCAGATGGGGGCCAAAGACCGCACGCAGGCACTGGGCCTCGGTGCTGTCGCCAGCCTTGGTGGAGGTGCCGTGGGCGCTCACGCAGCCGATGTCTTCCGGCCTGAGCCCGGCATCGGCGATGGCGGCCTGCATGCAGGCGACCACGGTGTCCGCCCTGGGCCGCGTAATGTGGTGGGCGTCGGAGTTCCAGCCCAGGCCCGCGATTTCGGCCCTGGCCCTGAGGCCGCGCTCCCGCACGCAGTCCTCGGCGGCGAGCAGCAAAACCCCTGCGCCTTCGGCGAGCACAAAGCCCTTCCGGTCCAGGCTGAAGGGGCGGCTGGCCTGGCCGGGGTCGTTATAGGCCCGGTCCCTTTCGCCCACCTTGATCGTGGCCAGCATGTTGGTAAAGCCCAGAATGATTTCAGGGATCAGACAGCTCTCCACGCCGCCTGCCAGGGCAAAGTCCGCATCTCCGCCCTGAATCATGCGGGCGGCCAGCGCAATGGCGTGATTGCCCGTGGCGCAGGCCCCCTCCGGCGCGATGATCGGCCCGGTGAAGCCCAGGCTCATGCCCGCCTTGCCGGCCGGCACATTGGCACAGAGATTGGGCAGGAGGTAGGGACTCACCTTGAGCGGCCCCAGCTTCGTGTAATTGTCCATGGCAATGCGGTAGGCGTCGGAGCCGTTCAGGGCCGAGCCGATCAGGCAGGCGGTGCGCGGGCCGCTGCCGGCATCCATCTCGAGCCCGGCATCGGCAAGCGCCTGCCGGCACATCTCCACGGTCAGGAAGATGTAGCCCGCGTTCCAGACCAGGGCCTCCTTGGCGCTCACGCCGGGGAGGGCTGCCGGGTCCCAGTCCGGGATTTCGCCGACCACATTGCTTCTCGTCTCCACCACGCAGCGGCTGAGCCGCCGGAAACCGGCCTCGCCGGCCAGGGCCCGTCGCCAGGTCGTGGCAAAATCCCTGCCCAGGGCAGTCGCCGCCGCATAGCCGACTACAAAAACCCGTCTGTTTTGTGGTGGACGCATCTTCCTTCCTCACCGGCATTGCCGGAAAATGGCGCAGGCGTTGCAGCCGCCGAAGCCAAAGGCGTTTTTCATCACGAATTCCTGGCTGATCGCCCGCGCGCCCTGGGCCACGCAGTCCAGTTCCATCTCCGGATCGGGCCGGTAGTTGATGGTGGGCGGCACCCGGGCCTCAAGCATGCCGTGCAGGGCAAAAACCGTTTCCACCGCGCTGCCTGCGCCCATGGCATGACCAAAGAGCGACTTGTTGGCGCAGAGCGGCGGCAGATGCCGGCCGAAGACAGCGCGCAGCGCCGTGTACTCGGCCAGATCGCCTGCCTTGGTGGCGGTGGCATGGGCGTTGACCACATCGATCCGCTCCGGGGGCACGGCCGCGTCGGCGAGCGCGCCTCTGATGCACTGCTCGATGGTGGGCGCATGGGGCAGAACCGGATGGTGCGCGTCTGAACTCATGCCCCAGCCGGCCAGCTCGGCCAGGCCTCCGAGGCCGTGGGCCCGGGCAAAGTCGCGGCTGCACAGAATCAGCGCCCCTGCGCCTTCCGAGAGCACAAAGCCCCGGCGATGCAGGGCAAAGGGCCGGCTGGCCGCTTCGGGCGCTCCGTTTTCCGCCTCGTCCTTGGGGTGGAAAATGCCGTTCATGGTGTGGAAGCCGGCCGTAATCGGCGCGACCACGGCACAGTCCACGGCCCCGCAGATGGCCAGATCCGCGCGCTGCAACGCGATCAGCATCGCGCCGGTCAGGAGCGAGCTCAGGCCGGTCGCGCAGGCGGTGATGGTGGACATGATCGGCCCGGTGGCGCCGGTATGCATGGCCACCTTGCCGCTCACCATGTTGATGCAGGAATTGGGATTGGCATAGGGATGCGGCAGTCTGCCCGCAGCCTGCAGGTTGCGGTCGGCCACAAGCACGGCGTCCAGCCCGCCCACCGCGGAACTGAAGGTCACGGCCACCCGGGGCCCGAGCCGGGCGTCGATCTCGATGCCGCTTTTTTCCAGGGCGCGGGTCACCACCAGCAGCGCATACCTGAAGACCGGCGAAGACCACATGGCCTGCTGCCGGGGGCTCAAAAAGGGGTAGTCCAGATGCCCGGTGTCCGGCAGTTGCCCGGCAATGCGCACCGGAAAATCCGGGCCGGCATCGAAGCGGGTCAGCGGGCCGATGCCGCTCTTGCCGGCAAGGGCCGCCTGCCACTGGTCTTCCAGCTCGAGGCCCAGAGGCGTTACGCAGTCATAGCCGACAATCAGCGGCCCCCGGCCCTGCATGGCTCACCAGGGGATGAATTGGTAGAGCTTGGCGAACATCTCATAGACCTCGATCCAGTTCTGCAGGTCCTGGGTCGTGTTCATGTGCGCCCGCTTGTTCACCATGATCCAGCTCATGTGGGCAGCCCCGTCCTTGCAGGTGGAGCAGTCCCGGGTTTCCGAGGTGCAGCAGCGGTGGGTGGTTTTCAGATCCGAGGCCCAGCGCACGAAGTTGATGAGCCTTTTGGGCCGGGGCTCCCGCTGGTCGGCAAAAATGGTGACCGAGGGGCACTCCAGCCAGCCGAAGGGCCGGCCCAGCATGCGGCCCGAGGTGATGACCTCGTGGTAATATTTGCAGGACACCACGGTCTCCGGATAGCTGTCCAGCATGGCGTCCATCTCGGCGCGCACCGCCGTCAACTCTTCAGGCGTCCAGGAAAAGCCGTCCACGCCCTCGTCGTTGGACAGCAGCTGCATGTGCACCTTCAGGCCCACATCCCGGATCTTGCGGACGATTTTATCGCACTTGCCGAGTTGTTTCGGGGTGATGGTGAAGAGGTAATAGGCGTGGGGATCGCCCGCATAGTTGGCGCTGGAGACTTTGAACACGTCCCGGCCGCGCAGAATGGTCTCGTCCGCCTCGTCGCCCCAGAGCGAGAGCCCCACCATCATGTCCGGAAAGCGGTCCCGGGGCACCTTGATCAGCCCGTTGGTGGCACAGAAGGTGGGCAGCCTTTTATAAAAGGCCTCGATACGGTCCAGGCAGAGGGTCGGCTCGCCGCCAATCAGGATGGCCAGATTGACGCCCCTGGCCATCTCCGCATCGACAAAGCCGTGCCACCTGGCAATGTCCTTTTCCTCGTGCGCCGCGTTCTGCTCGCCGGAGGAAAAGAAGAAGCAGCCCTTGCAGCGCAGGTTGCAGCGGTCGGTGACATCGTAGATGGAGCTGCGGATATTCAGCCTGGAGATACGCCGGTAGCGCTCGTACCAGGCGGCGTCCAGCAGGGAACTGACGGTTTTCATGGGATCAATCCTTTGCCGGCACCGCGGTGCCGGCTCTGCCCAGATTCGGGCCTTTCTCGTAGCCGTGCACCCAGACCGCGAGGTAGCTGTCCACGTAGTCCAGCCAGGCGACGAAGCTTTCGCGGTCGTTCGCATGGCGGTACATGCGGGCGGTGACCACGGCGCTGCCCGCCGCATAGTGACGGCAGTCGGCGCAGTCGGTGTCCGGCACGCAGCAGGCCGCGGCCCGATCCCAGTTCAGATCGGTCCGGTACTGGCGGAAAGTCCGGCCCAGGCCCACGGCGGTGGACGGATTCCGGCGCGGATAGGGGCAGGAGAAGAGAGCGTCCAGCCCCAGCGCGTTGGTATGCACGGTGATGTTGTAGGGCGAGTAGAGCACGGTTTCCGGATAGCGGTTCAGGAGGGCCGCCATCATTTCGGCCGTGGCCTTCAGGCTCTCCGGCGTATGCCTGAGCCGGCCGCTGTAGCCCAGGGGCGCGGAGAACATGTTGAAGCTCATCTTCTGCCCCGCCTTGGCCAGGATGCCGGCCACCGTGTCCGCCTCTTCGATGTTGTAGGGCGTGAAGGTGTAGATGAAGATGGCGCGCGGGTCCTCCCGGTAGTTCTCCAACTGCCGCGCCAGCATGTCGGCCGCCCCCCGCACCGCCAGGCTCGTCTCGTCCGTGCCCCACACGGACACGTGGATGCGGTAGGCGATATCCCCGGGAATCGGCTTCAGCCCATTGGTGGCGATTGCGCCCAGAGGAATGTGTTCGGAGCAGACCCGGCAGAGCTCCGGCACGAGCGAAGGTTCAGCCCCGGCCAGGACGGCAAAGGTGATGCCCCGGGCCTTTTCCGCGGCCATCAGCTCCCGCCAGGCCGCGGGATCCCGGTTCTCCGCCGCCAGATGCTTTTCGCCTTCGAAGTAGTAGCAGCCGTCGCAATGGATGTTGCAACGCTTTGTCATGTCGTAGGTGGATTCCCGCAGGAAAAAGTAACGGCGCACCTTTTCCCAGCGGGGACGGATCTGCGGGTCGGCCAGAATGTCGCCGAACTTGCAGGCAGCGCTCATGCCCCGGCCCGCTTCTGATCGATATAGTCCGCGATGATCCGGAGCGTGGTCAGTTTGGGGTAGTCGTCCTCGTCGATGCGGATGCCGAACTCGTCGCGGATAACCAGCGCGATGGTGGCCAGATCCATGCTGTCGATGCCCACCTCGTCCACCAGATCCAGGTCCGGATCAAAGCTGTCTGGCGTCACGTCCTCAAGTTTCAGCTCGTTAATCACAATTTCCGCGACCCGGCGGGTCGTGGGACTTTGCTCGCTCATGTTGCCATCCTGTTGTTTGTCGGCCAGAACCAGCGTGCCGCCCGACACTTCCTGTCCGTTCTCCGTAATATGGCAGATATACCGATCCGCTCCGTCCGGGCGGGCGCTGAGCTCAAGCTCCGCACCCGGCAAAACCTGCTGCCTGAACTTGAAGCGGCTGGCCTGCCGCAGACAAAGCGGCCGGCCGCTGGCCTGGGCCAGCATCTGCACCAAAAGATTCAACTGCGCCACAGCCGGCAGCACCGGAGCATCCGGAAAATGGCCGGCAAACCAGGGCGAATCCCCGGGCACCGTGGCCTTTGCCGTGATTTCTCCGGACTCGGCCCGCATGGGCGCAGCCATTGCATACCACAATTTTTTCATCGCTGTCCACGAAAATTGCCCATACTGTCAGGTCCTGGCAGGAGTATTTCTCATCGTCATTGGCAGACAGTCCCGGTTTACAGAGAACGAGTCCCTCTTTGCGGCGGCAGCGTGCGCTCAAGGCTCGTCTGATAGCAGCATAAGTTTTTCTATGCCCCGAATGAGTGCATTGAAACTGGCGGAACGGTTCGAACCATCCAGACTGAGGTGCTCGGCAATTATCCTTGACCCCGCTATTTTCTGGTACCTTTGACCGGTCAACTGTCTGAGTTCGTCCGCGGCGTTGGCAAGTTTGTCCGGATTTCTGTATTTTTTCTTGCGCTGTCGGTTGGCAAGCCCCGCATGCCAAGCCTGCTTTTTTCCACGGCTTCAAGGTCGCCAAGATAGAAACTTTCCAGCTCATGGCAGGCAATACGAATCAGCGTTTTGTCCTGTTTGCCCGTTGCTCTGACCAGATCCTGCAGACGTGCCTTGACGTCTCGGCAATCCGCCCTGTCCTGATCGCGCATTACCAAAAATACAGAGTCCGGTTTTTGCCACTGACAAATTTTCCTTTTCAGTTGATCTTCCAGATCCTTCTTGCCCTCAAATGGCAGCACCTGGAAAGCAGCCCTTTCCGGCAAAAGCTTTGGCAGTATCCGCTCCAGCATCGCTTTGGCCGACCGTTCCTCCACCAGACAAACAAGGGTTTTCATCTGGGATCCACCTTGCCCATCAGCCCCTGTTTCCAGAGAGAGCCCATCTGGTCGCCATCGGCCATGTAGGCGGCAATCTGCTGGTCATCCCTGGCGCGTTTGACCACAGTAAATCCGTTCTCCTTTTCCAGCCAAAAAACCTCATCCAGCTCCACCGCATTCAAAAAATCCGGCGAATGGGTGGACACAAAGACCTGGCCACCGCGCTGGGCGTAGTCCCGGAATTCCTCGGCCAGTTCATGCAGAAGCGTGGGGTAGAGCTGGTTTTCCGGCTCTTCAATGCACAGGAACTGATGCGGTGCCGGATCGTGCAGGAGCACCAGATAGGCAAACATTTTCATGGTGCCGTCAGAGACATAGCGATCAATAAAGGGATCTCTGAAGTCTCCGTTCCGAAATTTCAGCAAAAGCCGGCCATCTTCGGTATCTTTTGTTTCAATGCCGGAAACGCCTGGTACGCGCCTCTGCATCTTGCGGACGATTGCAGCAAAAATCTCAGAATGATGTTCGTGAATATTCTTGGCCACTGCCTGCAGATTGTCACCCGTTTCCGAGAGATGTTCGGCATACATGGCTGCGTCCTTGAGTCCACGCGACGCCTCCACATGGAAATTGGACACATGCCAGTTTTCAATAAAGGCCCGAAGCTCGTTTGCTGCCTTGAATTTCTCAAACTGCCCCAGCCCCTTCAACGCAAGAATTTCACTGGAACCCAAGTCTTGTGTCTCTCGATTCAATTTTTCATCAGTCTTGCTGAAGTCCTCTTCGTTGGTGACCGCAGAACCCTTACCTTTGGAAAATCTAAAAAAATAATAAGGCGAACCGGAAGAGCCACGCTTGTAACGCAGGAACTCCTCTACCACGCAGACCTTGCCTTGTTCCCGGCCGATCTCCAGGTGATACGTCACCAGACGTTTGCGTTTGGTTATCTCCGTGCGGTACTGAATCTCAATACAAATGTTTCTTTCATGCTCTCCACGGGAAACGACCTCGCGAAAATCGCCCCTCTGCCGTAGGGCCTTGCCCACATTGCTTTCCAGGCAATCCTTGAGAAAGGAAAAGACATCAAAAAGCGTGCTTTTCCCTGCCCCGTTTGCGCCCACAAATACGCAAAGGGCCGGCAGGTCTTTGATGGTCATCTCCTTGAAAGTCTTGAAGTTTTCCAGATGGATTTTTTCAAGTTTCATCTTCACCCCCTCTGTCCAGTTATGAAAAGTCCAACTTATAAGACACTCCATTTTTTTGTTGCAGGGGGGACTTGATTATACCTGACTTGCCTCACCTTGCCAAATACTCCCAGAGCGGCCCGACCATGCCTTTGGCATGCATCCGGGCCACCAGGGCCGCCACCTGATCGACGCCCGCACCCACCAGCCAGTTCAGGCGGCCCCGTGCCTGGCGCACAACCAGGGCTTCCATCTCATCCCGGGTGATGGCGCTGTTTTTGTAAAACACCGGCTGCCTCAGATCGGTGTCTGCCGTGATTTGCCCGCGCTGGATCGCCATTTCGCAGATTTCCGTGCCCGGATAGATGCGGATGCCGATAAAAAAGAAAAAAGCCGCGCCTGTCAGCTCTTCGATCGCAGTCAGGCTTTCCTGCACCGTGGCCGCGTTTTCTCCGGGCCCGCCCAAAAGAAAATAGTGGGCCACATGCAGGCCCGCTGCCCGGGCTGCCCGGTGCGCCGCAAAAACATCGGCCGGCTGAAAGGGCTTGCGGTAGTTCCTGAGGATGGCGCCGCTCATCGACTCGGTGCCGAATTCCACGTGCTTGCAGCCGGCTTCGGCCATGAGGGCGAAGTAGCCGCTTTCGGGCGCAAGCGGCGCAAAGAACGCACCCCAGGGAATCCGCAGTCCGCTTGCCCTGAAGGCCCTGGCCACGGCCCTGCTGTGACCCGGGTGGGAATTGAAGGCCGAGTCGGTGATGAAGATGTAACGCGCTCCGGCCGCTTCCAGTTCGAGCGCTGTCTGCGCCACGCTTTCCGGGGGGATGAGCCGGTGGCTGCGGCCCTCGATGTGCGGGTAGGGGCAGTAGACGCAGCGAAAGGAGCAGCCGCGCTTGGTTTGCAGATTCAGCATGCCGCCATGCTGCTGCGCGTAAAAGGCAACCTGCGGCAGCGGGGCCATGCGGCGCTGCCGCAGACCCGGCCACGGCGGCGGGATCCGCACCGGGCCGTTGGGCCGCAGCACGCCCGGCAGGGCTGCGGGGTCGTCGCCGCAGGCCAGGGCCTCCACCAGGAGGCCAAAGCGTTCGCCCTCGCCGATGATGCCGAAATCCGCTTCCAGGGCCGCAAGCACGGCCTCGGGCATGATGGTGAAGCCGCTGCCGCCGCACACGATCACCGCCTGGCAGCGCGCCCGCAGCCACAGGACCAGCTCGTGCAACTGCTCCAGAAAATATTTGGGCGCTCCGGCCTCGGTGTTGTCGATATTGCGGCAGGCCAGCCCAATGACTTCGGGAGAGAAATCCGCGATCAGCCGGGCCAGCTCGTCCAGGGAAGCGCAGTTCAGATCAAAGCGCGCCAGCTCGTGTTCAGGGCCGATGGAACCGGCCACGTAGTCCAGCCCCAGGGGATAGACCGGATAGGGCACGGTCAGCGTGTTGGGCGAGATGAGCAGAACCCTCATGGCCGGGCAAATTCCATGGCGCTCAGCGTGTGACCCAAACCCACGAGGAGTGCCGACCTGCCGGCAAGCGGCAGGTTTTGCGCGCTGCCGGTGGTCAGCGCCGGCGCATGACCACGGTGGAGAAAGGCCACGGCCAGGGCCGCTGCCAGCGCGGCAGCGGAGGCGAAGCGGCCCAGATGCTCCCGGAATGCCCAGACCGGGACGATTGGCAGCAGCGCCTTCAGTTCGGCAAGCTGGGCCTCTGCCGCCATGTCCGGCGTGTCGGCCAGAATCAGGCCCACGCGGTTCTGCACCGCCGCAGCGCCGCCCAGATCCGCCAGCAAAGCGGGCAGGGCGCTGCTGTCGCCATACAGTTCGCAGTGGCGCAGCAGGGCCAGCGCGTCATCCCCCGCATGCCCCAGCCAGAGCGCGCCGCCGCCTTCTGCGCCCGCCTTGCTGTCGATTCCGGCATCCAGCATGGGCGACCACTGCGCATGATACTCGTCCGCACCGGCCAGCAGGGCCCAGCCCTCATGCCGGCCGGCCAGCAGGGTGGCCGCAAAGGCGGCCTCGGCAAAGGAGCGGCTGCCGCCGCTCGTGGTTATATTGGGGCCCCTGGCGCCCAGAAGCAGGGCAATCTGGCTGGCCGGCGCGTTGTGCACCGAGCCGACAAAGTCCGTAGGGCTTGCAAACTGCTGCTGGCTGGCCTGGAGCTTGCCCAGGAAATCCGCGGTTTCCGACAGGGCGCCCCAGCCGGTGCCGAAAAAGACCGCGGCCTCCTGCGTCCGGGCGGCGGCAGGCCGGGCAGCCAGACTCAGGGCCAGACCCAGCCGGGCCAGTCGTTTCAGGCGGCGAATCTGCCGGGGCGGCAAATTCATAAAGGCGCTCTTTTCATCCACCAGCCCGGCGCAGCCCCGGCCGCTGTCCAGGCGGGCCAGACTCGCGTTCAGGTCGCCCGCGCCGGAGAGGCAGGCCACGGCCCTGATGGTCAGCGGCAGACCGGGACGGTCTGCCGGACGGGGCGGGAAGGCCTCCGGAGCTGTCAGCACCAGGGCGCCGTTGTTGCCGCCAAAGCCAAAGGCATTGACAAGCGCCGCGCGCAGCCTCCGGGGCTCGGCTCCGATTTGCGGGACGAAAGCCAGTTCGGGGTCTGCCTCGGCAAAGCCGGTATTTGCCGGCACAAAACCGTGCTGCAGGGCCAGGGCGCCGACAGCGGCCGAGAGGGCGCCGGCTGCGGCCAGACTGTGGCCACACGCGCCCTTGATGGAGGCAAGCGGCGGTCCCTGGACCAGGGGGCCCAGGAGACGGTGCAGGGCCCGGGCCTCGGCCCGGTCATTGTCCACGGTTGCGGTGCCGTGCAGGCTGATATAATCGATGGCTTCCGGCTGCAGGCCGGCGTCGTCCAGGGCGTCCTGCATGGCGGCCAGTGCGCCTTCGCCTTCCGGATGGGGCCTGGTCTCGTGAAAGGCGTCGCAGGACAGGCCTGCGCCTGCCAGCTCGGCCAGGCTCCTGCCTTCCCGGCCGCTGGTCAGCAGCAGAAAGGCCGCGCCCTCGGCCACGGCCATGCCGCCGCGGCGCCGGTCGAAAGGCTTGGGCCTGTCCGCGTCCACCAGCTGCAGGGCATGAAAGCCAAAATAGGTGAGCCGGCAGAGGCTGTCCACGCCGCCCGCCAGCACGCGCCTGGCCCGGCCGCTTCTCAAAAGACGCAGGGCCAGGGCCAGGGCCAGGGCCCCCGAGGAGCAGGCCGTGGACACCGTGAGCGCCGGCCCCCTGCATCCGGCCAGTTCGGCCACCGCGGCGGTCACCGTGTGCAGGCTGTGATACGGATTCGCCCCGGGCCGTGCTTCGTGGGCGGCCAGAAACCGCTCGGTTGTCAGCATGCCGCCGGTGGTGGTGCCCAGCACCACGGCATCCGGAGCCGGGCCGCTGCCGGCCAGCGCCTGCCTGGCCGCATGCAGGGCCAGTTGGTGGCAGCGCGGCAGCGGGTTTGCGGCGTCGTCCGGAAAATCCGCCTCGCCGACGGGCAGGCTGGCGCCCCGCGCCAGGGGAAAGAGCCTGACCCGGCCCAGATGGGGCCGGCCCGCGCGCAGGGCCGCTTCGCTCGCCCTGGGGCCATCGCCCAGCGCGCTGATCAGGCCCAGGCCGATCACGCGGACTCGCATGCCGCTGCCGCTCAAGGCAGGTCCGCCACCCTGTGCCGGCGGATGTAGTCGGCCAGTTGCCTCAGGCTGGCAAAGACCTGCTGCCCCATTTCCTGGTTGTTGATGGTCACGCCGTAGTCCTTTTCCACCATGACCACCATCTCCAGAACATCGATGGAGTCAATGCCCAAATCGCCGCCTACCAGCCGGGCGTCCGGGTCGAAATCTTCCGGCTGCACATCCTGCAAATTCAACAGGGCAATCAGTTTGCCCTTCAGTTCTTCCATCAGCTCGTCTTCCATGACTTCCTTCCGTGGTTCCGCAGAAATTCCCTGTCCGGCCGCGTGCTTGCAGCGACCCGGCTTTTGTACACCAAAAGCGGTCGCCTTGTCACGCTCCGCGGGAAAAAGGGGCGTTACTTTTCGGCAGGCATGGAGTATATAGGCATCGGTACGAATTTTTGGCCATTTGATCCCGTTCACCACAGCATGTCCGAAACCGGCTCCCATATCCCGAATCTGACCGAATTGCCGCTGGAGGCGCTGTTGCCCCAGCGCCGTCCCATGCTGCTGCTGGATCGGGTGCTGCGGGGCGATGCCCTCAGTGCGGCCACGGAAAGCGTGGTGCAGCCCACCTGGCCGCTGGCAGGCGAAGCCGGCGTGGAGGCGCTGCTGCTCATCGAAATCGCGGCCCAGACCGCGGGTGTGTGCTGCAGTTGGCAGCGCATCCGGGCCAAGGGCCTGGATTCGACCCAGACCGGCTGGATCGTGGCCATCAAGAAGAGCCGGCTTGTCGCCTCTGTCCTGCCTTTTGGCACGCGCATCCGGGCGGAGGCCCGGAAGACGATCAATTACGGCGGATTTCAGGAAGTGGCAGCCACCCTTTTTGCCGGAGGGGCAAGGGTGGCTGAGGTCCTTTTGCAGCTCTATCAGCCGCAGGAAGCAGGATAAATGCAGGAAGAAACGAAGAAAATCGCCCTGGTCAGCGGGGCCTCGGGCGGCATCGGCCGGGCCGTCAGTGTGGCCCTGGCCGCTGGCGGCGCCTTTGTGGGCATCAACTACAACAAGAGCCGCGCCCGTGCCGAAGAGACGCTTCAGGCGGTTGCAGCGGCCGGCGGCAGCGGTGCGCTCTACCCCTTTGACGTGCGCGACGCCGAAGCCTCCGCCGCAGCCGTTGCCGATCTCGTCGACCGGCACGGCCGGCTCGACATTCTGGTCAACAATGCGGGCCTGATTGCGGATGGGCTCTTCATGACCATGTCCTCCGACAACTGGCACCGGGTCATTGCCACCACCCTGGACGGCTTTTATAACCTGACCCGGCCCGCCATCGAGCAGATGGCCCGGCAGAAGTCGGGTTCCGTGGTGTCGATTTCCTCGGCCGCCGCGCTGGTGCCCAATCGCGGCCAGAGCAACTATGCCGCGGCCAAGGCCGGGCTGAACGCGGCCAGCCGCTCGCTGGCCGCCGAGGTGGCGCGGCTGGGCATCCGCGTCAACGTGGTCGCGCCCGGGCTCATTGCAACCGACATGATCCAGAACGCGCCCAAGGAACACATCAAACAGCTCATTCCCATGGCCCGCATAGGCCAGCCGGAAGAGGTGGCCGCCGTGGTGGCCTTCCTCTGCTCCGAGGCCGCTTCCTACATGACCGGGCAGGTGCTTTCCGTGAATGGGGGCATGATATGAAGGCAGCGCTTTTCCCGCTGCTCTTCCTGCTGGGCATCGTGGGCGCGGCTCCGCTTGGCGCGGCCCAGGCCCCGCAGGAAGCGCCGAAAGTCTCGCTGCGCTCGGTACAGGCGAATTTTTTTCAGGAAAAACACCTGAAGATTCTGGCCCAGCCGATCTCGGCCCGCGGCGTTTTTGCCTTCCAGGCCCCGCGCTCCCTCAGGTGGGAATACCTCTATCCCCTGCACACCCTGCTCTTGGTGCACGGCAGCGACATCAGAAAGCTGGTGGACCACGATGGCAAGCTGGTCGAAGAGAAAGGCGCCTCCCTGGATGCGATGAATCTGGCCCTGGAGGAAATCACCAACTGGCTGGCCGGCCGTTTCACCGAGAACCCGGCCTTCAGCGCCGAATTTCCTGACCGGAAACGCATCATCCTGCGGCCCCGGGAAAAGGGCCTGGCCGCGATTATCAGCAGTATCGAGCTGCACCTTTCCGGCAGCGAGGGGCTGCTCGACTCCGTGATTATCAACGAGGGCCAGGACGCCTACACCAAAATCACCTTTTCGGACGCCGTGCTGAACCGTCAGCTCGACGAACATCTGTTCACCAGACCATGAAGCGTCTTGTGCTGCTGTCCTGCCTGCTCGTGCTGGCCGCCTGCGCCCGGGAGCCCCGGCGCCCGCCGGCGCTCGCGCCTCTGCAGCCTGTTTCCGCGCCGCTCACCTGCAATGATTTTTTCCCCCAGGGCGACTGGCAGTATGTGCACGCCATCCGTTTCCGATTGGCCAGCGGCATTGGCGGCGGTTCGGTCATCGGCATCGTGATTCTGCACGGCCAGAGCATTCAGTCCGCCCTGACCACGGTGGAAGGCCTGACCCTCTTTGAGGCCCGGGCCGACAGCAGGGGAGGGATCCAGGTCGTGCGGGCGCTGCCGCCCTTTGACAGCCCGCACTTTGCCGAAAACCTGCTGAAAGACATCCGGCTCCTGTTCATTCCGCCCCTGGGTATCGTGAAGCAGGGCCAGCTGGCCGACAGGGCCCGGGTCTGCCGCTACGAAACGGCCAATGGGGGAACCGCCGACCTCATGGAAACCCGGGACGGCTGCTGGCGGCTGCACACCTACAATCCCGACCCTTCCCGCAACCGCTCGGTGCGCGCCTACTCCTGCGAATACACGAGCGAGTCCGGCCTCATGCCCTCGCAGTTGGAGCTGATCGCGCCGGGCAGCAGCGGCTACACCCTGAATCTGCGGCTCATCTCCGCCCAGCGCCTGGATCGGCAATAGCATGCGTTTCACCCTGATTTACCCCAAGTGGCACAAACTGGGCCGCCAGACCGAATTCCACCTGCCGCCGCACGGCCCGGTGGTCTTTGCCGCAGCCCTGCCCGACTATGTGGATGTCACCTTTATCGACGAGAATCTGGAGGCCATCGACTTTGACGCGGCCACGGATTTTGTGGGCATCAGCATGATGCTGACCGTGCAGGTGCAGCGGGGCTGGGCCATTGCCGACGAGTACCGGAAGCGCGGGGTCAGGGTCATGTTCGGCGGCATTGCCACCATGCTGCACGCGGAAGAGTGCATGGCGCACGGCACGGTTTTTCTGGGCGAGGCCGAGGGCCGCATGGAAGAGGTGCTGGCCGATTTCAGAAAAGGCGCGCTCAAGCCGGTGTACAACCATCTCGACCAGCAGCCTGACATCGCCCTCGTGGGCACGGCCCGGCGCGACCTTTTGAAGCGTGACCTCTACAATTACCGCGGCGTGCAGATGGTGGATCTGGTGCACGCCTCCCGCGGCTGCCGCTTTCACTGCTATCCCTGCGCCGTGGCCTATCTGGGCGGCCGCAGATTCCGGCCCCGGCCCATTGACAAGGCCATTGCCGAAATGGCGGCCATCGACAACAACAGGCTCTTCATCGTGGACAATTCCCTGGCGCAGAGCACGGAATGGGAACTGGATCTGTTCCGCGAGATGATTCCGCTCAAGAAAAAGTGGTGCTCCCACCCGATCGAGGACAAGCCCGAGGTGCTGGATCTGGCGGCGCGGGCCGGGGCCTGGTACGTGTATCAGGCGGTCTTCGACACCTCGGACTACATCAGGGAGCGGATCAGGCGCTACCACGACCATGGCATCGGCGTGGAGGGCACGATTCTTCTGGGTCTGGACAACCACGACGAGGATTTCATCAAGCGGCTGATCGATTTTCTTCTGGAAATCGATCTTGATCTGGCTGAATTCACGGTACTCACGCCTTTTCCACACACCAGGGCCTTTGACGAACTGCACCGGCAGGGGCGCATTCTGACCTATGACTGGAGTCGCTACACGGCAGACCAGGTGGTGTATCAGCCGAAGCACATGAGCGCGGAGCGCCTGCAGGAGCTGCTGGATTACGCCTGGACCAGCTTTTACGCCGACGAGCCGCAGAACATGAAGATGGCCAGGCTCTTTGCCCGCGTGGTTCAGAAGGAAATGGCCGATCATACCTTCCGGCCCAGGAGCCGGAGACTGCGCGACCAGCATTTCGGCAGAGGGGAGACGGCATGAGTGGGACTGGGGGAGAGCGGTGCCGCGCCCTGCTGGCCGGGCCGGCCGATGCTGCGCGGCCCTTTCTGCAGGGCGGCATGAGCCATGGCGACTTGCACCGGCTGGCTGCCCGGCTGCATGCGCATTTTCAGGCCCGGCGCGGAGAACACAAGGGGCTGTGTCTGGCCAGCGAGGACCGGGCCCTGTGCGCGGCCGCCATTCTGGCGGCCTTGGCGGGCGGGCCGACCCTGCTTTTGCCCTATGCCCTGTCCCTGCCCGCGCTTTCCAGTCTGCACGAGGCTGCCGGCTGCCGGCTTGCCCTGGCCGAAGCGGGCAGGCCTTTGCCCGCTGGCATGGAGCCGCTTGCCCTGGACAGCCTGCCCGCATCCGCCCCGCCGCTGCCCCAGAATCCGGCGCAGGGCAGCATACTGGGCCTGTTCACCGGCGGCAGCACCGGCTCGCCCCGGATCTGGAGCAAGACTGCGGAAAATCTTCTGGGCGAGGGCTTCTTCATTGCCGCGCACTACGGCATAGGGGCCGGTGACCGTATTCTGGCCACCGTGCCGGTCTGCCATATTTACGGCCTGCTCTACGGCGTGGTGCTGCCCCTGGTCAGCGGGGCCTCGGTCTGCGCCCACACGCCCGTCTTCCCCGAAGAAATGGCCAAGACCGTAGAGGAGACGGCCGCCACGGTTTTCATCAGCGTGCCGGCCCACTATCACGCCCTTGCGGCCAGCGACAAAAGACTGGCGCCCTGCGCGCTCCGCCTGGCCTTTTCCTCGGCCGGCATGCTGGATGAGCGCGACGCGCTGGCCTTTGCTCAGGCCAACCGGCTGGGCATCATCGAAGTCTTCGGCTCCACGGAAACCGGCGGTCTGGCCACCCGAAACCGCTTTCGCGGCGAAAGGGAATTCACCATGCTGCCGGGGCTGGACTGGCAGGCCGGGGCCGACGAGCGCCTCATGGTGCGTTCCGCCTTCCTCTCGCCCGAACTGCCCCGCGACGAGGCCGGCTGGTTTCACACCGCAGACCGCATTCAGCCCACCTCCGGGCCGCAGTTTAGGATGCTGGGCCGGGCGGACATGGTGGTCAAGGTGGGCGGCCAGCGTGTGGATATGGACGCTGTCAAGAGGCTGCTGCTGGCCCAGGCCGGGGTGCAGGACGCCTTTGTGGCGGCGCTGCCGGAAAGCGGCAGCCGGGAAAACCGCATTGTCGCGGCGGTTGCGGGTACGGCCTCGCCGGAGGCGCTGCGGCAGGCCCTGGCCCGCCGGCTCGAACCCTATGCGCTGCCCCGGCTCATCCGCGTGCTGGGGGCTCTGCCCATGCGGGCCAACGGCAAGTATGACCGCGAGGCCATGCTGGCCCTGTTTGCCGAAAGATGATTGCTCTGCGCCAGGCCTTTGCGGCTGCCTACGAACGCCTGGCGGCGCGGGCCGGACTCCTGGACCGCATCAATGTGTTTCCGGTGGCAGACGGTGACACCGGGGTGAATCTGCGTCTTTCCCTGGCTCCGCTGCACGATGCGACAAGTCCGGCCGCACTGTGCCGCAGTCTCCTGCAACAGGGCGCTACCGGCAATTCGGGCAATATCGCCGTGGCCTTTTTTCCGCCGCTTCTGGCGCTTGCAGAGGATGCCGGGCCGGAGGCGCTGCTTGCCGCCTGTGCTGCGGGCAGCCGGCTGGCCCGCGGGGCCGTGCTCGCGCCCCAGGACGGCACCATGCTGGATGTCATGTCCGGGCTTGCGGCCTGTAGTCCGGAACAGAGCATCCCCGATATTCTGGACAGGCTGGCAGGAGCGGTGCGCGCCACCGCCCACATGCTGCCGGCAATGCGGCAGGCAGGCGTGGTGGACGCGGGGGCGCTGGGCCTGTTCTGCTTCTTCGAGGGCTTTTTTGCAGCCTGGAGCGGAGACGAAGGGCTCCTGCAGGCGCCGGGCGCCCGCTTTCCCGGCCTGCTCAGGGCCAGACTGCCGGAGGCGGAGGCTGATCCGGCCTCCTGCATCAATCTGACTCTGCAGGGACAGGCGGATGCGGCCCTGCTGGCCACCCTGGGGGAAAGCGTGGTGGCCCGGCGGGACGGCGGGCTTCTGCATCTGCACCTGCACAGTCATGATCCGGAGGCCACCCGGGCCGCCCTGCAAAGCGTGGGCGAAATCACGGCCTGGCATGCGGAAAGCATGCAGGCCGCGACCCTGCCGCCTGAGGCGGGTTTCGTGCGCCTGCTCTGCGACGCCGCGGGGTCGCTGCCCCGGCCGCTGGCCAGGCAGGAAGGCATTGTACTTCTGGACAGCCACGTCATCTGCGGCGGCATCTCCAGACCGGAGACGCTCTGGGACCCGGCCGCCATCTATGCGGCCCTGCGTGCGGGGCAGCGCGTCAGCACGGCGCAGGCCTCGCAGAACGAGCGGCGGCAGCATTTTCAGAGCGCCCTGGAGCAGCCGGGGCCGGTCCTCTATCTTGCGGTTGGTTCGGTCTATACCGGCAACTTTGCGGCAGCCGCGGCCTTTCAGGCAGGGCAGGGCGGGCAGTCCTTTTTCGCCGTGGACAGCGGCGCGGCTTCCGGCCGCCTGGCGGTCATCGCCCTCATGGCGGCCCGGGCGGCGCGCCGGCTGGCGGACATGGAACTCCTGCTGGCATTTGTCCGGAAGCTGTGCGCAGTCTGCGAGGAATACGTGTGCATTGCCGATTTGCGCTATCTGGCCCGAAGTGGCCGCATCTCCAGGCTGAGCGGACTGGCCTCGGGTCTGCTTGGCATCAGGCCCGTTATCAGCCCGGAGGCCGAAGGCGTGCGCAGGCTGGCCCTGGCGCACAGTCAGGCCGCGCAGCGGGATTTCGTGCTGGCGCGTTTGCGGGCGCTCGCGAAGCAGGGCCGGCCGGAGCTGCTGCTGCTGGAGTACAGCGACAACGAAGCCTGGGTGCGCGAGGCAATGGCGCCGCAGATCCGGGCCATCCTGCCGGACAGCGAGCTGCAGGTGGCGCCGCTCTCGCTCAGCTCCGGCGTGCACATGGGGCCGGGCACCTGGGCGCTGGCCCTTTGTCCTAGGCTTGGTGATTGGTGATGCTGCGGGCAGCCCTGGTCATCCCGGCCTATAACCACGGTTCGCGGCTGGCCGCAGTGCTGGCCGACGCCCGGCAGCTCGGCTTGCCGCTTTTTGTGGTGGATGATGGCTCGACCGACCGGACGGCGGCCCTTTTGGCGGAACTCGCGTCGCAGCCGGAATACGCGGATCTCACCGTCCTGCGTCATGCGGAAAACCGGGGCAAGGGCGCGGCCCTGAAAACCGCTTTCAGCGCGGTACTGGCCGCGGGCTTTGACTGGGCGCTCTGCATGGATGCCGACGGCCAGCACAGGGCGGCGGACGGCAGCAGGCTTCTGGCAGCGGCCGCGGCCAGCAGCGTGCGGCCCCTGGTCATCGGCACGCGGAGCGGCATGGCGGGCGAGCATGTGCCCTGGACCAGCCGGGCGGGCCGCGGCTTTTCCAACTTCTGGGTCTGGGCCTGCGGCGGGCCCTGGCTTGCCGACACCCAGTCCGGCTTTCGGCTCTGTCCGCTGCCGGAAACGCTGGCCCTGGACGCGAGGTCCAGCCGCTACCAGTTTGAGGTGGAAGTGCTGGTTCGGGCGAACTGGGCGCGCCTGCCCCTGGTTGAAGCGCCGGTGAGCGTGGTCTATCAGCCAAAAGGCGAGCGTATCAGCCACTTCCGGCCCTGGCGCGATTTTTGCCGCAACAGCGCCGTGTTTGCCCGGCTCTTTTTCCTCAACCTCTGGCGGCGATGAACAGTCGCTTCTGGTACCGCCTGCTGGAAAGCTGCGCCCGCGTGACCGGGCCCTGGTTGCTGACTGCATTCGCCCGGCTGGTCGCGGTCGGCTATTTTTTCTTTTCGCCGCGCAAGGAGGCAGGCCTGCGTTTTTACGGCAGACTCTTTCCGGAGCGCTCCGCCGCAGGTCGGCAACTGGCTGTCTTCCTGCAATATCAGCGCTTTACCACCATTCACAGCGACCGTTTCCGGGCGCGCTGCCATAGCATCGACTTCACAACCGAAGGTCTGGAGCAACTGAAAGGCTGCCTGCAGGCCCGGGGCGCGGTGCTGTTGATGTCCCACCTGGGCAACTGGGAGATGGCCGCAAGGCTGCTGCCCCAGGCGCTGCCGGAGCTGAAGCTGCTGCTCTTCATGGGCGAGAAGCAGCGGGAGGGCGTGGAGGCGGCGCAGAAGGCGGCGCTCAGGGCCGATGGTGTGCGGGTGCTGGCGGCCGCGGCCGCAGACAACAACCCGGCCCTGGCAGTGGAAGGCATCCGCTTTCTGGAGTCCGGCGGCGTGGTGTCCATGCCGGGAGATGTGCTGCTGAAGCCCGAACAGCGGCATTTTACGGTGCGCTTTCTGGATGGCCGGGCCCGTATCCCGGCCGCGCCCTTTGTCATGGCCTGGCTCGCGGGCGCGCCGGTTTTCGCCTTTTTCGCCTTCCGCACTGGTCGGGGCAGCTACCACTTCACGCTGTCAGCGCCGCTCCTGGCGCCGGCCGGGCCGCAGGGCAAGAGGCAAAACCGCGCTCTCGCGCTGCAGGAGGCTGCGGAGCACTACGCTGCCCTGCTGGAGCAGGCCCTACGCAGCCATCCCGCCGACTGGTTCCACTTCGATCACTTTGTGGCAGACGACGGGGAAACATTGAGCGACCACGAAACACACGAACAGCACGAAAAGTGAGGAAGATCATGCCCATTCCGACTGCCCGGCCCCTTTTGCGCCGCCCATCCGGCTTCCTGGCGGCGTTTCTGCTCTGCCTCGGGCTGCTTGTGGCCCCCGCCGTCCAGGCTGCCATGCCGGATGCGGAATTTGTGCAACTGTGCGTGGAGGGCGACCTGGCCGCCGTCCGCAGGGCGCTTCAAGAAGGGGCGAACCCCAACGCCGCGAACAAGCACGGCGAAACCGCGCTGATGCAGGTGCTCGCCCCTATGTCGGTGGCTGCAGCCGTCGGGAAGTCTCCTGAGCCGGCTATCAAAGGAGCCTTCTGGATGCGGACTTTGCCGCAGGCCGAGGCGGAGAACTGCGGGTGGCGCACAGCCAGGCGCTATTGCAGGCCCTGAAGGGGCTGGCCTGTGCCGTGCGAAGGGTTAGCCAAAACAAAAAGGGCTTGCGGAAAACTCCGCAAGCCCCTGATTTTCTGGTCGGAACGAGAGGATTTGAACCTCCGACCCCCTGAACCCCATTCAGGTGCGCTACCAGTCTGCGCTACGTTCCGAAAAGCGCTGCATCCTGCCCCCGGCCAGGGCGCAGGAAACGGCGTCCAAAATGGCATACTTTCCGGATTTTTGCAACAAGAAAGCGCCACCACTTCGCGCTTCGCCACCCGTCGGGGGCGCTCCTGCAGCAGGATTTGGCCTGCAGCCGCCGCGTCGTTCAGATTTCAGGTTTTGGCCTTTTTACCGCCAAAGAGCCGGCAGGCCAGTATGCCGCATTCGTAGAGCAGGCACAGGGGGACGGCCAGCAGCACGGTGGCGGTCAGATCGCCGGCAGCCAGGAGAAAGGCCAGCACGGCGATGGCGCCGTAGAACCAGAGCCGCCGGGTGCTGAAATGGTCACGGCGGGTCAGGCTCGTGCGTACGGTCACCACCATGAGGAAGGGGATTTCAAAGGCCAGAGCAAAGGCCAGGGTCATACGGGCAATGAAGGTGAGGTACTGGCCCATCCTGAGCATGGGCATGAGCTCGGGCCCGGCATAGCTCATGAAGTAGCGGAGCATCTGCGGCAGGGCCACAAAAAAGGCAAAGGCCGCCCCGCCCACAAAGAGCAGCGTGGCCAGGGGCAGCACCTTGAGCACGAGGAGCCTTTCCCGTTTCAGCAGGGCCGGGGCCACAAAGAGCCAGATCTGGGCCAGGAGATAGGGAAAACTGACCATCAGCCCCACAATGAGCGCCAGCTTCAGGTAGCTGACCAATGCCTCGGGCAGGCTGGTGTAGACGAGCTGGCCCATCTCCGGAAAGACCTGCCGGATCGGCTGCATGCACCAGGCGGTGAGCGTGTCCTTGCAGACATAGGCAACGGTGCTGCAGAGGAGAACGGCAATCACCGTCTGCGCCAGCCGGCGGCGCATCTCGGCGTAGTGGGGCCGGAAGGCGGCGAATTCCCCGCTCATGCCTGCCTGGCTTTCGCCTTGTCCGGTTCATCTGCCGGAGGCTGCGCCGCTGCCTCTGCCACCAGCTCGGCGTCAATGACCAATTCCGGACTCGCGGCCCCTTTGCCGGCCTCTGCCTGCGCCTCCAGGATGGCCTCCGCATCGGCCTGGGCTTCCGGCTCGCCGGCCCTGGCCTCCGAATCCGATGCCGCCTGCTGCCGAGCCGCATTCTGCCAGGGCGGGGGCGGCGGATTTTCTTCCAGCAGGACCCGCTTCTGCAGCTCCGCCGCGGCGTTTTTCAGATTGTCCTTGACCTCGTTGACCGCCTGCTCTTCCTCGGCAAAGCTGCCTTTGACCTCGTTGACGGTGCGTTTCAGCTCGAAGAGCCCCTTGGCGAGCGAACGGGCCAGTTCGGGCAGTTTCTCCGGGCCGACGACAAGCAGGGCGACTGCGAAGATGACGATCATTTCCGGCAGGCCGATTCCAAACATGGCGGATACCTGGTGGGGTGAGGGAAGGGGAGCGCAACAGCCGTGTGAACGGCGGCAAAACTTACGGGATTTGCCCCATGCTGTCAAGACGGGCAGGATGCGGCTTCCAGCGCGGCATGTATCGTGCAGGCCGGGCGCTTACCGGTCATGACCGGCAAAGGCCGGCTCTTGTGCGGTCGAACGCCGGCGGGCGAGTTCAAAGAGGATGACCGCTGCGGCCGCGGAGACGTTCAGGGAATCGAAGCCTCTGGCCATGGGAATGGTAAAAAGCTGATCACAGCGTTTTTGCACCAGCGGCCGGATGCCCCTGCCTTCACCACCGATGACCAGGCAGCAGGCAGCCGGAAAATTCGTGGCATAGATCGGGGCCGCATAAGGATCGGCCACGGCGCCGAATATCCAGTAGCCGCACTCTTTTAAGCATTGCAGGGTTTCGGCGATATTCTTCACGCGGCAGATGCTGAGATGGCTCAGCGCGCCCGCCGAGCTTTTGGCCACCGTGCCGCCCAGCACGGCGCTGCGCTCCCGGGGGACAATCACACGCTCGAAACCGGCAGCCAGGGCGGAGCGCAGAATGGAACCCAGATTGTGGGGGTCCTGAATGCAGTCCAGAATCAGAAGCGGGCCGGCATAGTCCTGCAACAGGGCGGCCAGCTCCACGGTCTGCACGGCGGCCAGGCGGGCCACGACCCCCTGATGCCGGGCATCCCTGGGCGCTCCCAGCCGGGCCATGGGCACAAAACGGAGCGGCACCTCACGGCGTCTCGCCAGAGCGATCAGTTCCTGCAGGCGCGGCCCGGCCTTGCCCTCCGCAACCCGCAGCTCGTGCAGGGCTTGCGCTCCGCTCAGCGCCTCCCTGACCGGGTTCAGACCCCAGATCAGCTCTTCCGTCTCTGCCGCGGCCTGACCGGACTCCACGGTTTGCGGCGTCCGGGTTTTTTGCTCCGTGGTGGCCTTCGCTGCCGCTGCCCGGCCTTGAGACTGCCTTTGCGCCGGGCGGCCCGGCTTTTTTTCTCTTACCATGACTGGCTCAGGGGCGTGCCGTCCGCCGCGCGCCGCTGCTGCAGCCGCTCGGCGATGATGATGCTTTTGAAGGCGGTGATGGCGCTTTCCAGCTCCGCATTCACGATGAGATACCTGTAGTCTGCCGCATGCTCCAGTTCCTGGCGGGCATTGTTGAGCCGGAGCGCCATGCTTTCGGGGGACTCGGTGGCGCGGCGCTGCAGGCGCTCGGCCAGCGCCTGGGCCGATGGCGGACAGATGAAGATGCTGATGGCCTCGGGATGGCGGGCCAAGACCTGGCGTGCACCCTGCACATCTATATCCAGCAGGATGTCCAGACCCTGGCGCAGCTTGCCCTGGACCTCGGCCACACTGGTGCCATAGAGCTGGCCATGCACCTCGGCCCATTCCAGAAAGCCGCCTGGCTGCCGGTCGCGCAGGGCCAGAAAGGCGGCCCGGTCGATGAAGTGATAGTCAACGCCGTCCTTTTCGCCCGGACGCGGCGTTCGTGTCGTGTGGGAGACAGAGAAGACCAGACCCGGCATGCTGTCCAGCACCGCGTGGGTGATCGTGGATTTGCCGCTGCCCGAAGGGCCGGAGAGAATGAAGAGCAGGCCGTGGTTCATAGGCGTTTTGTGGTTGAACAGTGGGCAGGGAGGGCGTCTCAGGCCTCCTGGGTCAGCCGTTCCAGTTTCAGGGCCGGATTATGTTCTTCACGCGCCAGTTGGGCCATCCGCTGGGTGATGGTGTCCGGCTGCACCGAGGAGAGCATCAGGTGGCCGGAGTCCAGAATGAGAATGGAGCGGGTGCGGCGGCCTTCGGTCACATCGATGATTTTTTTCTCCATTCGCGCCTCTTCCTTGAGTTTGCGTACCGGGGCGGAGCCGGGATTGACGACCGCCAGAATGCGGCGGATCATGACCGCATTGCCAAAGCCTACATGTAAAAGTCCATTGTCCATGCCTGAGAATCGTTGTTTTGCTGGGTTGAGCTGATCTGCGCTGCCTCTCGCCCCGTATGAGCGGGGAAGGCCGGGAGGCCTTGGCCTGTCGAACGAAACCCGGGCGATCGGCCGGGCGCACTCTATTCGATGTTCTGCACCTGCTCGCGGAGCTTTTCGATCTCGTTTTTCATGGCCACGCCCAACTGGGCAATGCCCGCGTTCGTGCACTTGGAGCAGAGCGTGTTGACTTCCCGCAGAAACTCCTGCAGCAGGAAATCCAGCCGCCGGCCAACCGCCTCGTCCTGCTCCAGAAAGTTGCCGAACTGGCCGATGTGGCTGCGGAGCCGGGCGATTTCCTCGGTGATGTCGCTCTTGTCCGCCATGATGGCGCATTCCTGCGCCAGCCGCATGGGATCGAGATCCACGCCTGCGAGCAGCTTGCGTACGCGCTCGCCCAGTTCGTTCTGGCGCTGGCGCAACAGCTCGGGAGACTGGGCTGCCACGCTGTCCACCATGCTGGAGAGCAGTTGCAGCCGGCCGGACAGTTCCGTCTTCAGGCTCCGGCCTTCCTGCTCCCGCATTCGGGTGCAGGCGCCCAGGGCCTGGTCAAGGGCTGCGCTGGCCAGTTGCCATTCCTGCTCCATGTCTGGCGATTTTTCCTCGATGCTCACGAGGTCGCGCAGCGTCAGCAGATCGGCGAGCCGAATCCCGCCTTCCAGGGCAAAGTCCTGCACCAGCCGCTGCAGACACCCGTGGTACTGCCGGGCCAGTTCCAGATTCAGCGTGAGCTGGACCCTGGCCGCCTTCTCGCCGTCCGCACTGAGCTGCACCTCCACATGCCCCCGGCTCAGGCGGGCTGCGACCAGCTTGCGCACCGGCTCTTCAAAATGGGCAAAGCCGCGGGGCAGGGAAATTTTCTGATCCAGGAAGCGGTGGTTGACCGTGCGGATTTCCGCAGTCCAGAGCCGCTCCGGGCCACCGGCTTCGCCATGGCCAAATCCTGTCATACTACGGGCAGACATAGGTTCTCGTTTGAGGCGTGTTCAGGCAGGGGGCAGGGCTGCCAGGAGTTCCGGGACGCTCACGGCGGCTGTCCCGATCTTGCCCACCACGATGCCGGCCGCATGATTGGCCAGCCGGGCCGCTTCGCTCATGCTGCCGCCTGCGGCCAGGCCCAGGGCCAGGGTGGCGGCCACGGTGTCGCCCGCACCGGTGACGTCAAAAACCTCCTTGGCGACTGTCGGAATGAGCTGCATGGGCCTGTCGTTTTCCAGAAGCGCCATGCCGCCGCTGCCCCGGGTGATGAGCACGGCCTGCAGCGCCAGTTCGTCCTGAATGGCGCGGGCCGCAGCCAGCAGATTTTCTTCGCCGCGGATGGGGAGCCCGGACATCCGGGCCGCTTCGTGGTGGTTGGGCGTGATGATGCTCGCACCGGCAAAGTGGGGCATGTTGACCGGCTTGGGGTCGACCACCCAGGGAATAGGGCGGCCGCTGGTGCGGCGGGCATCGTCCAGGGCGTGGCGCAGCGTCTGCATGGTGCTTTCGCTCACCATGCCCTTGGCGTAGTCGCTGACCAGGACCGCATCGAAGCGGGAGAGGTTGCAGCCCAGCCAGTCCATGAGGCGCTCCAAGGCCCCAGCCGGCAGGGGGCCGGTTTCTTCCCGGTCAATGCGCACGACCTGCTGTCCCTGGGCAAGCACCCGGGTTTTCAGGGTGGTGGGACGTCCGGTGCGGACAATGCCTTTGCCCACGTCGCCAACCATGGACAGGAGCCCCAGCACCTTGTCGCCCATCGGATCCTGGCCGATCATGCCGCAGATTTCGGCCCGGCCGCCCAGCGCCACAATATTGCTGAGCACATTGGCACTGCCGCCCAGCAGGTATTCTTCCCGCTGCACGCTGACCACCGGGACAGGCGCTTCCGGGGAGATGCGGGAGGCCTTGCCCCGGACGAAGTGGTCGAGAATGATGTCCCCGATCACCAGCACATGGAGGCCGGTGAATCGGGGCACAAGGGTACGCAAATCCGACATGAAAGCGCTTTGGCTCTACTTCATGGCGGCGTCGAGCGCCCTGGTCACATCGTCGGTGATGTCGAGCTGGCTGGCGGCAAAGAGAATGGCGTTGTTGGGCAGGATCAGGTCGTAATTGCCACTCTTGGCCTCTTTCTGAATCACTTCCTCCAGTTTTTTCAGCACTGGCTGCACGTGGCGCTCCTGCAGCTTGCGGATTTCCATGTTGGCTTCCCGCTCCTTGCTGGCCAGTTCCGCACTCTTTTTCTGGAACGCGGTGATTTTTTCCCGCTTCACCTCGTTGCTCCAGGCCGAGTTCTTCTTGTCGATTTCGTCGCGCATGGCGCGGAGGGCGTCCTTGTCCTTTTTGAAGCTGGCTTCATAGGATTTCGCCTTCTGCTCGATGATGTTCTGGGCACGCCTGCCGGCATTCGAACTGCTGAAGACCTTTTGCATGTTGACCACGCCGACCTTGAGTTCGGCTGCGCCGGCCTGGCCGCTCAGGCCGGAAAAACAGCAAAGAACGGCCATGCACAGACCGGCCACGATACACTTGAGACCTTTCATGGGGGAACTCCTGAAAAAGTTTTCTGGTTTATGTTTATGAAAGCTGCCACTATACCGACTGACCTGGTCCTCGGCAAGGCAGGGAAGAAAAAAAACCGGACAGGGTCTGGCCCCAATCCGGTTTTTTGTGCAAAAGACGGCTCTGTTCAGCGGTCGGTAATAACGAAATCGTCGCGACGGTTCTGGGCCCAGGACACTTCGTCATGACCGAAGAGCAGGAGCTTCTCTTCGCCAAAGCTGATGGTGGTGATCCGGGAGGCATCAACTCCCAGGCTGGACAGATAGTTCTTGCCGCTTTGGGCGCGACGCTCGCCCAGAGCCAGATTGTACTCCTTGGTACCGCGCGGGTCACAGTTGCCTTCGACCCGGATGCTGACATTGGGATTCTTCTTCAGAAAATCGGCGTTGGTCTCCATGCGGGCCGTCTGTTCGCCTTCGATGCTGGAGCTGTCGAAGGCAAAGTAGACCGGCACCATGGGGCCGGAAGTCCGACCTTCCATGATGCCGGAGTCGCCTGTGCTGTCAAGCGGTTCGGACATCATGCCGGATTCCGGCAGGTCGCTCGGCTGTTCCGGAGCGGTTTTGGCTTTTTTCTTGCTGCAGCCGGTCAGACCCAGGCTGCACACCATCAGCATGGCGGCGACAATAACAAGTGCTTTTCTCCCTCTCATTGGTTCCTCCTGGGGATAAAAATAAGAAATTCGGGCTCTCTTCGCCATCGGCAGGCAGCGAAAGAAGCCGTGCTCATAATAACCATCATTCCAGAAAATTCTACTGCGAGAAGCAGGAAAGTGAATCTTTTTTCAGGGGTGGGCATGGAGAAAAGCTTGAGCGGAACACAGGGTTTAAATTGCGTATTGGGGGAAAAACGATATAGTTGGAGGCTGTTTCTCCAAATAAAACATGAGGATATTGTCCATGGCGCGTCATATGAATCCCGGCAGTTCCACCAACAAGACCATTGATGCCATTGATCGCAAGCGCGAGCGCGAGCGGCGCTACCTTTTGAAGCGTTCCCGCGAGATGGCGCCCGAGCTGGCCATCCTGCTGGTGCAGCGGCTGATGGACCAGCACATTATCGAAACCAATTCGGTCCAGGCCGTCAAGGAGGTCATGGAGCGGCAACTGGAGCGCCTCTCCGAGCTGGACGAGTTCGACATGCAGTACAAGATTTCGCCCATCCGCAATCTGGTGCCCGACCCGAATCTGGTGAGTCTCTACCTGACCCAGTACATCACCGAAGACCTGATCGATCACGACAACATTCAGGATGTGTTCGGCGACGATCTGGCCATCTACAATGCGGTGGATTCCATTCTCTCCCGCATCCGGCTGCAATAGGGGCACGCATGCCAGCCCGGCATCCGCGGATGCGCCCCCATCTGGTTTTTGCCGACGGGAAGGGGGCGATTCTCGACTACAGCGGCATGTCCATGGCCGGGAGTGCCGGCGGCGAGTTCTACGCGCCGGAGCCGGAAGAGCTGATCGCCCTGCCTGAAGGCAGCGAACTCTTTGCTCTGCCCGGCAGAATGCCGGTGGGGGTCGAGCCGGACACGGGCGATTTCGCCCTGCTGGCGGAGAACCCGTACCGGCAGGGCGAGTCGGTGCAGGCGGTGGCTGCCTTCATGGCCCCGGCGCATACCGCGCTTTATACCACGGCCTTTGTCAAAAGGGAGCCTGCCCGGCAGGCGCCGCTGCTGCCCCTCTTCGCCTACACCGCGGTGGGCTGGGCCGAGGGCCGCTTCTGGGTCGCTGCCCTGAGAAGCGATGCCGATATCCGCCAGGATCTTTGCCAGTTCGATTTTGCGGCCCTGGAGCGCAGAACCCGAAAGCGGCTGCAAGCCTGCCGGCAGAACCGGCTGGTCCAGCATCTGGGTATCTGCTGCCTCAGTTACGGCTGTCCGGCGGCCCGCAACTATTTTCTGGACCGCTGGGAGGCGCCGCTGCCCTGTTCGCCGGCCTGCAATGCCAGTTGCGCGGGCTGCATTTCCTTCCAGCCCGAGGGCACTTGTTCGGCCACCCAGGACCGCCTGAGCTTTGTGCCCACGCCGCAGGAAATCGCCGAAGTGGCGGGGCCGCATCTGGCAAGAGCCGAACGCGGCATCGCAAGCTTTGGCCAGGGTTGCGAGGGCGAGCCGCTGCTGCAGGCCCGGGTCATAGAGGCGGCCATTCGTCTGATCCGCGCGCACACAGGCCGCGGCACCATCAATCTCAACACCAACGGCAGTTTGCCCGAAGCGGTGGAGCGTCTGGCCGCCGCCGGTCTGGATTCCATCCGGCTGTCCATGAACAGCGCCCAGGCCGACTGGCACCGTCGCTACTACCGGCCCAAAGGATTTTCGCTCTCCGATGTATGCGCGAGCCTGGACATCATGAAAAAGGCAGGCCGTCACGTGTCGCTGAACTATTTTATCCTGCCCGGTTGCACCGACGACCCGGCGGAGTTCGATGCCCTTGCCACCCTGATCGAAAGGCACCGGCCAGACCTCATACAGCTTCGCAATCTCAACATGGACCCGGACTGGTACCGGGCAGTCATCGCTTTTCAGGCCGCGGGACAGCCTATGGGCATGCGGCGCTGGCTCTCTGCGCTGAAGCGTCGTTTCCCCTGGCTCAAATTCGGCTACTACAATCCGCCGGTCAGAGGCTGAGCCTTTCCGGGTGGGCTTTGAAAAAGGCTTCGCCTGTTCGCGGGCCCGGATGATCGTTGACGGGCAGGATAAGCCCGGCCTGGGGCTTTAACCACGCCCTCACTGGTGCTCCTGCAGGTTGCATGCAGCCCAGGAAATGGAGGCTGCCTGCAAAATTGTGCGCGAACAGGGCAAGGGGCCGACCGGGCTTTCCGGGCCGTCTTTTGTCCAGGCCCTGCCACAAGACCAATGTCTCCAGCCCTTTTTTCTCCACCACCGGGCCGCTTTCGGGTATAGTGGCCCGGCTTCTGCCGCCTGCTGTCACTGCGTTCAGCTTTTTTCTGCAACATCGCCTTTTATGTCCAAACTTGTACATTTGCAGCGCTTCCTGCCGGGCGAGCGCACCCGGATGATGCTGATCACCGCCGCAATCGGGCTCATGGCCGGCCTGGTCATCATTGCCTTTCGGGAAAGCATGGAGCTGGTGAAAACCATCATTCTGCACCACGGTGCATCGCTGCTGGGCATAGACCAGGGTGGCTGGCGGCGGGCCTTGCTGCCGCTTCTGCCCATGGTCGGAGCCGCGCTGCTGATCCCCTTTTCCCTGGCCTTCCCTGGCGAGATCAATGGCTATGGCCTGCCCAGATTCCTGAAGCGGGTGAATCTGGAAAACGGTGTCTTCAAGGCCCGCACCATTGTGCTCAAGATCGTGTCATCCGCGCTCAGCATCGGCTCCGGCAACTCGGCCGGCACCGAAGGCCCGATCGCCCAGATCGGGGGCGCCATAGGCTCGCAGGTGGGCCAGCGTTTCCGCGTTTCCGGCCGGCGCATGAAGGTCTATATCGCGGCCGGCTGCGCAGGCGGCATTGCGGGTATCTTCAACGCGCCCCTGGCCGGCATGTTCTTTGCCTCGGAAATCGTGCTGCTGGGCACCTACGAAATTGGCTCCTTTGCGGCGCTCGCCATCTCGTCCGCCATGGCCACCGTGGTCTCCCGCGCCTATTACGGCGAGGTGCCGGCCTTTCCCATTCCGCCCTATGCCATCGTGAATCCACTCGTGGAAATACCGCTCTACACGCTGATGGCCGTGATTACAGGCATTGCGGCGGTCCTGCATATCCGCTTCTTCTATCTGGTCAAAGACCGCTTTGCCAGGCTGTCGCTGCACCCGCAGTTGAAGCCGCTTCTGGGCGCCTTGCTCGTGGGCGCCATTGCCATTTATTTCCCGCAGATCATGGGCGACGGCTACGACTACATCGCCAAAGCCCTGGACGGCGACACCCTGCTCTGGCGCATGGCGGCGCTGGTGGTGCTGAAGTCGGTCGCCACGGCGATTACACTGGGTTCCGGCGGTGCGGGCGGCGTCTTTGCGCCGGCCCTCTTTATCGGCGCCGTGCTGGGCGGCTCCTTTGGCATCGTGGTGCACAGCCTCTTTCCGACTGCCACCGCCTCGCCCGGCGCGTACGCCACAGTGGGTATCGGCGCCTTTCTGGCCGCCTCCACCCACGCGCCCATGACCGCAATCTTTCTGCTCTTCGAGATGACCGGCAACTACATGATCATCATCCCGGTCATGCTGACTGCGGTGCTGGGCACCATCACGGCCAAATGGCTCCACGACGATTCCATCGACACCGCCGAACTCTCGCAGGAAGGCATCGACATCCACGAAGGCAGGGAGACGGCCATCATGAAGTCCGTGCGCGTGGGCAAGGCCATCACCGAAGATGTGTGCTTTATCAGCGAAAACGCCAATGTGAACCAGCTCCTGGAGCTGTTCAGAGACAGCAGTAACCACTTTTATTTTCCGGTCATCAACAACCGTGGCTTCATGGTTGGAGTCGTCTCCATGCAGGATGTGAAGACCGCGCTGCTTCTGCCCGAGGCCGACCGGGCCGGCCAGTTGGTGGGCGCCATCTGTGCGCGTGATGTGATCATGCTCACGCCGGACGCGAGCCTGTACGAGGCCATCCGGCTCTTCGACGTGAAGGGTATCGACGAAATTCCTGTTGTGGAAAGCAAGGGCGAACCCTGGGTTCTGGGCATGCTCAAGCGGCAGGACGTGATCAGCGCCTACAATCATGAGATGATCCGGCGGGGCATAGGCGAGCGCGACGAGGCGGTCCGGATCATCCGCGAGGTGTAAAAGGAGACGAGCATCATGCAGATTACGGTGAGTTCTTTCGGTTTCAGCCACGGCGCGATGGAGGCCGACTATGTATTTGACCTGCGCTTTCTGCCCAATCCCTTCTGGGTGGCGGAACTGAAGCCCTATCCCGGCACCGACGAGCGGGTGGCGGACTATGTGCTGCGTCAGCCGGAAACCCGGGAATTTCTTGCCTTGCTGCAGCGGCTTCTTACCTTTGTCTGTGCAGCCTGGGCGATAAACGGCAAAAAGGACAGCCTCGTGATTGCGCTCGGCTGCACGGGCGGCTATCATCGCTCGGTGGCGCTGACGGAGCATCTGGCCGCATGGCTGCAGGACAAGGGCTATGCGGTCTGCCGCCGGCACCGGGACATGGCAAAAAATCACCTGTAATTTTATCACAAGGAGTGCATTATGGCAGACATGAAGGAACTGTTGCTGAACATGTTCGACATTGGCATCGGCGTGGCGACACTCACCAAGGAAAAACTGGAAGAACTGCAGAAAGAGGTCGTGGAAAAGGGCAGGATGACCCGGGAGGAGGGGCTTGATTTTGTCGAAGGCCTGCGCCGCAGATCCGAAAAGGCCCGCGAGCAGCTCGATCTGTGGGTGGCCCGCCGGGTGGAGGAGCAGGTCAAAAAGCTCGATCTGGCAACCAGGGAAGATGTGGCCGAGTTGCAACGCAAAATCGACGAGCTGCACTCGCTGCTGAACCGGAACCACCAGTAGGAAAAACGGGCCAGCGCCATGTTCAGCCTGCGCAAGCTGGGTGCCTTTGGCCGTACCTACCGGCACCTGCAACGCTACAACCGCATCCTGCAGGTGCTTTTGAAGTACGGCTTCAGCGACCTGATTGGCCGTTTGCACATCGACCAGTATCTGGAATCCAGTTGGCAGCGGCTGGGCGGCGCCCTGCCCGAAGCCACGCTGGCGCGGCTCTCCCGGCCGGAGCGGCTCCGGCTGGCCTTTGAGGAGCTGGGGCCGACCTTCATCAAACTGGGCCAGTTGCTCTCGTCCCGGCCGGATCTGCTGCCGCCGCCCTACATCCAGGAACTGGCCCGCCTGCAGGATAAAATTCCGCCCGTGCCCTGGGCGGAAATAGACGCTGTATTCATGCGGGAATGCGGTGCGCCGGCCGAGACGCTGTTTCCGGAATTCGAGCACGAGGCCATGGCCGCGGCCTCCATCGGTCAGGTGCACCGGGCGCGCCTCGCCGATGGCAGTCGGGTGGTGGTCAAGGTGCGGCGGCCCGGCATTGCCCGGCTGATCAATGTGGATCTGGAGATTTTCAGCCACATTGCCAGCCTGATGGAACAGTATCTGGAGGAGCTGCGCAGCCATTCCCCCACCACGGTGGTGGAAGAATTCGCCGAAAGTCTGAACCGGGAGCTGGATTTCACCCTCGAACTCGCGAACGTGCAGCGCTTTGCCCAGCAGTTCAAAGGCAACCCGGACATCCACGTGCCAGAGGTCTATCCCGAGCTGTCCTCGAGCTGCATTCTGGTGATGGAGTACATTGAGGGCATCAAGTCTTCGGACGTGGCACGGCTCGAGGCCGAGGGCTATGATCTTGCACTCCTGGCCCGGCGCGGCGCCAATCTCGTGATGGAGCAGATCTTCAGCCACGGCTTTTTTCATGCCGACCCGCATCCCGGCAACATCTTCATTCTACCCGGCAACGTGGTGTGCTTCATCGACTTCGGCCAGATGGGCCGCCTGTCCCGCCGCGACCAGGATGACTTTACCGCCCTGGTGACGAGTCTGGTCAAAAGGGACGAGCATGAAATCGCGGGCGGCGTGCTGCGCACCACCATTCAGTTGGGCGAGGTGGACCGGGACCGGCTGGAGTGCGACCTGGTCTTTTTTATGGACCGCTACCTCTACCAGCCGCTGGAAAAGCTGGAGGCAGCCAGAATCTTCCAGGATCTGCTGACCCTGGTCAACCGGCACCATCTGTCTTTCAAGCCCAGCCTGTATCTGATGATCAAGGCGCTCTGCACCCTTGAGGGCGTGGGCATGATGCTGGACCCACACCTGCGGCTCTTCGCGCTGGCCCAGCCCTTCATGCAGCGCCTGCAACTGGAGCGGATGAAGCCGGGCCGGCTCATGGAAGAGGCGGCTTCCCTTGGCCTCAGTTATTTCCGGCTCCTGCGCGCCCTGCCGGATGACCTGAGCAGCGTTCTTGTGCAGTTGCAAAGCGGGCAGCTCAACATAGGCTTCGAGCACCGGGGCATCATGCCCCTGCAGGTGACGCTCGAACGCATCACCAACCGTCTGGTCTTTGCCATTGTGCTGGCTGCGCTCATTGTGGGCAGCTCGCTGATTGTGCTCTCAGGCATTCCGCCCCGCTGGCACAATGTGCCGGTGATCGGACTGTTCGGCTTTGTGCTCGCCGCCTGCATGGGCTTTTGCCTGCTGATCGCCATCCTGAAGCACAAGAAGATGTAGCGGTGCGGCAGGCCCGCTGCTATCTGATGAAACGGATCGTTGAAGAGCCCCCATATGCCATTGCAAATATGACTTTGAAAATATTATGCTTCCCTCAAAAAGTATACATTTGATATGGAGAAAAAGTGCGGGCCATGATCTCTGTAGAAAATGAAACTATTGAAGATCATGAATCGCTTGAATATTTCAGGAATGATTGCTTCAATATAGTTGGCAATATGATTTTTTCAGATAAATGATGGAAATTGTGCCAAGTGACGGTGCCATCATTAATAGGGCATGAAAATATCATAAAGAATATCATGCTTTTGACTCGGCGTATTTGATTTTTACGGATAAAGAGCATTTTGCTCCATCAGATCATTCATTTTTATGAAAAGCAAGAGAGTTATAAATAGAAGAATAGTGTTTAATGTGCCTCCAATAAATTTTCATTATTTTGCTGTCCTTGGTCGTGCTAGGATGTGATATAAACGTTATCATTGTGAATGAGGAGATAATAATGAAAAGAATATTATATTTCTCTGTATGTATTCTGTTCTTATTTTTTCCCTTATATCTTTTTACTTATAAAAAAGAAATTTCTTTTACAAGAAATAGTCCAGAAATTATATTAAAAATTCCTCCAATCCTTATTGTCGGCTTTTTCCATAACTTTGAAATTGAAATTATCTCTGAAAATAAGGATGATTATCTGAAAATACTTTATAATTCTTTTGACCGCCCACTCTTGTTTTTACCGAACAAAAAGAACAATAGTATGCTTGTTGTGTATTTTTTCGATATAGAAGATCATATTTTTATTATAGAAAAGAATGAGAACATAATGTTCCAGGATTTTTCAAATCGAGAAAAAAGTAGTTTAAGTCGAATACTATTGTCAGTAAAAGGATTTAATATCCGTCCGCTAACAGAATTCGAGTTGAATGATGCTATAAAAGAAATCGATACAATGCCATTGGAACAATATAGGGAACTTTCCGTTCCTTCTTTAGATTTAGGTTTCCATAAAATTTATATGCCCAAAAGTAAGATATTAGATATGTTGCAGGAAGAAAGAATAAAGCTCCATCGAAGAATTGGGCGATAGGCGAGTGCGGGGTTTCCACCTTATTTCCTGGCGAATGCATGCAGATTGCAAGAGCACTGTCTTGGCTTCCATACTCCCTCCTCGTGAGGATTTTTTCAATTTGCCTATTACTTTTATATTGATAATCTATCGTTTTGCTTAGCTCGAACAGGGGAAAACAATAATACAGCAGGTAACGTGATAAAGAAAGGCTCCTCGCCCTTTGGTGTGGATTTGCAGTATAAAGGGATCAAATCCATACCAAATGATGACGAACGAAAACAGCAACGGGCTTTTGCGGCAGTATTTTCCCAGGGGCAGCAGCTTTCACAAGATCACGGAAAAGATGGTTTCGGACGCCGCAGAACAACTGAATAACCGGCCGCGCACTGCTGTCCCACAAAATATCAATGATTTCGGGATAAAATAAAGGCTTGGAGCCCCTGGCGTGGTATAATGGATTTGGCAAAAAGTTCATTAAAACCAAAGAGGTCCAAGCCATGGGATATTGTAGCACGGTTGTCGGCCAATTGCTTAGAGTTTTTCCGAGACATGAATTTGAGCAAGTCCGCCGGGCGGTTCAACCAAAGAAACACCGCCGCGCCCTTTCTGGGTGGACGCAGTTTGTGGCCATGCTGGTGGGGCAACTCGCTGGACGCGACAGTTTACGCGGCATTGTGGATGCCTTTTCACCGCAAAGTCGCAAACTTTATCATCTGGGCCTCGGCTCATTCAGTCGTTCCAGTCTGGCGCGGGCTAATGAAAAGACACCCGCCTAGCTGTTCGAAAAGGTGTTCGTAGCGCTTTTGGCTCGTTGTCAATCGCTTGCGCCTCCCAACCAAAAGTTCCGCTTCAAAGACGGCGGCAAGGTCTATCTCCTTGATGCCACGGTGATTGAGCTGCCGCTCTCGCTGTTTCGCTGGGCCACGTACCGCGCCAGCAAGGGGGCGATGCAGTTGCATGTGGGGCTTGCGGCGAACGGCCATTTGCCCAGCTTCGTGGATATGACGGCAGGGCGAGTCCACGAGATCAACAAGGCGCGTGAACTGCGTCTTCCCCGAGGTTCCTGGGTGGTCTTTGACCGGGGCTACACGGATTACCAGTGGTATCAGGAGTTGACGAAGGATGGCGTGCATTTCGTCACACGCCTGAAGCGTGGTGCTGCGGTGCAGCCTGGCGCGAAACGCCGGGGGTGCAAAAGCGCGGGTATCCTGGAAGACCGGGAAATCCGGTTCAGAGGAGTGGAGGGCGTGTTCCGGACAGTCCGCTTTCTGGATGAAGCGAGAGGTGAGGAATACGAGTTTCTGACCAACGCCCTGGATATTGCGGCAACCACGGTGGCGGCACTGTACAAGGAGCGGTGGCAAGTGGAGCTGTTCTTCAAGTGGATCAAACAGCACCTGAAGGTGAAGAGCTTCGTGGGCGGTAGCATGAACGCGGTTCGGACGCAGCTGTGGATCGCGTTGTGCGCGTATCTTCTGGTGGCCTTCATCAAATTTCAGAGTCGCCTGGGGCAATCTATCCTGCAGATTTTACGGCTTGTTCAGCTCAATTTGTTTGAACGGCGGGATTTAGACGAACTTTTTTGTCCGGAAAAACAAAAAATACCATTACATAACAACCAGTTATCGCTATTCCAAATTTAGTGGGACAGCAGTGGGTGTTGATAGCGGAAATCTTTAGGAATGCTGCAGACCACGGCAAAACTGTGCTGGTCATTACCCATGATGCCGAACTCGTTCAGAAATGCTGCGACTCCTGCCTTGCCATAGAAAACCTGTAGCGCTCATGCCAATTTCATATCACCCATGTAACAGTGCCCATCCTGCAGGATGTGGCAGATGGCATGAGCATATGAGCCGGGAAGAAGCGCTCTCCCTGACCCTTTCTGCGAAGGAGCCGCCCAGGGCGGCTGTTGCCTGTGCGGGATATCAGGCAGGCGCTCGATGGGCATCTGGGCCGCGCTGTGCCCTTATCCACGGTCTACCATTTGCTGCACCGCCATAACTCGCCCTAGTCTGCAGCCGTAACCGTGGTGTAACGGCAGGACGGGCCAGCGCCAGACTTCACCAGGAGTCCGCGCTCCACCAGATCGTAAAGATCGTACTGCGCAGTGCGCACGGAAATCTGCGTATCCAGTGCTTCCTGATATTCGCTGCGGCTGATGCTGCCCTGCCGCATAATCAGGTGCCATACCGCCTGTTGCCGCTCGTTCAGAGCGATCGCCTCCCCTTCCTGTGCAGCCACTGTGGCCTCCCCTTCGGCCGGCCGGCGTCTGGAGATCAGCTCCCCACTGGCACGCTTGCCCTGCAGCGAGGCATTGTCCGGGTTTTCCGGCATTGCCTCGTTGAAGAGAATATGCTGCGCCAGCAGTACATCGCCCTCAACAAAGGTGAGCGAGCGAATCAGGCAGTTTTCCAGCTCCCGGACATTGCCCGGCCAGTCATAGGCCAACATCTTTTCCAGGGCGCCGCGGCTCACAGCGATTGGGGGCTGGCCACGCTCCTGGCAGTTTTTTTCCAGGAAATGCCGGATCAGCACGGGCAGATCCTCCTTGCGCCGGCGGAGTGGTGGCGTGTTGATGGTGATGACGGCCAGGCGGTAATAGAGGTCATCGCGGAAGCCCTGGCCTGAAATCGCCGTTTGCAGCAGATCCACATTGGTTGCCGCAATAACGCGGGCGTCATAGGCAATTTCCCGATCCGAGCCAAGAGGCACGATGCGACGCACGGACAGGGCCCGCAGCAGGGCCTGCTGCACCTTGGGGGAGGCGTTGCCGATTTCATCGAGCAGCAGGGTGCCGCCCGAAGCGGCGAGGAATGCGCCCTTGCGTTCGCCGTGCGCCTCGGAAAAAGCGCCCGGCACGTGGCCAAACAGCGCATCCATCAGGAGATTTTCATCCAGGGCGCCGCAGCTGATGGAAATAAAGGGCCCCTTGGCACGGTAACTCATGGCGTGCACTGCGCTGGCGGTCAGCTCCTTGCCCGTGCCTGTTTCACCAATTATGAGGACATCGGCCAGAACGCCTGCCGCCTTGCGGAGTTGCTGGCGCAGCTCGGCAATGGCTGGTCCCGCACCCACCAGACCGTGCAGGGGGGAGGCCGCCATGACCGGGTTCAGCGCAGGATCTTTGGCAATCACCTTGTCGAGATTGACCTTTTCCCGCATTCTTTCGTCGGCATCTGTGGTATCCCGCCGACGAATTTCCCGTCGTATCATATACAACTGTAAGAGCAGAATATTGATCGATTTCTGAAAACGGTTCAATTCTGCATAAGGCGATGCAGGAGCAAAGGGCGTACTGTCATCGGAGTGAATCTTATTTTCCAGTTCACCCGCCATTTTCCCAATAATTTTACTGATACGCCGCCCCATAAGGTAGAGAACGAAAACTAAAACAAAAAATATGCCCAGAAAAATCAGGAAGAGATGAACGACTATTTTGCCTTTTACGGCAGCAAGTACAGAGCTGCTGTCAAAACAGCCGATACCACCCACAATTTTTTCTGTACGCTCGTGGCCGTGAAAGACGATGGGGGCGTAATTGAGGAAGAACTCCTGCTTGTTGCCATCAGGTTTGCCAAAAACTTCCGAGCTCAACATCTTTCCTGCATGCCCGGCCTGCACATCGGCCACCAGAGTCCAGTACAGATGATAGTCGGAGGCCGGCCGGAAGGCTTCCTGAAACCCGGGCCGGCCGACGTCGCCCCGCAAACCCGCGCGCAGCCTGTCCACTGCCAGCGGCATGCCCGGCTCCTCCACATTGGCCGATTCAAACAGCAGCCAACCGGCAAGGTCGAACATGAAACTTTTTTTATGGAGGTTGTTCTGCGGCAGCAGGTAGAGCGGCGACTGGTCCGAGGTGTATAGGGAAAGAATATTGCGCATGTCCTGCAAATTGACCGACAGTACCAACTGCCCCTGATATTGTTGATCCGGCCCAAGCACCGGCATGCTCAGCCGGATGACGTGCATGGCGACGCTGCGGGCGCCGCCTGGAGCCGGCAGGGCCACATAGGCAGCCTCGACCGGTTCTCCTACCCGTACCTCGCCTTCTTTGGCCTTGCTCCCGCTGCCGATGCTGGAAAAGATGCCGCCATTATTCCCGTGAACCTGTCCGGCTGGCAGCGAAACAAAGGTATTGGCGACATTGACCAGGACAAAATACTCACCGCTTGTCCTGCCCTGGAAGGCCACCTCGCCATAACGATTTCGTTTTTCTGCAGGCATGGCATTAAAATGCGCTATGACGCCTGCCTCGGAAAGGGGTCGTTGCGCCAGATATTCCAGTTCGAGATAGGCGTCATCCAGCAAACGGCTGATCGCGTTGGCCTGGGCCATTGCGCGCAATTGCGCGTTTCGCGCGAAAGCTTCGCTCAGGCTGGATGTGACCATCTGGTAGATGAGTGCAAAGGAAAAGCCCAGGATGCAGAGCAGCCCGCCTGCGCCCAGAAAGGCCTGAAACCTGCCGATGGTCCAACGGCCGAAAAGGCTGTCCGGGCCCAGCAGGGAAGTGGGTTGGAGCGGGAAAAACAAACGCATGGTGCCTCCAGTGACCTGCGGAAACAGGGCAGGGCTGTCCTGCCGGATTGAGGTAAGCGCGCAAGCGGATTATGCTCCAGGCTTTGCGCAATTGCTTTTCATTAATTATGATAGCGTAGCACAAATTTTTTGAAAATGGAAAAGGAACATGAAAACAAACGGCTAAGAAGAAAAATAAATCACGCAACCCTGTGCTCGGCTGTGCAATGGCACAGTCTGTGCTAAAAAGATGGGATGGAAGCGCTCCAGGGCGCCGGTTTTTTTAACACTGCTTTTTACGTAATTGCCAAAATGGCATGGCATCGGAGCGTACCGGTTGCCAGGGAGCCTGGCTTTCGCAGAAGCACTGCAAAGCCGCAATATTAACACGTGGAGGAGATCACGATGAAGCAACGCTTGTCACGAATCTGGTGGGCACTCACGGCACTCGTTCTCTTTGCCCCGGGCTGGGCGCTGGCTGCGGCCAAAGGCGGGGGGGGCAACGTAGTGATTGTGGCTGACACCCGCAAGCTGGACGGCATCATGGCCTGGTGGGCAAACATGTACAACGAAAGTCACCTGGAATTCACCATTCTGACCATCATCATCATTCCGGTGACCGGCCTGATCTTCGGCATTCTGGCCGATGCCGTCATGAGCCATATCGGTATTGATCTGAAAACCCGCAAAACCTCCGAAGGCTGAGATGCCTCCGCACCTTTCACTTCATCAAAGGAGCAATCCATGGATTGGTTATATATCCTTATGCCCATCTCGGGCGTGACGATCTTCTGGCCCGGTCTTGTTATTCTGGGCGTAGGCGTGGGCATTATCGGCGGTTTCTTCGGCATGGGTGGCGCATGGATGGTGACCCCCGGCCTCAACATCCTTGGCTTCCCCATGGCCTTTGCCATTGGCACCGACATTTCCCACATGGCCGGCAAGTCGCTCATCTCCACAATGCGCCACGGCAAATTCGGCAACGTGGACTACACCTTGGGTCTGATTATGCTGGTCGGCACCATCCTGGGCTTTGAGGTGGGCGCGCAGATCGTGTTGCAGCTCGAGCGCATCGGCAACCTGGAAAAGGTGGTCCGCTGGATCTACATCGCGCTTTTGGCCTTCATCGCCTGGACAGTCTTTGCGGATGTGGCCAAACGCAAGAGAAAGGAAGCCGCAGCCGCTGCCAAGGGCGAACAGCTTGACGCTGGCGCCACCGGCATCGAGTGGCACAAGACCCTGCACAAGATGAAGATTCCGCCGATGATGCACTTCAAGGCCGCCGGCATCACCTGCTCTGCGTGGGTGCCCGTTCTGGTCAGCTTTTTCACCGGCGTGCTCGCAGGCATTCTGGGCATTGGCGGCGGTCTCATCCGTATGCCCGCTCTGGTTTACCTGGTTGGCTGCCCGACCCACGTGGCCGTCGGCACCGACCTCTTCGAGGTGGCTATCTCCGGTCTGTACGGCGCAGCCTCCTACACCTTCAAGGGCCGCACCGAGCTGGTCGCCGCCCTGATCATGCTGGTTGGCGCTGCGGTTGGAGCACAGATCGGCGCAGTGGCCACCAAGTACATCAAGGGCTATGGCATCCGCATCGCCTTTGGCCTGGCGGTTATCGGCTGCATGCTCTCTATCATCCTGAAGCTTCTCCAGGGTCAATTCCCCGCAGCGAAGGCCATTCTTGGCAACTGCGCCACGGTTCTGGTTCTGGCCCTGGTCAGCCTGATGTCCCTGTACATCTTTGTCCGTATGGTGCAGGGCGCGCGTGAGGAACTGGCCCAGAAGAAACAGAGTCAGCGGCAATGATCATTCCACGACGTACAAGGAGAATCCCCATGAACATGAAACCCGTACTGCTGATTGCCGCCGCTGCTCTCATGCTGGGCGTTGCAGGCTGCGACACTTCCAAATATGGTCAGGTGGAACAGGGCAAGGTCATTGCCTTTGACAAAGACGCCCAGATTGTGACCGTGGTGCACGACACCAACATTGACCCCAGCAACCCGAAATATGACAAGATGCCGCCTGTGGTCTTCAAGCTGCCCGCCAACCCCAAGGAAATCGGCCCGCTGCCCAAGGTCGGTCAGCGCCTGCAGCTGAACCTGGAGGAAAAGAAGCTGGAAATATATGATGCCCAGAAACAGACTCTGGTATATATCGACATCCCGGACGCCGATGTGCAGAAGGACATCGGCAAGGAACACGCGCTGGTGAAAGATCAGAGCTTCCCGAAGATTGACAGCGAAAAGGGCACGATCACAGTGTATTCCGGCCGTTTGAAGGCGCTCTGCACCTTCGGTATCCCGGCCGGCTACGAGAACTATCCGCCCGAAACCTGGACCACCGGCGACGAAGTGCGCATCTACTTCAAGCCCGAAAGCGGTCAGGCCGGAACCCGGGAATCCCCGTTCCAGGCACGGCGCTTCATGAATATCACTCAGACCAACATCTACAAGAAATAGAGCTATCCATCCCTGCGGGCGGGTTTCCGCCCGCAGGCCCACTTATGGGGGGCACATGTCGGAATATAAGTTTTCCTTCTTGCGCAGTCTTCTGACCGTGGGCATGAACCTCATGCTCCTGGCCTCGCTCTTTGTGGCCATGTACCGTGCCTCGCTCACGCCGGAAAATTTCAACATCACCTTCTTCAAAACAGTTTTTTCGCTTATCGCTGTCATCCTGACCCTTTTTCTGGGAGGCAGACGCCTCCTCAACCGTTATCGCCCGCCTGAGCCGTGAATGCCCGGTGCCGTAGAGTCCGCGGCTGGCAGACCCGGACGGGTTGGCTGGCCGCGCTCTGTTTCTGCCTCGCCTGCCTCGCACTGTTTGACCTGCTGAAGGGCGGCTTTCTGGGCAATCAGGGGATCATTACCCTGCTTCCGGGCAGCAGCTACGCCATCAGCGGCCCCTTGCCCCAGGGGGCCACAGGCATTGCGGACATGCGCATAGAAGGCGAGCCGGAAGACGCTTCGGTGCGTCTCGTGCCCAGGAAGGTTTTTTCCGGATTCTGGTTTGGCGGAGCCATGTGGCGCGGCTCTGTGGAGGTCGCCCCCACAGCCCGGGAGGCGCGGTATACGGTGACAGTTAAAGATCGCATCGGGGCGAAGCAGAATCCCGCGCTGGTCTTCACCATCCAGATCTGGCCCGATCAGAAGACCCGGGATGCCCATGCCCCTTCCTGGCTGACCCGGCAAACCGGGTACAAGCCCTCCTTTTTCGTTGCCGCTTTTGCACTCTGCGGTTTGATGGCCGGCGGGGTGACTTTTGTACTGGGGCGGTATTGGGCGCTGGTCCTGAGCGAGGCGGCATGCGCTGAAATCTACAGGCTGGAACACAGCGAGCAGGGACTCAGGCTCATGTGTGAACGGCCCGCCTGGCCAGATGTGCGTGTCGGTCAGGAGTGCCGCTTGTACCGGTACACCGGCGAAGCAGTGGGCCGCGCAACGGTGCTTGCCGTGCAGGCCAAAGATCTCGTGCTGGTTGCGGAACACGATGCCAGGGCAGGTTTGGGCGATGTCGTCTGTCTGGGCGAAAGGGCGGGAGAGCCAGGGCAGGGCGGCGGACAGGCGCCGCATCCGGGGTAGACAATCCCCGGTCTTTTACGGTATTATCCCGGCAGCCTGCAAGAGCAACAAAGACCTGTGCAGAATCAACCAGAGGACCTGCAATGGAAAGAAACTACACGAAAATCTGGTGGCAGCACTGCCTGGCCATTATTGGCTTTTCCGTCATTCCACTGCTGATCGTCAATATTGCCCTCTTCTTGCTCTTCAACCGGATTTACACGGACAAGGTTTCGGAGAATTTGCAGAACCGGGTCGAGGGCCGGCGTGATACTGTAGATCTGTTCCTGAATGAACGGGTTGCGCAGATCTATACCGTAGCGCAGACCAACAAGGTTCAGGATCTTGCCGACGAGGCCTATCTGAATCGGATCTTTTCGATCATGCACACCAAATCCGATTCTTATGTGGATATTGGCCTGATTGACAAAGAGGGCAATCATTTGGCCTATGTCGGGCCATATTATGAAGTTTTGAAGTCAGCCAACTATAAAAATGAAAAGTGGTTCAATGCCGTCATTGCTCACGGTATATTCATCAGCGACATCTTCATGGGGTATCGCAATTTTCCCCATTTTATCATTGCAGTATTGATTCAGACTAACAAAGAACCCTATATTCTCCGCCTGACCATCAATCTGGAAAATCTGGATGATATTGTTCAGAAAGCCTGGACCGGCACCCATAGCGATTCTTTTATCATTACCCGCAACAATCTCCTGCAGACCCTGCCCCGCTTTGGCGGCGAGTACCTCAGTAAGCCTGTTTTCGTCCATGATCCCAATAACAGGGCGGAGCCGGACCCCTATCCCGAATTCAGTTCAGTCGTCAAAACCCGGGTTGACCGGCGCACCATTGGCGGGCACGATGTGTTTCTCGCTGCCGCGCCGATCCGCAATACCAAGTGGATTCTGGTGATCAAGGAAGACCCGGACGAGATTCTTTCTCCGCTGGCCAAGGGCCGGGCATGGATGATTCTGTTTACCGCCCTGGGCCTGCTGGCGATCTGTACCGGAGCGGCCCTGTTCACCAATGTGCTTGTCAATCGTATGAAGCAGATGGACCGGGAGAACGCGAACCAGTCGGATATGCTGATGCAGGCCAACAAGATGATAGCCCTGAGCAAGATGGCGGCCGGTGTCGCCCATGAGGTCAACAATCCTTTGGCTTCCATTGCCGAAAATGCCGGATGGATGAAAGACCTTTTGCAGGAAGAGGAACTGGCCGCCAGTCCGAACTTTCAGGAGTTCAGCACTGCCATTGACAAGATCGAGCACCACGTTGTGCGGGCGCGCAAGGTCATTCAGAATTTGCTGGGTTTTGCCCGCAGAATGGAACCGGCCAAGGAGAAGATCAATATCAACAACCTGCTGGATGAAACCACGGGCTTTCTGGATAATGAAGCCCGCTATGTCAATATCAAAATAGAGAAGGCATATGCCGACGATGTGCCGGTCATTACCAGCGATCTTTCCCAGATTCAGCAGGTGGTGCTGAATCTGCTCAATAACGCCATTGATGCCATTGGCAAGGACGGTATCATTACCGTGGGTTCGCGTTATCTGGCCAAAAGCGGGCAGGTGGAACTCTGGGTGGCCGATACGGGCAAGGGCATGTCGGAAGCCGAGTTGAGCAAAATTTTCGATCCCTTCTTCACCACCAAGGCCATTGGCAAGGGAACCGGACTGGGCCTGTCGATTTCGTACAGCATTATCGAAAAGCTGGGCGGGACGATTCGGGTGCAAAGTGCTGTCGGCAAGGGCACGACCTTTACCATCACCTTGCCCAAAAACTGAGGTCTGCCATGGAAAAGGCCATTCGGGTGCTTGTCGTTGATGACGAAGACGACTTCCGGGAAACGGTCGTCAAACGACTCAATGCCCGCAAACTCCAGGCGGCAGGCGTCGAGAGCGGAACCCGCGCCCTGGAAGTGCTGCAGGCACAGGAATTCGATGTCGTGGTGCTGGATGTCAAAATGCCCGGTTTGGACGGCATCGAGACCCTGCGTCTCATGAAGCAGAGGTCGTCCAGTCCGGAAGTCATCATGCTGACCGGCCATGCTGCCGTGGAGTTCGGCCTGAAGGGCATGCAACTGGGCGCCTTTGACTACATCATGAAGCCAGCCCCCATCAACGAGTTGCTGAACACCATCGGCCAGGCCTATCGCAAGAAAAGCGGCGCCCCGACCTGAGTGCCGTGCGGCCGATTGTTCCGTCTGCAGCCCCACTCCTCCTCCATAGGTCCTGTCGTCTATGTCCACCATTCTTGGCAATCTGAAAAGTCTGTTCCTGTCTCTGCGCAACCGGCGCAGCCAGGATTCCGTCGAGGGCAACCCGGCCACAAGCATGAACGAGCAGTTCCGCTTTCGCTACGCCCTGTTCAAGGATCTCCTGAATGCCAACACCGAACTGCTCAACATTCTGGCCGACATCGACCTCAAGCTCAAGGGCGAGCAGGTCTTTGGCTTTCCCTATCTCAAGAACCAGATGGACAAGGCCATGCGGCAGGCCTTTGTGATGGTGAAAAGCCTGGATGTCATGTCCGGCTCCAGGTACCGGGCACTGTATACGGCCTTGGAGCAGATCAACGAAAGCATCAAGGCCATCATGGCCGAGCACCAGGCCGTGCAGGCGCCGGCCAACGTGGTGCCCTATGCGCAGATCACCCTCAGGGATGCCGACTGGGCTGGCGGCAAGAATGCCAACCTGGGTGAAATCAGGAACAGGCTGGGCATTCCGGTACCGCGCGGCTTTGCCATCACCACCAGGGCCTTCCAAACCTTTTTTGACTACAACGGGCTGGATGAGGCTATCGCCGGCCGGAAAAACGTGGTGTACGCGAACGAGCTCGAGCACCTGAACCGCTTCAGTGCGGAGGCTGGCCAGCTCATCCGCTCCAAACCCATGCCGCCCGAGTTGACGCGGGAATTTGCGGCCTGCTGTCAGGAGATCTGGGGCGATGAGCAGGACTGCCTCCTGGCCATGCGGAGCAGCGCCGTGGGCGAGGATGGGGAGCTGTCCTACGCCGGCCAGTATCTCACCGTGCTGGGCGTGCGCTTTTCGGAACTGGGCGAGGCCTACAAGCAGGTGATTGCGAGTCTGTACTCCACCCGTTCACTGGTCTACCGCAGCGCCAAGGGCGTGCTGGACGAGCATCTGGCCATGGCCGTGGCCTGCCTCGAAATGGTGGATTCCCTGGCCAGCGGCGTGCTCTACACGCGGCATCCCTACAACATCGTGGATGAGAATATTCTGATCAACGCGGTGTGGGGCCTTGGTCCCTATGCGGTGGACGGCGTCATCATTCCCGATTCCTATTCGGTCAGCAAGGGCGAGCCGCCGCTCATTCTGGAGAAAACCGTCACCAGCAAGACGGTGCAACTGAAACTCAAGGCCGGGGGCGGCACCGAGGAGCGACCGGTGCCCGCAGGCGAGCAGGACCAGCCCTGCCTGAGCGATGCGCAGATCCTCGAACTCGCCGCCTACGGGCAGGCGCTGGAGGAACACTACCAGTGCCCGCAGGATGTGGAATGGGCGCTGACAGGGCAGGGCGAACTCCTGATTTTGCAGTCGCGGCCGCTCAGAATCGAAAACGCCAGGCATTTTGGCCAGTTGGGAGCAGCGCCCCTGCCGGGCCGCGAACTGCTGCTCGACGGTTGCGACATTGCCTCGCAGGGCGTGGGTGCAGGACCGGCGGTGCTGGTCAATGCTCTGGACGATCTGGAGAACTTTCCGGAAAAGGGCGTACTCATCGCCCACCATTCGTCGCCGGAATTTGTGGCGGTCATGCGGACTTGCAGCGCCATTGTGGTGGAGGCCGGCAGCGTCAGCGGGCACATGGCGGCTCTGGCCAGGGAATTCGACGTGCCCACCCTGATCAGCCCGGAGCCGGTCATGAGCCGCATTGCGGCGGGTACCGTCGTTACGGTGGACGCCTATGCGGGCCGGGTATATGGCGGGCTGGTGCAGGAACTCCTCAATGCCGGCGCCAAAACCAAAACGACCCACATCATCGGCACGCCGGTGCACGAACAACTGCAGCGCATCGCCAAACATGTTGTGCCCCTGAATCTCACCAATCCTTTATCTCCGGAGTTCACTCCGGAGCACTGCAAGACCTTGCATGACCTCGCCCGTTTCTGCCACGAGCTGTCCTATCAGGAAATGTTTCGGATCAGCGATATGGCCTCGAAGCTGCACGGCTGGTCGTATCGCCTCGACGCCACCCTGCCCATGGACATTCACCTGATCGATCTGGGCGGCGGCCTGTCCAGCGTGGTGCAGGACAACTGGCAGTCGGTGAAGCTGGAGCACATCGATTCGGCGCCTGGCCGCGCCCTGTTCACCGGCATGCTCAACCGGGATGTGCACAACCTGGAGCCCCGGCCGGTCAATTTCCGTGGCTTCATGTCGGTCATGATGCAGCAGGGTCTGGAAGCCGGCCATGTGGGCGAGCGCTTCGGCGACCGCAGCTATGTCATTATCGCGGACAAGTACCTCAACTTCAGCTCCCGTGTGGGCTACCACTACAGTGTGGTGGATGTCTACTGCGGGGAGACGGTCAACAAGAACTACATCACCTTTACCTTCAAGGGCGGGGCTGCGGATTCGGTGCGGAAAAACCGGCGGGTGCGGGCCATTGCCCTGATTCTGGAGCGCCAGGGCTTCAAGGTCGATGTCAAGTCCGACCGGGTGCATGCCCGCCTCCAGAAGTATCCCAGGGCCTACATTATGGAGCGGGTGGACATGCTGGGGCGGCTGCTCATCTTTACCCGCCAGCTCGACATGCTGATGACCAGCGAGCGGAGCATCCAGTGGGCAGCCGAAAATTTTATCGCGGGTAATTACAAACTCGAAGCCATGTCCGAACAGACACCGGATTGAAGGAGGGCAGGGTGTTTGGCCTTTTTTATACCTTTCTGATCATCGTGGGTTCTCTGCTTATCGGCGCGGTGCTTGGCAACCGGCTCCGCCGCCTGCGCGACCGGAAAAAGCGGCAGGGTCAATAGAGCGTGGACGCCACAGGCGCTGCCGGCAGTCTGCATGAAACGGCTGCCGGCAGGCGCGGTACCTCCTGGGTGCCGGGCGGCAGGGCAGCGTTTAAGCCTGCGCCTCTCTCCGGCGGGCAAAAGGCCCCCGGGCCTAGAGAATAAAATCCGTGGACAGGAAGGTGGATTCCCGTCCGCGGACGATACGGGAGAGGATTTCCCGGTTGGCCTCCGTGCCCTTGGCAGCCACCAGGGTGCGGATGCTGAAGACCCTGAGTGCATCGGAGACCGAGAGCGTGCCTTCCGCCGAATCCTTGCGACCGGTAAACGGAAACGAATCCGGCCCCCGCTGGCACTGGCTGTTCAGGTTCACCCGGCAGACCTGATTGGTCAGGCGGTCGATCAGCCCGGCCAGTTGTCTGGGATCGCGGCCAAAGATGCTGAGCTGCTGACCGTAGTCCGAGGCCACCACATAGTCCAGCGGTTCCTCCAGGTCGTCGAAGACCGCAACCGGCACCAGGGGCCCGAACTGCTCCACGCGGTACAACTGCATTGCATCGTTCACCGGATACAGCACCGCGGGTCGCAGCAAAGTGCCGGCCACCTCGCCGCCGCCCGCATTCATCACCCTGGCCCCATGGGCTTTGGCATCCTCGATCAGTTCGGTGAGCCAGCCGCATTTGTCGGGCTCCGGCAGCGGCGTAATCTGCACGCCCTCATCCCAGGGCATGCCAGGCTTCAGGCTGTTTACCGCAGTGCAGAGTCTGCCGACAAAAAGGTCTGCAATGCTCCTGTGCACAAAGAGCATCTTGAGCGCAGTGCAGCGCTGGCCATTGAAGGACAGCGCCCCCTGCACACATTCCCTGACCGTGGCCTCCAGATCCGCGTCCGGCAGCACGATGGCCGGATTTTTCGCCTCCAGTCCCAGCGCACAGCGCAGCCGGTGCGGTTTCGGATGCTGCTTTTTGATGGCGTCCGCGGCCTTGCTGCTGCCGATAAAAGCCAACACATCCACCCGCCCCGAGGCCATGAGCGGGCCGACGACCTGCCGGCCGCTGCCGTAGACCGTGTTGACCACCCCTGCCGGGAAGCAGCTTTGGAACAGCTCCAGAAGGGGCCGGTGCAGCAGAACACCCAGTTTCGGCGGCTTGAAAACCACGGTGTTGCCCATGATGAGCGCCGGAATCAGGGTGGTAAAGGTCTCGTTCAGAGGATAGTTGAAGGGCCCCATGCAGAGCACCACGCCCAGGGGGGCACGGCGGATCTGGCCCACCACGCCTTCCTCGATCACAAAGCGGGAGGACAGGCGGTCCAGGTTTTTCAGCGCATCGATGGTCGCCACGATGTAGTCCACCGTGCGGTCGAATTCCTTGCCCGCATCCTCTAGGCTTTTGCCGATTTCCCACATGATGAGCCGCACGATTTCCTCCCGCCGCTCCTTCATGCCCGCGGCAAATCCGGCCATGCAGCGGATCCGTTCCTCCACGCCGCAGGTCGGCCAGGAACCACGGCCGTGGTCATAGGCCCGGGCCGCGGCGTCCAGAGCTGCCAATGCCTCCTCTTCGCCTTGCAGCGGATAGCGGCCGATAACCGTGGGCTGCCCCTGCACGCCGATGGGTGAGAGAACCTCCTGAAAGGGGCCGTTCCAGTTGCGCAGCTTGCCAGCCACCAGATACTCTCGCTGCTCCACTAGGTCCGGCAGCCGATACGCCGCCGGCACGGCTTCCGGCCCGGCCGGGAAAAGCTTGTTCATGTCGTCCATGCTTTGCTCCTTGCTGGATTTGTGTTGAAGGCCCGGCCATTGCTGTCGGCACGACCGGACTGCTGCAATGCGGCCGGATTTTTTTGCCTTTTCGCGGCACTGGGCAGCGGCCGGGTTAGCGCCGCTTTGCCGGCCGGTTGATGGCGGCTGCCATGCAGGCCGCCCCGAAGCCGTTGTCGATGTTCACGACCGCAAGTCCCGGTGCGCAACTGTTGAGCATGCCCAGAAGCGCGGCAGCGCCGCCTGCGCCTGCGCCATAGCCCACGCTGGTCGGCACGGCGATGACCGGGGCCGGCGTGAGACCTGCCACCACCGAAGGCAGCGCGCCTTCCATCCCCGCTATCACGATGACCACCCGGCTTTCCTGCAGGAGATCCGCCTGGGCCAGAATGCGGTGGATGCCCGCCACGCCGGCGTCATACACGCACTGCGTCTCGTGGCCGAACAGACTCAGTGTCACCCGCGCCTCCTCGGCCACCGGAATGTCCGAGGTGCCGGCGGTGACGATGGTAATAAGGCCCTCGCCCGCTGCTTTGACGTACTGCTCATTGCCGCTCAGGATGCGGGCCTCCGCGTGGTACGAGAGCCCGCTGAGCTCGCGACAGACCGCCTCCGCCTTTTCTGGGGCGACTCTCGTGGCCAGCGCCACATCCTGTTGTGCCAGCATGGCGCGCAGGATGCGCACCAGTTGGGCTACGGTCTTGGATGCGCCCAATACCGCCTCGGGCAGGCCGGTACGCAGGCGGCGGTGATGGTCCAGCCGGACGCCGTCCAGTTCCTGCACCGGCAAAAGGCGCAGCCGCGCCAGGGCCTCATCGGGGCTGAGCGCGCCAGCCCGTACCTGGGTCAGCAGGGTCAGCAGGGATGCCTCGTTCATGTTGTTCTCCTCTGTCAGGGCTCCCCGGCACTGTACTACAGGCTGCCGGTTTACGAAACGGGCCGGCCCGGTGCGCTGTGCCTCCCTGGCAAGGCGAGGCAGGCGATGACGACACAGGAATTTTCCGGCCCTTGTCCAGTTTTTCCTGGAATCCGCAAGCTGCGGCGCGGCCCGCAGGACTTGACGCGAGGCCACGCATGGGATCCCTCGGCAAAGCGCGACCGAGACTCAGACCCAGGCGAAGTGCAGGGCACTTCCTGCTGGCATCTGCCGTGCTGTTGCTGCCTTGTACCCGCCACTGGCTTCACACCCGGGGCGCGAGCTGGCCCCTGGGAGGGCTCTCCTGCGGAGGCGGCGGCAGACAGGAGGCGCCCACGGGAGGATTTGCGGGAACTGGCCGATGGGCTTCGAGAAGTCGGAACAGCGGACCTGCTCCAGCAGCCCGTTAAAGAAAGGTTAATTTTTCGAAGGGGACACAAAGTTGGCGATTGTGCCTCTGCGTGTCAGTTGTGCCATCTCGAAATGACCATCATGGCACAATCCGGAGCATCAGCCGTATTCGGCAGCCAAATGACCAATATAAGCAGGTTCAGGTTGCCGATTCGGGCAAAAAGCAGTGCTGCAGGGGCATCGGCCCAGCCCTGGGGCTGCCAAAACCAAACAGGGCCCGCAACAGAATCCCCAAATTGAACCCCGCAACATGAATAATGTAGCGCTTCTCCACATTGGCCAGCCCGCGAAGATGCACCCGCCGCATGCCGCCCCGCTCAAGACAGTGGGCAAAGCTGCGCTCCACCCACTCGCCCCGCGCCCGCAAAAGCGCCTTGCCCTTTTCGAATTTCAGCCGGCCACGGTTCCCGTACACCGCATCCCGGGCATCCATGTCGCCTTTCCAGCGCAATCGCCCCTTGTGCGCCGCTTCAATGATCTGGCTTGTGCAGGAATCCGGCAAATCCTTCAGCACGTTCCGGCTGTGATAGCCCTTGTCCGCCACCAGAGCAAAGGGCTCGTCAATGCCGGGCGCTCCTTCCTTGTCCCTGACCGCGCACAGCTTGGCCTGGGCGTCGTCAAGTGTGGTGGCAAGCGTTGTGGTATCGCCCTGATCCGCAGGGTGTATCACCGCAGAAACTACCGCCCCGGATTCCAGATCAACCACATGCTCAGGTCTGTACGCCATGTGGGTGCGGCCATCCTTGAGTTTGGCTATGCGCGCATCCTCATCGGTGCTCGATTGCCAGTCCTTGTTGGAGGTCTTTCTGCCCTGGCGCTTGCGGTCAAAGGCGATCAACTCCGCCCTGGTTGGCGTCCTGATGCCGCTCTCTTCAGCCAGGCGTTCAAGCATTTCCTGATACGTTTCACCCGTATCCCGACGGACAATGCTCTTCATGGCAGCATTCGCCTCCATGCTAGAGGCGTCGATCCCCAGGTATTTCCCGTTGAGCAGCTTGGCCTGCTCCAAAATCCGCAGCACAAAGACAAACATTTCGTGATGCACTTCCAGCGGCAGACGCCCCCGGATGCGGCACAGGGAGGAGTGATCAGGCACGGATTCGGTGGGGCCGAGCCCGAGGAATTCGCGCAGAGAAAGGGAATCGCTACAGCGCCAGCAGATGCCGCGTTCAGAGTCGATGCCCTCGAAGTAGCCGATCAAAAGCATGCGGAAATAGCGGCCCGGCGGGATGGACCGGCGGCCGAGCTTTTCGGCGTAAAAGGGCGCACAGAGCTGTTCGAGGAAGGCGTCAAATGCTTTCTGGTGCAGGAGCTTCTGCAGCCGCTCGTAAAAGACATGCCCCTGACTCTGGGGCAGCTGATCATAGGTCAGCCACATGCTCTTCTGCTCTGCCTGCCTCCGACCAGGACTCATACTGCCTCCTCGACAAAGTTTGATCGCCTGTGCATCATTATGCCTTGCCTGAAGACTTTTTCAACGGGCTGATAAGCCAGGGGACACGAAAAACTGGGGCCCTTCCGGCAAGCCCGGCGTTGCCTCGTTCCACAATTACGCTGATCGCGCCGAGTTGGGAAGCGTGAACAGCCCTGTGCGTACAGAGCACGCCAGGCACGGCCGGCAGGGCGGCTGCGTACAGGCTCCGAAATCAGACCCTCCTGAAAAAGCTCCCGCCGAGTCTCTTTCAGCCGCTTTTTCTTGCATTTCCCTCTGCTGATATGATACAAATGTTCAGTTTACCGCCATGTTGCTGTCATTATCCTGATTGTTTATAAACAAGTGTAATTATTTTAACACGTTATACAATATCATCAGCAAGCTGCTTCCCATGAGACTTTCGCGAAGAAATCTGTGCTGCACAGCTGTGCTCTGCTCGTTTTTTCTTCTGACCTCCTGCTCCTCCCATCACAAAACGGCAGGCCAGCCCAGCCCGCTGCAGGGGGAAGCATTCAAGCACAGCAAGGCCTATGCCCTGCCCGCCGACGATGAGGAAGAGGTCGAATCCACCCTGTCCGAACCAGAAGAAAGCGCGGGTGAGGAAATCGCCGAACTCGACCGTCTGGGCGCCTGGCAAAGTGTCGGCGAGCCCGGCTCCGGCACGGCCATCCCAAGCGGCTACGTCCTGTCTGATTATGATTTTCCCGTGCTGGTCAACCGGCAGGTCAGTTATTACCTGGACCTGTTTCAGGGCCGGCAGCACGACATGTTCGCCCGCTGGCTGGCCCGCTCCGCCCGCTATATGCCGGTGATTGAAAAGGAACTGAGCGCGGCGGGTTTGCCCCGGGAACTGGCCTACCTCGCCATGATCGAATCGGGCTGCAACCCCTCCGCCGTCTCCCGAGCCGGAGCCGGAGGTCTGTGGCAGTTTATGCCAGCCACGGGCCGGCGCTACAATCTGGCTATCAACTCCTGGGTGGATGAGCGCCGGGAGCCGGCCAAGGCCACCAGGGCGGCGGTGCGTTACCTGGACAAGCTCTACCGTCAGTTTGGCGACTGGCACCTGGCCGTGGCAGCCTACAACACCGGGGAAGGCAAGGTCGAGCAGGCGATTCGGGATGGCGGTACCAACAATTTCTGGGAACTCGCAGCCACGGATGCGCTGTACGCCGAAACCAAACGCTACGTGCCGAAACTCATTGCCGCCATCATCATTGCCCGCAACCCCACGGCCTACGGCTTTGACGACATCGATTACGAAGCGTCTCCCAGCTACGAGGTGGTCCATGTGCCCGGCAACACCAGCCTGGGCGCGGTGGCCGAGACGACCGGCGCCCCGCTTCGGCACCTGCGCGCTCTGAACAACGAGCTGCTGCGGAGCCAGACTCCGCCCCGGCAGAAATATGCGCTTAGGGTGCCCGTAGGCAGCAGCAAGGTTGTGCTGGCCAATATAGACAGGCTGCAGCGCCGTCCGGCCCCGGCATCCGCCCCGCGTCACGCGGCTGCTTACGCCACCCATGTTGTCAAAAAAGGCGAGACATTGAACGCCATCAGCCGGCAGTACAAGATTCGCATGACCGAGCTGTTGCAGGCGAACCGGCTGCGGGTCTCCAGCCTGCAGGTTGGCCAGCGTCTGCAGATTCCAGTGGCGGCGAGCAGCGTGCTCCTGGCCAAAAACAAGAGGCAGGCGGGTCCGGCCAGGGTGGCCGGCATCCGCCCGGGCGCCCGGCAGAGCTATCATGTGAAAAAGGGCGACACCCTGCACGCCATTGCCAGCAGGCACGGGGTCAGCGTCGAACAGCTCAGAAAATGGAACGGGCTCGGTCAGAAGAACGATCTTCGGATTGGCCAGCAACTCGCCCTGTACAAGGGGCAGGGCGCCGCCCCGGCGGCCAGAGGCGTCACACTCGCCCTGACCAGTGCAGCCAAAACCAGCGCCGCTCCTGCAAAGCCTGTGGCCGTGCAGGGTTGGGCCAAAGCCGCGGCGACTCAGCTGGCTAGCAAGATCCAAACGCAGCAAGGCCCCGAGACGACAAAGGCCCTGGTGAGCCAGCACAAGACAGCCGGCAAACAGGCAGTCGCCGTTACCGTGGCCAGCAAAACCGCGGTCAAGCAGCCGGTCGCCGGCAAGAAAGCGGCGCCCAAATCCTGGTATGTGGTGCAGAAGGGCGACTCCATGCAGGCCATTGCCCGCAAGAGCGGCATCAGCGTGGAGCAGCTCAAAAAGTGGAACAAGCTGTCTTCCAGCAAGATCGAGGTGGGCAACCGTCTGCTGGTCAGAAAGAGCTGAGCCGGACTCCTGTCCGTTTTGGCAGTCTTGAATTTTTTTCAACTGCCGTGACCACCCGGGCCACGGCAGTTTGCCTTTTCTCCCGAAGCTCTGATGCCCGGCGTCCTTTCCCGCTTTTCCATACAGCAGCCATGACACAGCCCCCTTTTCCGTCCCGGCAATACGGCGATGATGTCCGTGTCGTCGCCATTCCGGGCAAAAGCGTTTTACTGGTCGGCACGGCCCATCTGTCCAGACAGTCCCGGGAACTGGTCGAGCAGGTCATTGCCACAGAGCGGCCGGACTGTGTCTGCGTCGAGCTCGATCAGCACCGCTATCAGGCACTGGCCAACCGCCAGGCCTGGGAAAAGCTGGATCTGAAGCAGCTCATTCGCAGCAAACAGCTCTGCACCCTTCTGGCCAACCTGATTCTCGCCTCGTACCAAAAGCGGCTGGGCGACCAGACCGGCATGTCGCCCGGAGCAGAGCTCTTGCAGGCCACGCAAAGCGCCAAAGCCCTGGACATTCCCCTGGTGCTCTGCGACCGCGACGTGCGCATCACCCTGCGCCGGGCCTGGCACAACACGCCATGGCTCAAAAAGGGCTACCTGCTGGCCGCGCTCATCGCCTCGTTCTTTGAAAAAACCGAGCTGGACGAGGACAAGCTGGCCGCCATGCGCAGGCAGGATGTCATGGCCGGGCTGATGGCCGAGCTGGGCGAGGCCCTGCCCCAGGCCAAAAGGGTATTGATCGACGAGCGGGACATCTACATGTCCGAGCAGATCCGGCAGGCACAGGGCAGCCGCATCGTGGCGGTGGTGGGCGCCGGCCATCTGGATGGACTCTGCCGCCAAATGGCCAGAGACAACAGCGCGGCCATCCCGGAAATGACCACGGTTCTGCCGGTCTCCAGGGGCTGGAAAGTGGCGGCCTGGATGATTCCCCTGCTCATTCTGGCGGCGCTGGCGGCAACCGGCTTCCGTCACGGCGCCGGGCAATTCGAGGCCAACGCGCTCTACTGGATTCTGGTCAACAGCATTCCGGCAGCCATTGGCGCGGCCCTGGCCTGGGCACACCCCGTCACCGTGGCCGCGGCCTTCTGCGGCGCCCCCTTCACCAGCCTGACGCCCCTGATTGGCGTGGGCTATGTCTGCGCCTTTGCCCAGGTCATGTGCCGCCCGCCCATTGTCCGGGAATTCGAGCGGATCCACCAGGACATCTGCACCGTCATGGGCTGGTGGCGCAACCGGCTGCTCCGCATTTTTCTGGTCTTCTTCTTCAGTACCCTGGGTTCTGCACTGGGCACCTTTGTAGGCGGCTACCGTATCTTTACCAGCCTCTTCGGCTGATTCGGGCTGATTGCCATGACGAAAACAAAAGCAGCAAAGCCTCCAGTATTGACCAACCCGCAAAAAAAACAGTTGCGCAGCCTGGGGCACGAACTGGCCCCGGTGGTGCTGGCCGGCAGGGAAGGCCTGAGCGCCAACCTGATTGCCGCAACCAGAGCCGCCTTCAAAACCCGGGAGCTGATTAAAATCAAAATCGGACAGAATGCTCCCATCCAGCGGGAAGAGGCGGCAGCAGAGCTGGCCCGGGAAAGCGGTTCGGCACTCGTCCAGGTGGTCGGCCGGGTTCTGCTCCTGTACCGGCCCAATCCGGAGCTGCCCGCCGAAAAGCGCATTGCCCTCTGAGCCATGCCCAGCCCCGATCCCCAGGCCGGCACCCTCACGCTGGTGGCCACGCCTATCGGCAACCTGGCCGATATGAGTTTCCGCGCTGTGGAGGCCCTGAAAAAGGCAGACTGCATCGCCTGCGAAGATACCCGCCACAGCCGCAGGCTCTGCGCCCATTACGGCATCAGCGCCCGGCTGATCAGCTATTACCGGGAAAAGGAGCGGGAACGCGGGGCCCAGCTTGTGCAACTGCTGCGGGCCGGCCGGAATATCGCCCTGATCACCGATGCGGGCACACCGGGCCTTTCCGATCCCGGCGCGGTACTGGTCCGGCTGGCCAGAGCGGCGGGCATCACGGTTACGGCCGTGCCAGGCGCCAGCGCCCTGATGACAGCCCTGGCCCTGGCCGGGCTCGAGAGCCACGATTTCTATTTCGGCGGCTTCCTGCCCGCCACCTCTGCGGCCAGACAGCAATGCCTGCGCAGGTTGGCCCCCTTGCCCTGTCCACTCGTCTTTTACGAAGCCCCGCACCGCATCCACGCCTGCCTTCAGGATCTGTGCACCGTTTTTGGCGAGCGCCAGGCGCAGCTCTTCCGCGAATTGACCAAGCTGCACGAAGAGCGGCTCGCCGGCGCCTTGCCCGAACTGCGGGACCGGGTGGCGGCCGGCGTCAAGGGCGAACTGGTGCTCGTGATTGCCGGTCATGAGGGCCAGCCCACGGCCGGCGCCGAGGATCTGGCGGCCATGCTCCGCTGGCACCGGGACGAATGCGGCGCCTCCCTGAAAGAGGCGGTCAACGCCACCGCCCAGGCCCTCGCTCTGCCCCGAACCCCGGTGTACCGGGCCGCACTCGCCCTCTGGCAGGAAACAACAAGTTCCTGAGGGCGCTGCGGCGGTCTCTTTTCCGTTCACTTCCTCCTCACCTTTCCCATGTCCCCGATTGCCACTGACCACAAGAGACTGGCTGCGCTGTTGCGCATTGCCACCGAGGCTGCCCGGGCGGGCGGCGATATCCTGCTGGCCCGCTACGGCCAAAACCACGACATTGTCCACAAAGGCCAAGTCAATCTGGTGACCGAGGCTGATCTGGCCTCCGAGCAGGCGGTTTGCAGCCTGCTGCGGGAAAAAACGCCGGACATTGCCATCATGAGCGAAGAACAGAGCGCCTCCCACGAGCTCGCGCGCCATCAGAGCCTGTGGCTGGTCGATCCCCTGGATGGCACGACCAGTTTTGCCCATGGCTTCCCGTTTTTTGCCGTGTCCATCGCCCTCCTGCAGGAGGGCCGGCCCCTCGTGGGCGTGGTGTACGCGCCCTTTCTGAACGAGCTGTTCACAGCCGCCCGGGGCGGCGGCGCGGCGCTGAACGGCAGGGCCATTCAGGTCACGGCAAACGCCAGCCTGATTGCAGCGCTGGTGGCAACCGGCTTTCCCTACGAACGGGAGCATGGTCTGCCCGGCATTGTGCAGCGGCTGGGCCGGGTGCTTACGCAGGTGCAGGATATACGCCGGGGTGGTTCCGCCGCCATGGATCTGGCCTATGTCGCCTGCGGCCGGCTGGATGCCTACTATGAAGTCCAGCTCAGCCCCTGGGACAGCGCGGCCGGCTGGCTGCTGGTGCTGGAGGCGGGCGGCCGGGTCACCGGCATGAATGGGGCCGCCTATTCGCCCTTCATCCCCCACATTCTGGCCAGCAACGGCCATCTCCACGAGGCCCTGCTGCCGCTCATGGCTTGAGCTGATCTGCCGCCGCGCTTTGTGCGTTGGCCCTGCATGCCGCTTGGCAGGAAAAACGGGCATCCCGCCCATGGCAGGATGCCCGTTTTCTGCCCGCACACTCTCTGGCACCGCTATTTTTTTGCCCTTCTCCCGCTTCTTTCCCGGAAAAAGATCTGCACCGGCACACGGTCGAGCCCCAGGCCGTCGCGGAAGCAGTTGACCAGATAGCGCTGATAGGAAAAATGCACGGCCCTGGGGGCATTGCTCACCACCACAAAGCGCGGTGGGGCAGTGGCCAACTGGACCGTGTAGTAGAACTTCAGGCGGCGGCCCCTGTGCAGGGGTGGTTCGTGCTGGGCTACGGCATCGGCCAGCAGGCGGTTCAGGGCCGAGGTCGGAAAGCGGCTGTGGAACTGGCGCTGAATCTTGCCCATCTCCGGGAAAAGCCGTTTGATGCCCCTGCCGTTTTTGGCCGAGACTTTCAGAATCGGCGCAAAGGAGACGAATTTCACCGCTTCCCGCACCTCCTCCAGAAGCTGGAGCTGGCGCTTGCGCTCCCGCTCCAGGAGATCCCACTTGTTGATCAGCACCATGAGCGCCCGGCCCTGTTCCTGCGCATAGCTGATGATTTTCGTATCCTGCTCGGTGATGCCCTCGCCCGCGTCCAGCAGCACCAGGGCAATATCGCAGCGGCCGATGGCGCCAAGTGTTTTCAGCACCGAAAACTTTTCCAGCTTGTCCGTGGTCTTGCCCCGGCGGCGGATGCCCGCCGTGTCGATCAGGAGGTAGGCGTACTGGCCGCAACTGAGCCGGGTGTCCACGGCGTCCCTCGTGGTGCCGGCCACTTCCGAAACCAGCATCCGCGACTCGCCGGTGATGGCATTGATGAGCGAACTCTTGCCGACATTGGGCCGGCCCAGAAAGGCCACTCTGAGCGTGTTTTCCGGCAGTTCCTCATGGCGGGCTTCGCTGTTCAAAAGCGGCAGCAAGGCGCTCATGAGTTCGGCAAAGCCATAGCCGTGATCAGCGGAAAGCGGCCAGACCTTGTCCACGCCCAGCTCCCAGAAGGGCGGCAGGAGTTCGTTCTCCAGGTCCGCGTCGTCGATTTTGTTCACGACAGGGAACACGGGCTTCTGCGAGCGCCTGAGCAGGCCTGCAATCTCCAGGTCGCCCGGCGTCAGGCCCTCGCGGCCGTCCAGGAGGAAGAAGATGATGTCCGCCTCCTCCACCGCCACAAGCGCCTGCTCGCGGATATGCCCGCCCAGACCATCGTCCTCCTCGATGCCGCCGGTGTCCACGAGGCTGAAGGCATGCCCTTCCCAGTCGATTTTGGCATAGTGCCGGTCGCGGGTGACCCCCGGGCTGGGATCGACCAGGGCGTCGCGGCGACGGGTCAGGCGGTTGAACAGGGTGGATTTGCCCACGTTGGGGCGGCCGATCAGGGCGACAAGGGGGATGGTGTTCATGGTGCGCTGAAATGCTGATGACAAAGGCAGGCCAAGGTGCGGAGGCCAGCATACCGGGCAAAGGCTTCGTGCGCAAGCAGGGTGGCAAGCGAGGCGGCCGCGGGCGCGAGAAAAGCGGCGAAGAAGGGCTTGCCCCTGACCTGGCTCAGAAAGGCGAAGGCGCCCATGATCTGCAGGTTGCGCTGCACGGCCAGGAGCCGGTATTCGTGGCGGAAGCGCTCCGGGTCATAGGGGGTGAGCCGCAGCAGGGCCGCGAGGTAGTGTTCGAGCAGATGGGCCTGCATTGCCTCCGGCAGCGCGGCATAGGGATCGATCAGGAGCGAGGCCAGATCATAGGCCAGAGGGCCAAGCCGGCCGCCCTGAAAGTCGATGAAGGCCGGCCGGCCGGCCGGCAGCATGATGTTTCTGCTCTGGCAGTCCCGGTGCAGAAAATAGCAGGCAGGCGCCTGAGCGGCGCTCGCGGCCAGGAGGCGGCACTCGTGGGCCAGCCCGGCCCCGTCAAAGGAGAGGCCCAAAAGATCCCGGCAGCAGGCCTGGAGGAAGTAGCCGGATTCCCGCTCCTGCATGAGCTGTTCGTTATAGCGGGGCGTGTCCCAGCACCAGGCCGGGTCAAAGCCCTCTGCGGCCCTGACCTGCATGCAGGCCAGAGCCACGACCGTTTCCTCGTAGAGCCGCAGGCGTTCTGGATGGCCAGGGCCGATGTCGTGCAGCCTGGTGTCGCCGAAATCCTCGCAGAGCACGAGCCCGCTCTCCGCATCCCAGGCGAAAATCTCCGGCGTGGCCGCACCCCTGGCGTGCAGATGGCGGCCAATGCAGGCCACGCTTCGGGCTTCGGCCAGCTCCTTCGGCCCGGCCTGTTCAGGCGGCAGAATGGCCAGCAGCGGGCGCCGGCCGCTCTTCAGGCGGAAGAAGCGGCGGGAAGAGCCGTCGGCCTGCAGGATGCTCTCCGGATGCTGCAAAAGGCGCTCGATTTCCCTGTGATTCATGGCTGGATAGCTCCCTGTGTCTGGCTGTCGAGGCGCGGATCGCCGGTCAGGATGCGCTGCCGGTAACAGCCCTGCGGAATGGAGGCACCGTCCCAGACCACACAGTCCGAGAGCGTCGCGCCGGGGGCGATGACGGCCCTTTCCCCAATGCAGCCGAAGCCGGCCAGTCTGGCGCTTCCGGCCACCAGGGCCGTTTCGGCAATGCGCCATGCTCCCGGCCCCAGAAGCCGACGGTGCAGGTCCAGATAATCGGCGGGCGTGCCCATGTCCTGCCAGAAGACGCCGTCCACCCGCGCATAGCCGATGCAGCCCAGGGGCGCCATCTGCCGGTACAGATCGATGATGTGAAAAAAGCGGGCCGCCGGAATCCGGGCGATGATCTCCGGATTCACCACCTGAATGCCGGTAAAGGCCAGGGCGCCCGCTGCCCGGCCGAAGCCGCTGACAGTCCTGCCCCGCACCTGTACGGTATTGAAGCGGGGCAGGTCATGCAGGGCCATGGTGACCGCATGAGTACTTTGCTGGTGCTGCGTCCAGAGCGCTGCCAGATCCAGCTCGTGATACACGTCGCCGTTGAGCACCAAAAGCGGCTCGGCGGCGAGCCGGGGCAGGGCCTCGCGCAGACTGCCGCCCGTGCCCAGAATTTCCGGCTCCACTTGCAACTGCACGCCGGGCAGGCCGGCCACAGCCCGCTCTATCTGCCCGGCCAGATGGTGGGCGTTGACGAGCACGCGCGCAAAGCCGGTCTGACGCAGGCGCTCCAGATGCCAAAGCAGCAGGGGCCGGTTCAGCACCGGAAAAAGCGGCTTGGGGCGGATATCGGTATAGGGTTTGAGCCGGGTGCCGAAGCCCGCGGCCAGGAGCATGGCTTGCATAAAAACGTGGTGATTCTGACGGAAAAATTGACGCTGGCCAGGAAGCTGGGTACATATCGGAGAGACCTCTTTGGTCTGCCGGGATGAATATGCAATATTGCAGCCGGCTTTGCCACGAAAACGCCGCCCGCAGTTGCACAAAGAGATGCGGCTATGCCGGAATGGACCCATTGCCTTCAGGTGTGCACCACAATGAATCGCCTTTTTCGCTCCGTCCCAATCCGGGCAGGCCTGCTCCTGCTGAGCGGCACGCTCCTGCCTGCGGCCCTGCCTCCGGCCTGGGCGGAAATGGCTGACCAGGGCACCGCAACCCCGGCGCTGGCGGGCGGCAAGGGCAGGGTTTCGCCGCCTGCAGCGGCCCAGGCCCGGAACGAGGCCGAAACGGCGGAGCCTGTGGGCGCTGGAGACGCTGTCCAGGCGGAAGAGGAAGAGGGCTATACCTGGGAAGATTCCCGCTCCCAGGTGCGCGAGGCCACCGAATGGGTGGCCCGGGGCATAGACAGCTGGTTCGGCGACAAGCCCTTCGAGCAGGGCGGCCGCGTCTCCAATGGCCGGATCCGGATGCGTTTGGTCTGGCGCGAACACGACAGGGCGGATGCGCATGTCCGCTTCCGGGTGAAGCTCAGGCTGCCCAATCTGGAAGAGCGGGCCGATTTCTTTATCGGCAGCGAAAATGAAAAAGACCTGGTGCGCAGCCGGCCGGATACGCTCATGGACCAGAAGCGCGTGTTCCGGGAAAGCAAGAAGGACGATGAAACCCTGTTCGCCGGGATGCGCCTGCGCTTCTTTGACCATGTGAGTTTTCACATGGGCCTGCGGGATCTGTACAAGCCCTATCTCAAGCTGCGCTACGAGCAGGAGTGGACTTTCGCCGAAAAGTGCCGCCTGTTCTTTCAGGAAACGCCGTACTGGGCTCTGAACGATGGCCTGGGCGAAACCACGGTTCTGGAATTCGAGCACGCCCTGACCTCGGATTTGAGCCTGCGCTGGCTGAACTCCGGCACACTTTCCGAAGAAGACGATGGGCTGGACTGGTACAGTTCCATCGGGCTGCATCGGCGTTTCGAAGGCAATCGGCAGCTTTCGGGCGAATTTCTGCTGGATGGCGAAACCGGCGCGCCCGTGGCTGTGGCGGACTATGGCATTTTGATGAAGTGGCGGCAGCCGGTCTGGCGCGAATGGCTCTTTGGCGAGGTCACGGCCGGTCACTACTGGCACCGGGAAAAGCCGGAAGCCGACAGGGAAAGCCAGTGGGCCTTCGGGTTGGGCCTGCAAATGAATTTCTGAGAGGATCCGATGATAAGCCTGCTTGATTACGGCGCGGGCAATGTGCGCTCGGTCGTCAACGCCATTGAGCATCTGGGGGAACAGGTCCGGCTGGTGAGCAGTCCGGAGGACCTTGCCAGTGCCGAGAAGCTGGTGTTTCCCGGGGTGGGCCATTACGGCGAACTCATGCGGGTCCTGCGGGAAAAGGGCCTGCGGGAGCCGCTGATCCGCCATCTCAGATCCGGCCGGCCCTTTTTCGGCATCTGTGTGGCCCTGCAGGCCCTTTACGAGGGCAGCGAGGAGGCCCCGGACGAAGCGGGGCTGGGCCTGTATCCCGGCAGGGTGCGGCGCTTTGCGGGCGAACTGCCGGTGCCGCATATCGGCTGGAACGGCATCCGGGCCTGCAAGGCCTCCCCGTTTCTGGCCGGTTTTGACGGCAGCGAGAAACTCTACTTTGTCCATTCCTACCATGTCCCGGCAGCAGGCAGCGGCCCGGAGGCGCTGACCCTGACCGATTACGGCACGGCCTTTGTGAGTGCGATTGCAGACGGCCAGCGCATCGCCACCCAGTTTCATCCGGAAAAAAGCGGGCAGGCCGGTTTGCGGCTGCTGGAGAATTTTCTGAAGGCGGATCGCGCAGCGGAAGCCATCCTGCCGCCGCGTTGCCCGGAAAAGACGGCCCTGGCCAAACGCATCATCGCCTGTCTGGACGTGCGGGCCAACGATCGGGGCGATCTGGTGGTCACCAAGGGCGACCGGTACGACGTGCGCGAGGCGGGCAGGGTGCGCAATCTGGGCAAGCCCGTGGCCCTGGCCGCAGACTATTACCGGCAGGGCGCGGACGAGATCACCTTTCTGAACATCACCGGCTTCCGGGACTTTCCCTTGCACGACCAACCCATGCTGCGGGTTCTGGAAGAGACCGCGAAGCTGGTCTTCGTGCCCCTGACCATTGGCGGCGGCATTCGGGACTTCACGGACCGAAACGGCGTGTTCAGCTCCGCGCTCGAGGTGGCGGCCCGCTACTTCCGGGCCGGAGCGGACAAGGTTTCCATCGGCTCCGACGCGGTTGCCATTGTGGAACAGTACCTGCAAAGCGGCAAGGCCAGCGGTCTTTCGTCCATCGAGCAGATCGCCCGGGTTTACGGCAATCAGGCGGTGGTGATTTCCATAGACCCGCGCCGGGTCTATGTGCACGATCCCGCAAAAGTGCCGGCAGCGCATATCCAGTGCATCGAGACCGCCGAGCCCGGGCCGGAGGGCGAGCGCTTCTGCTGGTACCAGTGCACGGTGCAGGGGGGACGCGAGGGCCGGCCGGTGGATGCGCTCACCGTGGCTGCCGTCTGCGAGCACCTGGGCGCCGGGGAAATTCTGCTCAACTGCATCGACCGCGACGGCACAGGTGCGGGTTTTGACCTGGAACTGGTCCGCGCGGTCAGGCACGCGGTGGGCATTCCGGTCATTGCCTCCAGTGGCGCTGGCTGCACGGATCATTTTGTGGCGCTTTTCACGACAACGAATGCGGACGCGGCCCTGGCCGCCGGCATTTTCCACCGCAGGGAAGTGCCCATTGCCGCGGTGAAAACCGCCCTGCTGGACCGGGTTCCGGTGCGGCAGCTCTAAGCTTTTCGCTTGGCGATACCCTCAGGCCTGGGGTACACTGCCGCTGTTGCAGGGTTTGCCGGATGCCAGTGGCGGCCCCCTTCCTTTCTGACACTTTCGGAGGATTGCCATGAAAAAACTGCACTATACCGAGCTGGGTCTGGTCAACACCAGAGCCATGTTTGCCCAGGCCATGGAAGAGCAATTCGCGGTTCCTGCCTACAATTTCAACAATATGGAGCAGTTGCAGGCTATTGTCACGGGCTGCGTGCAGAGTGCCTCGCCACTCATTCTGCAGGTTTCCGGCAGCGCCAGAAAGTACATCGGCACCGCCTTCCTGCCCCATATGGCCAGGGCCGCCGTGGATCTGGCCGAAGAGTTGGGCCGGCCGATTCCCATTGCCCTGCACCTGGATCATGGCGGCTCCGCCGAGCTGGCCAAGGAGTGTGTGGACAGCGGCTTTTCCTCGGTCATGATCGACGCCTCCCATGAATCCTTTCAGGAGAACATCCGCATCACCAGGGAGGTGGTGGCCTATGCCCACGACCACGGGGTGAGCGTGGAGTCGGAGCTGGGGGTTCTGGCCGGCATCGAGGACGAGGTGAGCGCCGAGCACTCTTCCTACACCAGGCCGCAGGAGGTGGAGGAATTTCTGAACGCAACCGGCGTAGACAGTCTGGCCATTTCCATCGGCACCTCCCACGGGGCCTACAAGTTCAGGCTCAAACCCGGGGAGCAGCCTCCTCCCCTGCGCTTCGACATTCTCGATGAAATCGAAAGGCGCGTGCCCGGCTTCCCGATCGTGCTGCACGGCGCCTCCTCGGTCCTGCCCGAGTATGTGGCGCTCGTCAACCGGTACGGCGGCAAAATGGAAAACGCTGCCGGCATCCCGGAAGAACAGCTCCGCCGGGCCGCAGCCTCCGCGGTCTGCAAGATCAATATCGACAGCGACGGCAGGCTCGCCATGACCGCGATCATCCGCAAGGTCTTTGCCGAAAAACCGGGCGAGTTCGATCCGAGGAAATATCTGGGCCCGGCCCGGGATGCTCTGATCGAGTTGATCGTGCACAAGAATACCGAAGTGCTGGGCAGCGCGGGCCGGGTACGCTGATTGCCGGCAACTGCCCGTTTTTCTTTGGAAGGGCTGGATTTTTCCTGAGGCATGGACATGGACAGGGACAGCAATCTGGTGTGGATGGATCTGGAGATGACCGGACTGAAGCCCGAGACGGATGTTATCCTCGAGGTGGCCACGATCGTCACCGACAGCGATTTGAATGAACTGGCCCAGGGGCCGATTATCGCCATTCACCAGACGGAAAGCGTGCTCGCGGGCATGAACGACTGGTGCCAGCGCCATCATGCGGCCTCCGGTCTGATTGAGCGGGTCAGGCAGAGCAAAGTCGACTGCCGAGAGGCCGAGGTGGCGACGCTTGACTTTGTGCGGACCTGGGTCAATCCCGGCAAATCGCCGCTCTGCGGCAACACCATCTGGCACGACCGCTGCTTTCTTCTGGCCCGGATGCCGGAACTGGAACACTGGTTCCACTACCGCAATATCGATGTCAGCGCGCTGAAAGAACTGGCCTCCCGCTGGCGGCCCGATCTGCCGCATTTCGGGAAGGACCACCGGCATCTGGCCCTGCCAGATATCCGGGAATCCATCGCCGAACTGCGCTATTACCGGGAGCATCTGCTCGTGCAGGCGGGCTGAATCCCCAAATCTAACACTATCTAAGCCAGGAACAACAGCATGAGCGACTGGACGGAAGGCTATTTCACCGATGTGGGTTATACCTTTGGCTATTACCGTGAATTGAACCCCCTTCACGCCAAAATTGCCCTGCAGGACTACAATGTGGCCTGCCCGGAGGTGCGAAGCGCCTGCGAACTGGGCTTTGGTCAGGGCCTGAGCGTCAATATTCATGCAGCGGCCTCGACTGTGCAGTGGTATGGCACAGACTTCATGCCGGAACAGACAGCCTTTGCCCAGAAAATGGCGGCGGCATCCGGGGTTCATGTCCAGCTTTGCAACGATTCCTTTGAAAGCTTCGCCAAACGCAAGGACCTGCCTGACTTCGATTTTATCGGCCTGCACGGCATCTGGAGCTGGATCTCCAACAACAACCGGCGCGTTATCGTTGATTTTCTGAAAAAGAAACTCAAGCCGGGCGGCGTGCTCTACATCAGCTACAACACGTTGCCCGGCTGGGCGGATTTTCTCTCCCTGCGCCACCTGATGACCCAATATATGGTCAGCACGGCAGACCCCAGACAGCACCGGCTTGAGCAAGTTAGAGAATGTATTGCTTTTCTTGACAGATTCCTGGCGACCAATCCTGGTTTTGCCTTGGTTAATCCCAATATCCGCAATCGCTTAAAGAGCATGCACAAAAAGGATGCCCACTATCTTGCTCATGAATACTTTAACCGTGACTGGTATCCTATGCACTTTACCGATATAGTGCAGTGGTTTCAAAGTACTCAACTCGAGTATATCTGTTCTGCCAGATATCTTTATCATATCAACGGATTCAACATCAGCAGTGAGCAGGAGGCCTTTCTGCAAAGTATCACTGATCCTGTCTTCAGAGAATCAGTCAATGATTTCATGATCAACCGGCAGTTCCGCTGGGATTACTGGGTTAAAGAACCCAGAGAGATGAACAAAAAAGAACGAGAATCTATCTTGCAGAATCAGCAATATATTCTAACGATGCCGGTCTCGGAAGTCTCGCTCCAGGTAACAGAGGCGCTGGGCAAGGTGGATCTGGAACCGGAAATTTACAAGCCCATCCTTGAGCTGATGTCCGATTATCAGCCTCGAACCCTGCGCCAGATCGAAGAGGAACTGCAGGGAAAAACCCTGAAATTCAAACAACTCTATCAGGGAATTGTGGTTCTGCTGGGCAAGGGCTGCATGGAGCCGGTGCAGGCTGAAGAGAGTATGCATCAAACAAAGGCTCAAACTGAAGGACTCAATGCCTTTTTATGCAATCAGTCCAAGGCGAGTAATGACATCGCCTTCCTGTCCAGTCCATTGACGGGTGGCGGCATTGCTGTCAGCCGGGTCGAACAGCTTTTTTTGCAAAACTTCAGACAAGGACAGCGCGAAACGCAGCAGTGGGTAGAATATGCTTGGCAACAGCTCTCAGCAGGGGGCAGTAAAGTTGTCAAGGAAGGTCATATACTGAACTCGCCCGAAGAAAATCTTGCAGAACTGCATTCTTTGGCTGCCCGCTTCGCCAAAGAACGTCTCCCCATGTTGCGGGTATTGGGTATCGTCTGAGCCGAAGAAAAACAGTCATCTAGCAAAATGTAGGAGATGAAATGTGGGGTGCGAAAGCAGCGAGGAGGAGGATATATATTTTCGTTGAACGACCTGTGAATTAATTGGGATAAATCCAGCTAGTTGTTGGTACTATCTTGATTTTATTGTAAAATAAGCAGGCTGTCAAAGCGCTGGACCGAATTTCTTCCTATCATTCTACACGTATGAAAACAATACACGAATATATCATCTTAACAAGTTTACTATTAAAAATTGGATTATGCTGGCTTGCCACGCAAGGAACAGGGTTGATTTTTTCAGTAATCCCTGAATCAATGATGTTATTTATTTTTATGTATTTTTGCAAGAATAAAACCATTATTGCTTTCTTTATTTTCCCTTTGATTATAATAAATTCCTTGCAAATATCAAGCATATACAGCACGGGAGAATATATAGTTCCACTTGTATTATTAAATATACAATATTTTAGAGATATAGGAAATCAAATTTTTATATTGATATTTATTTCAATATTTTATATCTTGTTATTTGTTATTGATTTCATTATTTTTAATAAAAGATTCATCTATAAAAAATATCAGAAAATATCATTCATTCCCCTAATGGCTATCTACTTGTTTATTGAATACTCCTTTATTAATTTCCCTGTGCATAATTTTATAGATACTACATCAAAAGTAATAGATATTTGCTCATATCAACATATTAATAAAGAAAGTATCATAACGAATAGTAAAATAGCAAATGCGCATGAACTATTTGGTATCAACCTCGATAAAAATAAAAAATACAATATAATTGTTTTGTTTATTGAAGGTACAAGCTACCAAATATTGCGTAATGATTTAACGTCAAATTTATGTAAAATACAAAATGAATCAATTAATATTATAAATTATTATAATCACACTTTGCCTACTTTCAGGGGCATTCGCGGACAGTTGACATCAACCTATCAACTTGCAGTAGGTGCTGATGATAAATTGCCAAAGGCAAATTCGCTCGCATATATTATGAATACCCTTGGATATAATAGCGTGTTTGTGTCTCCTCATGCACAACAAAGTAAATTCAATACATGGATAAAAAGCATAGAATTTAACAAGATATATTCCCTCAAAAAGAATAAGGATTTGACAGATCGAGAGATGTATTCATTTCTCTATGAGAAGATCAAAGAGATATCTAAATTAGGTAAGCCTTTTTTCGCTTGTGCTTATTTCTTAGGAACTCATCATGGAATGGATAGCTCTGACAAAAAATATGGTGATGGTCAGAAGACATATTTGAATAAATTTTATAACCATGACTTCTGGTTTGGAGATTTCTTTAAGGAATTCTCACACAGCTCACTTTATGAGAATACAATTCTTGTGATAACTACAGATCATGCTTCCTTACCATCTCCTGAAATGAGTAAAACGTTTTCCTTTGACAATAACTATGGTGTCAATACAGTTCCCTTTATTATCCATTATAAAGGAGTAAAAAATAAAATCATTGATGGTCAATACAGGAATTCTCTCTCATTCGCGCCCACACTGCTTGATATGATCTCTGTGACCAATGTTAACGCCAATTTTCTAGGTAATTCCATCTTTGTAAAAGACAATAATTCCGAATTCTCTCATATATCAAATATAGATTTTAATTTTTACGAAACCAGCAAAAACGGGGTTCATCCCATTGCCCAGGATGATCCCCGCTATGCTGCACCCATTAAATTTATCATGGAGCATTTTTAAGGTGCCGCACAAGCCCCTTGCATAAGTATTCGCAAGGGGCCTGTGCGCTTTTTGAGCTCCACTATCCCGTTCACTCCACCCTGATACCCCAGATTTCCTCCGCATACTGGCGGATGGTGCGGTCGCTGGAGAATTTACCCATGCGCGCCACATTGAGGATGGATTTTTTCGTCCAGGCATCCTGATCGCCGTATATCTCGCCTACCATATCCTGGCAGGTCAGGTAGGATTCCAGATCCAGCAGCAGCAGGTAGGGGTCGTTTTCACTCATCAGATCATCCACCAGGGGCCGGAACAGTTCCCTGTCCCCATCGCTGAAAGCGCCCTGGGCAATGGCGTCCACGATTGCCCGCACGGTCGGGTTCTGTTCGTAAATCTGGATGGGCTTCCGTGATTTGATCCGTTTCTCGCTCTCCACTTCCTGGGCCGTCATGCCGAAAATGAAGATATTCTCCGCCCCCACCTCCTGCCGGATCTCCACATTGGCGCCGTCCAGGGTGCCAATGGTAAGGGCGCCGTTCAGGGCAAACTTCATGTTGCCCGTGCCCGACGCCTCGGTGCCGGCGGTGGAAATCTGTTCGGAGAGGTCAGCCGCCGGAATGATGCGTTCCGCCAGCGAGACCCCGTAGTTCGGAATAAAGGCCACCCTGAGCCGGCCGGCCACCCGCGGGTCCCGGTTGATGACCCCGGCCACCGAGTTGATCAGCCGCACGATCAGCTTGGCGCGCTGGTAGGATGGCGCGGCCTTGCCGGCAAAGATGACGGTGCGCGCCGGCCGCGTGCTTTCCGGGTGCGCGACGAAGTGCTGGTACAGGCGAATGACGTGCAGCACGTTCAGAAGCTGCCGCTTGTACTGGTGGATGCGCTTCACCTGGATGTCGAACAGGGAATCCGGATCCACCTCCAGGCCGTTGCAGCGTTTTTTGATGATGGCGGCCAGTTTCTCCTTGTTGAGGCGCTTGATCTCGCGCCAGCGCTGCCGGAACTCCGGATCATCCGCAAAAGCTTCCAATGCCCGCAGTTTGTCCAGATCGGTGGCCCAGTCCATGCCGATTTTCTCGCCGATCAGCCGGGCCAGCTCCTGATTGCAGCAGAGCAGCCAGCGCCGGGGCGTGATCCCGTTGGTTTTGGCGTTGAAGCGCTCCGGATACATCTCATAGAAGTTGCGGAAGAGATGCTCGGTCAGCAGCTTGGTGTGCAGCTCGGCCACGCCGTTGATGGAATGGCTGCCGATGATGGCCAGATTGGCCATGCGGATCTTGCGCACCGGCCCCTCCTCGATAAGCGACATCTCCTGAATGCGGCGCAGGTTGCCCGGATAGCGCTCCGCCACCTCCAGGAGAAAGCGGCGGTTGATCTCGTAGATGATCTCCAGATGCCGGGGCAAGAGGCTGCCGAACATGTCCACGCTCCAGGTCTCCAGGGCCTCGGGCATGAGGGTGTGGTTGGTGTAGGCAAAGGTCTTCACGCACACATCCCAGGCCAGCTCCCAGCTCTGGCCCTCAACGTCCAGGAGCAGGCGCATCAGCTCCGGAATGGCAATGGCCGGGTGGGTGTCGTTGAGCTGGATCGCCACCTGATTCGGAAAATCCTCGAAGTGCACGTTGGTCTTGCGGTAACGCCGCATCACGTCCTGCAGCGTGGCGGCCACGAAGAAGTACTGCTGCCTGAGCCGCAGCAACTGGCCTTCGGCAATGTCGTCGCTGGGATACAGCACCTTGGAAATGGTCTCGGACTGGACCTTGCTTTCCACAGCGCTCACATAGTCGCCCGCGTTGAAGCTCTCCAGGTCGAGTTCCCGGGAGGCCTTGGCCCGCCACAGCCGCATGTTGATGACGTGGTCGTTGCGAAAGCCGGGCACAAGCATGTCGCAGGCCATGGCCATGACAATGTTGGTATCCACCCAGCGCGAGCGGTAGCGGCCTTCCTGGTCGATATAGCTGTGCACGCGGCCGCCAAACTGCACCGGATACATGAAGTGGCTGCGTTCGTAGAGCCAGGGCGAGCCGGTGCGGAGCCAACTGTCCGGGGTCTCCACCTGACAGCCGTCCACGATGCTTTGGTGGAATATGCCGTAATCGTAGAGGATGCCATAGCCATAGGCCGGAATGCCCATGGTGGCGATGGAATCGAGGAAGCAGGCCGCGAGCCGGCCCAGACCGCCGTTGCCCAGGGCCGCGTCTTCCTCGCAGCTCTGCAGTTCCTCGAGATCGGTGCCCAGCGTTTTCAGGGCCTGATGCAGCGGCTCCTGCATGCCCAGATTGATGACCGCGTTGGTGAGCGAGCGGCCCACCAGAAATTCCATCGACAGATAGTAGACCCGCTTCCTGGCCTGGGCATAGAGGCTCTTCTGCCCCTTGATCCACTTGTACATGAGCGCGTCGCGCAGGGTATAGGACAGGGCGCGGTAGCTGTCCTCATTGCCGGCGCGGTCGGGATCGCGGCCCTGAAAGCTCATGATGTGGTGGCGGATGGTGCCGCGCAGGAGTTCGATATTGTCGCCCTTGAAGAGGATGTCGTAGCCGCCCGGCGCCTGCTGCGATGGTGCTGGGGTCTTGCCGGTGCTTTTGCCCCCGCTTTCAGGCCTGCTCCCGCCTTTGGTCGCCGTTTTGGCCTTGCTTTCTCGTGCCATGTGCTGCTCCTGCATATACAATGAAAGGTAAAGGAGTTTTTCCTGTTTTTTGCAGTGTACCGTATTGCAGCGTCAGAGGCAAAGCGGAAACAGGGCGGCAGGACCCGGAGTGACGACAGGAGGCGACATGATGGAGGCGCGTTGGTACGAAAAGGCGGCAGGCGATATGGTGCGTTGCGGTCTCTGCGCCCAGGGCTGCCGGATCGGGCCGGATGGGCGCGGCCTGTGCCGGGTCCGGGAAAACCGGGCCGGCAGACTGTATTCCCTGGTCTACGGCCAGGTGGCGGCGGAGGCGGTGGATCCGGTGGAAAAAAAGCCGCTGTACCATTTTCTGTCCAGGACCCGCACCTGGTCCATTGCCACCCCGGGCTGCAACTTCCGCTGCCTGCACTGCCAGAACCACCGCCTTTCCCAGGTCGGCGACAGACCCATGCCGGCGACGGTGCGGCGCCGCCCCGGGGACGTGGCGGCCATGGCCTTGGCCGCTGGCTGCAAAAGCGTCAGCTACACCTACTCGGAGCCCACGGTCTTTCTGGAATTTGCCGAAGACTGCGGCCTTGCGGCTCACGAGGCGGGGCTGGCGAACATTCTGGTGAGCAACGGCTTCATGAGCGAAGCCGCCGCCCAAAGCGCCGGAGCCTGGCTGGATGCGGCCAATATCGACCTCAAGGCCTTTTCAGATGACTTCTACCGCCGCGTCTGCGGGGCCCGGCTCCAACCGGTGCTGGACACCATCGGCCGGCTCTTCGCCCAGGGCATCTGGCTGGAGGTGACCACTCTCATCATTCCCGGTCTGAACGACGATGCGGCGGAACTCCAGGCCCTGGCGCGGTTCCTGGCCGGGCTGTCGCCGGATCTGCCCTGGCATCTCTCCGCCTTTCATCCGGCCTGCCGCCTGCAGAATGTTCCCCCCACGCCCACAGCCACCCTGCTCCGCGCCCGGGACATCGGCCGGGCCGTTGGGCTGCGCCACGTCTATCTGGGCAACGTGCGGCTGGACGGCGCGGGCGACACCTTGTGTCCGGCCTGCGGCAGCCTGGTCATCCGGCGGCAGGGCTACTGCGCGGAGTTTCCGGCCGAGCCTGGCCGCTGCCCCCACTGCGGCCTGCTGCTGGCCGGTCGTTGGCAGTAAAGGGCGGCTCTGCCGCATTTTGGCAACATTTCGCGCTCATGGCAAAAAAATGTCACCTTTTATGGGAAACGACTCTACCTGCACGCGGCCCTGCCGTCAGGGTCTGACGATCCAATGGTGTTAAGAACAGGCCTCTGGCCCTGTCCCAGCCTGCCTCCGTGTCCGTATCGGCCAGAACGAACATTTTTTTGCAAAATGGCACACATTATGAATCCCCGGCTGTGATACACAACCCCTGCCCGGACGGCGGGGTTGATACTTTTTCCAGCATCCGCAAATCATTATGAAACGCCTAATTCGCCGTGCTCAGGGCTTTACCCTGATAGAGCTCATGATCGTAGTCGCCATTATCGGCATCCTGGCAGCCATTGCCATTCCCCAGGTGGTCGCCTACCGTATGCGGGCATTCAACACCGCAGCAGAATCCGATGTACGTAATTTGAAAAGTGCCGAGGAACTACTCATGACGGACGGACAGGTTTACGGTTCCAGTGAGATAGGCATACTGCCCGGCACCGGCGGGGCACACGGGAAGGGCGTTGAGTTGTTCGGCCCCAAATCGGGCGGCACTCTAGCTGTGAGCGGAGTCGTTTTAAGTGGAATGGATCAAAAGGGCGAGCCCCATGCCGTGGGCTTTGGCATCAGCAACGGCGTCTATTTACGAGCCGATACCATGGTGAACGATGCCAGCTTCAACATCTATGCACGCCATGCTCAGGGAAATCGTGCCTTTGCAAGCGAGGCGGAAACGACTGCTGTGCTGGTCTGTGAAAATGACACCTGGGTGGCACGGGCCGGCATTATGGCAAGCACTGTTGCAGTCCAGGTCGCTGTCCAGGATCTGTACGGACAACCCTGCGGCGGTCATGGTAACTGGTCCACCTGGTTGATTCTGTAAGCTCAGCCTCGCCATCTTTACGCACAGGCCATTGGCCGGATTGTTCCGGTCAATGGCCTTTTTTGTTTGGCTTCCAGAATGACGTTAGATGGTGTCGTCAAATGATTTCTGCCCACAATGAGATACATCTGATTTGCACGGCGGCAAGGAAGGAGAGGCTTCGTTTTGCATAACGCGTGGCGATGCCACGCCATCTCTTGAGGTGAAGAAAGGCGTTCTCGACCAGGTGCCGTACACGGTACAGTTCTCTGTCATAATCGTGCTGTTCCTTGCGATTTTTTCTGGGCGGGATGACGGGCTGGCAGTCGGACTCAACAGCCTTGTCTATAAGTTCATTGCTGTCATATCCGCGATCAGCCAAAAGTATCTCCGCGCTCAAACCGTCAATCAATGCGCACGCTTCCTTGCAATCAGCTCTGGTGCCTTCTGTAACAGCAACTCCGAGCGGCATACCATGCGCATCCACGGCCAGATGTATTTTGGTGTTGAGCCCCCTTTTGTGCGACTCATCGCCTGGTTGCCGCCAACCGCTCCGGCAGCATGGGGATGCACCTTGCAATGGCTCGCATCAATCATCAGCCACTCATAGTCAGGCTCAACCATGAGCACTTCAAGGAGTTTTTCCCAAACACCCCGGTCACGCCAACGGCAAAACCGGCGATGGGTATTTTTCCAGTCCCCAAGGTCAGGAGGCAGATCGCGCCATGGCGCTCCTGTCCGCAATATCCAGAACACCGCGTTGATAAACAGTCTGTTGTCTCCGGCTGGGCGACCAACGCTCCCCTTTTTGCCGGGGAGATGCGCCTGGTAGATTCTCATTCCAAATGCACCACGTGGTAGGGGCATGAAGAGTTAGGCTCAGGCCTCATTAATCGAGATAGAATATGACGGAAGCCGCGAGGCACAGAGCTGAAAAGAAGGTATGTGCGCAGCGGTCATAACGCATGACTATTCTCCGCCAGTCCTTGATCCTGCCAAACATGATCTCGATCTTGTGCCGCTGTTTATACAGATCTTGATCGTACGAGCAAGGTCTCTTTCGGCTCCTTCTGGGAGGGATGCAGGGCGTAATGCCTCTGGCACGCAGGGCATCACGGAACCAGTCGGCGTCATAAGCACGGTCCGCCAGCAGCGCCCTGGTCTCAGGCAAAGCATCCATGGCATCCATAAGCAGGGCGGCTCCCTTGTAGTCGCTCACCTGGCCTGCCGTGAGCTTCATGGCCAAAGGCCTGCCGTGGCCGTCGCAAAGGGCATGGAGTTTGGAGTTCAGCCCACCCTTTGTGCGGCCGATACAGCGGGAAAGAGCCCTTTTTTGAGCAAACTGGCGGCGGTACGATGAGCCTTGAGGTGGGTCGCATCGATCATCACCTGGCCATCCTGTCCCGCTGTTTTTGCCAATTCGGTAAAAATATTGTTGAAGACGCCCATCCGGCTCCAGCGCAAAAAACGATTGTACAGCGTCTTGTACGGGCCATACTCGCGCGGCGCGTCTTTCCACTGCAGGCCATGTTTGATGACATAAATGATGCCGCTGATGACTTTCCGGTCATCGACCCGCGGAATACCATGTGAACGTGGAAAGAAGGGCTTGATACGTTCGAGTTGTTCGGCAGAAAGGTAGAAAAGTTGGCTCATGGCGTCCTCCTTGAGCACAACCAACCAGATTTGCTGCTTTTTGGCAAGTAATGAGGCCTGAGCCTAGAAGGACAAGGCGGGATTCTGGTAGAGTTGGCAGCACCAACAACCACTCAGCCAGAAGGAGCCCGCCATGTCCCATAGCCATCTTACTCTGGAAGAACGCATCAGTATCGAAATATTTGTGTCCATGGGCCTGAGCTGCCGGGAAATGGCCAGACGCCTGGGCAGGAGTCACAGCACGCTTTCCCGGGAACTGCGCCGCAACGTGGGCTCCGCAAAACGAGGCTATTGTGCGCAGAGCGCAGAGCGGCGTGCCCGGAAACGACGAAAGAGACCAAGGCATTACCGTTGTATGAATCGGCCCGAACTGCTTGCCTGGGTCGATGAAAAGTTACGCGCAAACTGGTCTCCCGAACAGATTGCGGGCCGCATCCGTCTGGAGTATCCAGAGGACCAGAGCATGCGTATCAGTACAGAGACTATCTACCGCTGGGTCTATGCAGCGGCACAATTCGGCGATACCAGTTGCCGCCATTTACGCCGCGCCCACAAAGGCCGGAGGCGGCAAAGCAGGTATGGCCAGGGCCGGCGCCTGTTTCCCGGGCGTATTGATATCAGCTGCCGCCCGGGGATTGTGGAACTCAGAACCCGCTTTGGTGACTGGGAAGCCGACCTTGTCTGTGCCTCCAAAGGAAAAGCAGCCGCTGCTCAGCTGTACCGAACGGAAAAGCCGCTTTCTCTTGCTGGCCAGGGTCCAGGACAAGACAGCCGCGTCCTTCAATGCGGCACTCATTCCCTGCCTGCGTGCTGTGCCGCCAAAGCTGCGGCAGACCCTGACGCTGGATAACGGTTCGGAAATGGCAGGCTTCAGGGCGCTGGAGCGGGCCACTGGCCTGCGCACGTATTTTTGTAAACCACATGCGCCGTGGCAGCGTGGGACGAACGAAAACAGCAACGGGCTTTTGCGGCAGTATTTTCCAAGGGGCATCAGCTTTCACAAGATCACGGAAGCAATGGTCGTTAAGGCGGCAGAACAACTGAACAACCGGCCGCGCAAATGTTTACACTACCAGACTCCCACTGAGGTTTTTAACCAGGCCCTCACCGGTGCATTTGCAATTTGAATTCATCTCCCCTTCGAAAAATCAACCTTTCTTCAACGGGCTGTTAGACGAACTTTTTGTCCGGAAAAACAAAAAATACCATTAAATCACTGCTGTCCCACAAAATATCAATGATTTCGGGATAAAATAAAGGCTTGGAGCCCCTGGTGTGGTATAATGGATTTGACAAAAAGTTCATTAAAACCAAAGAGGTCCAAGCCATGGGATATTGTAGCACGGTTGTCGGCCAATTGCTTAGAGTTTTTCCGAGACATGAATTTGAGCAAGTCCGCCGGGCGGTTCAACCAAAGAAACACCGCCGCGCCCTTTCTGCGTGGACGCAGTTTGTGGCCATGCTGGTGGGGCAACTCGCTGGACGCGACAGTTTACGCGGCATTGTGGATGCCTTTTCACCGCAAAGTCGCAAACTGTATCATCTGGGCCTCGGCTCATTCAGTCGTTCCAGTCTGGCGCGGGCTAATGAAAAGACAGCCGCCTAGCTGTTCGAAAAGGTGTTCGTAGCGCTTTTGGCTCGTTGTCAATCGCTTGCGCCTCCCAACCAAAAGTTCCGCTTCAAAGACGGCGGCAAGGTCTATCTCCTTGATGCCACGGTGATTGAGCTGCCGCTCTCGCTGTTTCGCCGGGCCACGTACCGCGCCAGCAAGGGGGCGATGCAGTTGCATGTGGGGCTTGCGGCGGACGGCTATTTGCCCAGCTTCGTGGATATGACGGCAGGGCGAGTCCACGAGATCAACAAGGCGCGTGAACTGCGTCTTCCCCGAGGTTCCTGGGTGGTCTTTGACCGGGGCTACACGGATTACCAGTGGTATCAGGACTTGACGAAGGATGGTGTGCATTTCGTCACACGCCTGAAGCGTGGTGCTGCGGTGCAGTCTGGCGCGAAACGCCGGGGGTGCAAAAGCGCGGGTATCCTGGAAGACCGGGAAATCCGGTTCAGAGGAGTGGAGGGCGTGTTCCGGACAGTCCGCTTTCTGGATGAAGCGAGAGGTGAGGAAGACGAGTTTGTGACCAACGCCCTGGATATTGCGGCAACCACGGTGGCGGCACTGTACAAGGAGCGGTGGCAAGTGGAGCTGTTCTTCAAGTGGATCAAACAGCACCTGAAGGTGAAGAGCTTCGTGGGCGGTAGCATGAACGCGGTTCGGACGCAGCTGTGGATCGCGTTGTGCGCGTATCTTCTGGTGGCCTTCATCAAATTTCGCAGTCGCCTGGGGCAATCTATCCTGCAGGTTTTACGGCTTGTTCAGCTCAATTTGTTTGAACGGCGGGATTTAGACGAACTTTTTTGTCCGGAAAAACAAAAAATACCATTACACAACAACCAGTTATCGCTATTCCAAATTTAGTGGGACAGCAGTGACAAAGAGGAGTGGTCAGGCACGGATTCGGTGGGGCCGAGCTGGAGGAATTCGCGCAGAGAAAGGGAATCGGCACAGCGCCAGCAAATGCCACGTTCAGAGTCGATGCCCTCGAAATAGCCGATCAAAAGCATGCGGAAATAGCGGCCCGGCGGGATGGACCTGCGGCCGAGCTTTTCGGCGTAGAAGGGTGCACAGAGCTTTTCGAGGAAGGCGTCAAATGCTTTCTGGCGCAGGAGCTTCTGCAGCCGCTCGTAAAAGACATGCCCCTGACTCTGGGGCAGCTGATCATAGATCAGCCACATGCTCTTCTGCTCGGCCTGTCTCCGGCCAAGACTCATACTGCCTCCTCGACACAATTTGATCGCCTGTGCACCATTATGCCTTGCCTGAAGAGTTTTTCAACGGGCTGCTATGCCGAAAAGTGTCAGTGAATGTCGCAAAAGAGCTGACATAAAGTGTCCGCAGAGCCAGCGTTTCTCTGACAGAGGCCATGCGGATGAGCGGCGCAGTTTGAACTTTCCTTGATTATACATTGAATTTACAATATTTTTTAAAAATAAAGATTTCGTTTCTGCAAATGGCACGGATCATGAGTTAAAAGGGCATCTAGCAAAAAACAGGGCTACGGGTTCATGGCGAACACGGTGCCCACAATACCCGGGCCGGAAGAGAGACGGAAGGCCTACCCCAAAATCCCACAGGAGGGAAATACCATGAAAAAGATTGTACGTAATGCCAAAGGCTTCACCCTGATCGAGTTGATGATCGTCGTTGCCATCATCGGTATTCTGGCTGCTATTGCCATCCCGCAGTTTGCCCAGTACCGTATGCGCGCCTTCAACTCCTCCGCCGAGTCTGATCTGCGGAACCTGAAGACTGCGGAAGAGGTACTGATGGGTGATCATCAGTTCTACGGCGGCACGGTCAAAGGCAAGAGCGGCACCGTGAGTGGAGGCAATAAGGGCGAGACCACGAATGGTCTGGTTGGCCCGTTGAATGGCGGTACGGTTGATGTCGATGGCGCAACCATTGCCGGTGAGAATCAGGACAAAACTGTAAAAATGGCAGTCGGCTTCGGCATTGGCAACGGCGTGACCGCTGCTGCGGTGACGAACAATGAATTCGGTGCCTACAATGCCTACACCCACCACTTCCAGGGCAATCGCGCCTTTGGCACCGAGGGCGATTCCACCGCTCTCTACTACTGCCAGGGCGACAAGCTCTTCGTCAGCAAGAAAGGCCCGCTGGGCGGCGCTACAGCAGCTCCCGCCCCGACTTCCGGCACCGTTGAATTTACCAATGCTAAGTGCGGCGGTGATGTGGTGAGCAAGTGGACCGCACTGTGAGCCATTCCTGCTGAATATTCAGCACCCGTTTGAACAAACCCTGCCAGCCTCTGCTGGCAGGGTTTGATGTTTTGAGGCCTGGCGGCACCAACCAGTCATTGGAAGCCTTGTCTCCCGCAATCCGCTTGCTCACAGTACTCTGCGAAAACATTGCATTGTCTTGAGTATCGTGCGGCCTTCCCATGATCCTCCAAAAAACGTGGAAGGCCCTACCGGCCTTAGCCCAGCTTTTTTCTGTACCCTGCTTGTCTTTGCCTGTTCCTCCGACTATACTAATTGCAGCGTCCACAGCGATCATCTGGCTGTCTTTCTTTTTTACCTTTCTGAACCAGGAATTTTATGAGCGATATTTCCTATAAGGCGGTGCATAAAAAATACCGCACTGGCCATAAACAGCGCACGGTACTGGAAAGCCTGACACTTTCCGTGGCCAGCGGCGAATTTTACGGCCTTCTGGGGCCGAACGGCGCAGGCAAGAGTACCAGCATCAAGCTGCTCCTGGATCTCATCCGGCCGGACAGCGGCAGCATCAGCATTCGAGGACTCTCGAACCGCCAGCCGCCGGCGCGGCGGCCCATTGGATATCTGCCTGAAAATCCGTATTTTTATCACTATCTTTCTGGCTGGGATACCCTTCTCTTCTGCGGGCAGGCTTCGGGCATGGAGAAAAGGCAGGTAAGGGAGCGGGGCGCGGAGCTGCTTGAGGTGCTCGAGTTGACGGAGGCTGCAAGCCGGCCGGTACGCTCCTTTTCCAAGGGCATGAGCCAAAGGCTGGGTCTGGCCGCGGCCCTGGTGCACGACCCGGACATCCTCATTCTGGACGAACCCATGAGCGGCCTGGATCCCCTGGGCCGGCATCTGGTGGCCACCCTTCTGGGCGATCTGAAAAAACGGGGCAAGACGATTTTCATGAGTTCCCACATTTTGAGCGACATTGAACGGCTCTGCGACCGGGTGGGCATTGTCTACAAAAGTAAACTCTGTTTTCATGGTTCGGTGCACGAACTCATGCGGGGTCATGCAGATCTGGAGGCAGCCTTTCTGGCCGTGGTGCAAAAGCGGGAGGAGGAACTGGCATGAAAAACATTGCCCTGATTGCCGGCATTACCTTCAAGGAAGCCCTGCGCAACCGCATTCTGCTCAGTATCCTCTGCTTCGCCGCCGCGATTTTTGGTTTGAACTTCACCCTGGCCGATTCCTTCAACTTCGAGTTGAGCAAGGTGGCGGTGGATATCAGCATGTCGGCCATTGCCCTCTGTTCCCTGCTCATCATTTTTATTCTCTGCATCAACCAGTTGGGCCGGGACATCGACCGCCGCATCGTCTTTCTCTTTCTGGCCAGGCCTCTGGCCCGGTACGAATACATATTAGGCAAGTTCTGCGGCTTTGCCGCATTGCTGCTGCTGACCGAATTCATTCTGGGGGGGGGCGGAGCCATGTCGGTGTGGATCATTGCCCATTTTCGGCCAGCCTATGTGGCAGTGAACTTCGGCTGGGGCATGTTTGCGCTGGCGTTGCTCTTTCACTTTACCGGCTGCCTGATGCTTTTGGCCTGCGCCATGCTCTTTGCCGTTCTGTCCACCTCGACATTTTTGGCCGTACTCTTTACGCTGGGTGTCTACTTTGCCGGCCAGTATCTGGAGCGGGTCATCACCCTGCTCACGATCGGTGCCGACAGCTCCAGTCCGGTGCTGGTATTTTTGAAGTGGGCGGCCTGGCTGCTGCCCAATCTGGCCGCCTTTGACCTGAAGCAACACGCTGCCTACGGCCTGACGCTCGCGCCGTCGCTGGCCGGCTGTACACTGTTATACGGCTTGGCCTACACGGTTCTGGTGCTGCTCCTGACTACTTTCGTTTTTTCCCGCAAGGAACTGTCGTGAGATGCCATGCAAGTGAAAAGCGCCCTTGTTTTTGCTCTGACGCTCATTTTGTCGCTGACTGCCTATGTTTGGGCCAACCGGCAGTTGCGGGATCTGCGCAGCCCGGAAAGGGCTGGCCTTGCCATGCGCTCGCTACCCTTGCCGGTGGGTTTCTACCAGGTGGCAGCCGGTGAATTTTCCGGCCTGAGTGCCGATTTCCTCTATCTGGATATTGCTGCTTCCCTTGGGGGACGGGCGGATGCGCTCAGTACCCAGGAATGGGATCGGGTGCAAAAGGCCTTTGCCGTGGCGACTGCCCTGGATGTGTATTTTGAGCCGACCTTTCGCGCCATTCAGGCCTATTTGCCCTGGACTGCAAACCGGCCGCAAGAGGCCATTGCCCTGCTGGAGCCAGTGCATGCAAAGCGCAACTGGCACTGGATGCCCACCTTTTTCATCGGTTTTGATTACTACTTTTTTCTGAAAGACAATGCCGCTGCGTCCCGCTATTTCCAGCAAGCGGCGGAACGGCCGGCAGGACCTGCACTGTTGGCGACTCTGGCCGCGCGCCTGGAGGCGGAGGCTGGAAATGCAGCCGCAGGCATAGACTTTTTGCAGCGCATGATGGCCACAACAGACAAGGAATCGGAAAAAAAGATGTATCAGAAGCGGATCGCTGCCCTTGAGGGCGTGCTGGTTTTGGAAAAAGCCATGGCGCGTTACCGAAGCGAATTTGGCAAAAATCCACCTATGCTGGAAACTCTGTTGCTGACCGGCCATCTTGCCGTTATGCCAGCCAACCCTTATTACGACACCTATTTTTACAAAGATGGTGTGGTGCGCTTCGATCCCTTCCCCAGCAAGGGAGCGCATGTGAGAAAAAACGAGGGACAGGGTAAGGAATCCCAACCTCCACCCCTCCAGCAGGATACAACGAATACACCCTGATTCCCGCCTCTTTTCACCTTAACCTGTGAAGGAAAGATGTGGCTGCGCAGCATGAGCGCCCAGGCGACCCTGATGACCGGCACCCTGCTCCTGCTGGCCATGCTGTTGGTCGATTTTTTCGTCTCCTCGCTCTGGTACTATCAGGCGACACAGGCCCGTCTTGCCCGAATGCAGGACATCCTGAACAGTTTTGCCGTTCCTCTGGCAGGCGGGCAGAGCGCCGGGCCGCTGCTGGAGCGTGTGTCGCCTGATGGCGCCTTTTGTCTCTATCTGCTGGACGAAGTCAGCCAGCGCGTTCTGGCGCAAAGCTGTCCCCTGCCTGCCCACCTGGCCCCATCTCCGGAAGGCAGCCTCTCGCCCCTGAGGCTCGCATCTCATAACGGCCTTTTCGCGGTGCACTTGCTGCGGGACAGAGCTGATCAACTCCCGAAGCAACTGATCATCACCGAGCGGGAGGGTTCGCGGACCGTGTTTCGGCAGGTGCTGCGGGCCCAGTACTTTGTGCTGGCCTATATTGGCCTCTACACGCTGATCCTCACGACCCTGGCCTGGCTCAGCTATTCCCGCCGCATCCGGCGGCCCCTGGAAAAGCTGGTGGCCACGGCCGAGTGTGCAGGCGAGCTGGAGCCGCACCCTTTTCCCGAAGAGCAGCAACTGGGCGAACTGCACCGGCTCTCCTTCAATCTGAACCGCATGCTGCGGCGTCTGGAACAGGACAGGGCCGCCCTGCGGGCAGCGGCAGCCGAACTGGCCCGGAAAAACAGGCAGTTGCTGGCCAACCAGCAGGAGATGATCCGTACCGAAAAGCTGGCGGCCACGGGTCGGCTGGCAGCCGGGCTGGCCCACGAAATCGGCAATCCCTTAGGTGTGGTGCAGGGTTATCTGGAGCTTTTGCAGGCAGGGGACTGCAGCCCTGAGGAGCGGGCAGAGTATCTGACCAATGCCCTGCAGGAAACAAGGCGCATGCACGTTCTGATCAGCACCCTGCTCCAGACTGCCCGCAGCCACGGCGATCTGGTGCTGGCGCCGGTGGCGGTCAACCCCCTGGTGACGGAATTTGCCAGGGCCATGCGGCCCCAGGCCATGCTCAGGGGCATTGCGCTCGTTCTGCATGTGGAGGCGGAAGAGGACAGCGTGGAGGCCTCCGGAGACACGCTGCGCCAGATCCTTCTGAACGGCCTGCTAAACGCCGTGGACGCCATCCGCGCCACCGCCGCGGACAGCGGCAGCATCGAGATCGGCACCCGCAATGTGGAGCGGGAGGGCAGGAACTGGCTGGATATTTGTGTGGCAGACAGTGGCCCTGGGCTTGCGCCCGAGCATGCCGGCAAGATCTTCGATCCCTTTTTCAGCACCAAGGCACCCGGGGCCGGCACCGGGCTGGGACTCTCGGTTTCCCTCTCGCTGGTCGAGGCCATGGGTGGCAGCATGGCGGCCGAAAACCGCGAGCAGGGCGGCATGGCGCTGCACATTATGCTGCCGCTGGCCAGGACAGCCAGTGGGGCGGCAGAGGATATTCCCGAAGTGGCCGGGCAGGGGGAGCCATGAACACCGGCAGCGACACCGCGGCGAGACAGAAGACGGCAGAGCAGGCCAGTATTCTGGTGGTTGATGACGAAGCCCACATGCGCCACATGCTGGGCGCCCTGCTCACCCGCAACGGCTATGCCGTGACCTGTGCGGCCGAGGGCAGCGCAGCGCTGGAGGCCATGGCCCGCCGCGATTTCGACTACATCCTCTCCGATGTGCGCATGCCCGGCATGGATGGGCTGGAACTGCTGGACCATATTGCCGAAAACGGCAGCGCAGCCACGGTGATCGTCATGTCGGCCTACGGCACGGCCGATCTGGCCATAGAGGCCATGCAAAAAGGGGCCTACGATTATATCTCCAAGCCCTTCAGGCTGGAAGAAGTGCTGCTCGTGCTGCGCAAGGCGCAGGAGCGGGAGCGCCTGCGGCAGGAAAACCGCCGCCTCAGGGAAAAACTGCAGGCCCTGGACAGCGACAGCGCCTTTGCCGGCATGGTGGGGGTGAGCGGGGCCATGCGGGCTGTTTTTCAGATGGCTGCCAGGGTGGCCCGTTTTGAGGCCACTGTGCTGATCACCGGCGAGAGCGGCACCGGCAAGGAGCTGGTGGCACGGGGCATCCACAGCCTGGGCAGGGGCGAGGAAGCGCCCTTTGTGGCGGTCAACTGCGGCGGCGTGCCGGCGGATCTGCTGGAGAGCGAGTTTTTCGGCCACGTGAAAGGGGCCTTCACCGGTGCGGACCGGGACAAGAAAGGCCTCTTCGAGTCAGCGGACGGCGGTACCCTGTTTCTGGACGAAATCGGCGAAATGCCCATGGAGCTGCAGGTCAAGCTGCTGCGCGTGCTCCAGGAGGGCGAGGTGCGGCGGCTGGGCGCGGTGCGGCCGCGCAGGGTGCAGGTGCGCGTACTGGCCGCCACCAACCGCGACATGGCGGAGCTGTTGCGGTTGGGCCGCTTTCGGGAGGACCTCTTTTACCGCCTGAACGTGTTCAGCATTCACATCCCGCCCCTGCGCGAGCGCCCTGAGGATATTCTGCCCCTGAGTGTGCATTTCGTGGGGCACCTGGGCCGGAGCATGGAGAGGAAAGACATGTTCCTTTCGCCCGCCGCGCAGTCCCGGCTGATGGCGTACAACTGGCCCGGCAACGTGCGCGAACTCAAAAGCGCTCTGGAACGGGCGATCATTCTGGCCGATGGCCACGCCATTCTGCCGGAACACCTGCCGGCCCAGTTGGGTGCGCAGAACCGGGAGCGCCGGGTGGAAGACGTGCTCGGCACATTTTCTCTGAAAGAGGCCAAAAGGGCAGTGGAAAAGCGCCTGATCGGCCGGGCCCTGGATGTCTGCGGCGGCAACAAGAGCCGGGCCGCCGAGTTGCTGGATCTGAGCTATCCGGCGCTCCTGAGCAAGATCAAGCTCTATGGGCTTGGCACCGGCGCCGGGCAGGAAGTGCTGTCGGAGTAAGCCTGCACGGGGAAATTTGCCATGCTGGTATGCGGTTTGCGGCAATGCATGGACCTGCCCATTATTAACTTAGTTTATAAAATAAGTGTCATTCAGCGCAGAGTTTCATATTGCCATTGAGGGGGCAAGGCGATGGCGTCCCAGTTTTTGTAGTGCAGAAATAATGTATTTTTCGGGGGTTGTGTCGTTTCTCGAGGAGGGATTTCCAACAGGAACGCATCTTGCTTAGAAATCATATATTGATGCGAAATTCGTACAGAATTGACGAGGAGAGGCAAGAGACATGAACAGGCGAGGACGCATCGGGATGAACAGAAAAGGGTTTACGCTGGTTGAGCTGATTACGGTCATTGCCATTATAGGCATTATAGCAGCGATTGCCACGCCCGCCTTAATGGCCGTGTTGCCCAATGTCCGTCTGCGGGAAGGGGCGCGGACAGTGTACCAGGCGCTCATGCAGGCGAAAATGGAAGCTGTCAAGCGCAACACTGCGGTGACGGTCAGATTGACGCCGGTGACCTGTGGGAGTTCTATACCGGCAGGAGGCCACGGCCAGGGCGGCAGCTTTCGGGTATCTTACGTCGATACGGATGGTGGTGGGGAAATAAATATCCTCCAAGGTGACTTTCCGCCTTTTGTGGCCATGTGTAAGGGCAGGAGTAGTCTGGAAGAGGTGGTTTTCAAACCCAATGGCATGCCCAAGGCTAAGGGCGGGTGCATTGCTCTGACGAATACAAAGGAACGCGATGTCTATGCCGTGCTGGCCATGACGGGCCGGATACGGCTGGCCGACAAGTATAACTGCTCTACAGGAAGCGGCGAGTGAGCGAGGAAGACTATGAGAAAGAAGAGAACAACAGAAAAGGGCGTGCGGATGCTGCTGACTGGCCGGGCCGGCTTTACCCTGGTGGAACTGCTTATGGCGCTCCTGATTTCCTCCTTTGTTGGCGCGGCCATTTTTCTCGCCTACCGGACACAGTCGCGGACGCAGAACGCGCAGGAGCAACTGGTCGAACTGCAGGAAAATGTGCGCGCTGCCATGGTCACGATCACCTCTGAGGTGCGCATGGCGGGTTTTGATCCTACCGGCGAAGCGGGCGCCGGTATCGTCAAGGCGCAGCCGGGCCTGTTGCAGTTTACCCTGAACCGCAAGTATAAAACCGCTTCCGGGGCGGATGACACCACGCTGGACGAGGATCTGACCTACTGCATCGCCGCCAAGTACGATCCCAACCGGGTGGGGGTGGTGACCGCGTATCCCCCCGATGCTCCTCCGCCTGCCCTGGCCCGAGAGAGCGGTGCCGGCGGCGGGCCGCAGCCGGTGGCCAACAACATAGAAGCGCTGGAGTTCATGTATCTGATAGACGATCGATGGTATGTCGATCCCGCACACGCAGGCAAAAATCTTGCCAGGATAAAGGCAGTAACCGTTTCACTTTTGATGCGGGCCCCCTTTCCGGATCCGGATTTTAACGGTGATATGGATACGCTTCTCCCTGCTTCGAAGCTTTCTACCTTTAAGGTACACGACAAAAACAACGAATGGACGAAATATGTCAACAAAATCAAGGCAGATAAGAGGCAAGGCCATTACCGCAGGCGAGTAGCCATTGCAACGATACAGTTGAGGAATATGAATCTATGAAGAACGTGAATATGCAAAACAATTATCACTTTACCGATCATGGGGGATTTACGCTGATCGAAGTGCTGGTGGCCATGGTCATCTTGTCCATCGGTATTTTTGCCCTGTACAGTATGCAAATTTCATCTGTACGCACCAATTATTTTGCCGGCAGTCTCAGCCAGGCGGCCAACTACTCCTCCTCCCAGTTGGAGACGCTGTTGCAGTTGATCTACAACGATGAACTGATATCGAAGAGAAAAGACGGTAAGCCTATCAGGAAGTACAAAAATGCCAGCGCTACAGACCCCAACTATGGCGTGTCTGCCGATAACTTTGGCCTGGATAATGTTGCCGAGAATACGGCCGACCACTGGCGAAAAACCGAGGATCGCCGGTTCACGATGACGTACAACGTGGTCGAGGATTTTCCCATCAAGGGCATCAAAAAAATCCGGGCGCACACCCAGGACAATGCCCCCGGATCGCGGCGGCCGGTGGTCTTTGATCTGCTGAAGAATGACAATATCTAGGTGGGAGACATGACAGGATTTTCTGCAATCCATCGATCAGAACAGGGTTTTGTGCTGGTCTTGGCTCTGGTGATGCTGATTCTCTTGACCATTCTGGGCGTCTGGGCCTCGCAAACCAGTATTTTCGATGTGCACATCGCCAGCAATGACCGCACGCACAAAAAAACTTTTTACGAAGCGGACAGCGGCACCCAGCTTGCCGAGCGTCTCCTCTATGCCAACGCCGTCTGCACCACCACCTCTGGCGGATTCAGCAGCAACAGGGTGGGGCAACTGCTCAGGTTTTCCAGCAAGAGCTTTTTCGATGTGCACGAAGACGAACTCAAGACCGAAAAAGAAAAAGCCGTTTCGGATACAAACTATGCCATCCAGTATTTTCCCGAGGGCGATTTGGGCGACTTGGGCAGGCCGCACACGAACATTCTGGCCTACTATACAACCAAGACCAGTGCAGGAACCGGTATGTTGCAGCTTTCCGGCTATGAAGGCTTTGGGGTAGGGAGTGCCGGAGCCCAACACCGCATTTACACCATCAAGTCACAGCACAGAGGGCTGCAGGGCAGCAGGTCGGAGATCACCACGCACTGGCGCTTGAACAGCTCCGTGCTTCAGACCATAGGCAAACCTGATTGTACGAAGTTGGCCCCATATGCACAATAACCAGTGAGGAAATCATGCAACTCTTCGGAAAACAATCAAATATTCTGACTGGAGCTTCGGGCGCTGCCTCGTGCGACAGCCCCTTGCGTCCTGGCTTGGCAAAAGCAGTGCTCGGACTGCTCGGTGCTCTGACGCTCTGTGTCCTGTCATCCACTGCAGTACAGGCCAGTGCCAAACACAGCATGACTGAGTTCAACACCATGCCGGTCAATCTGGTGCAGCAAGGTGCAGTGCCAAGGTTGATGATCGCGACATCCAACGACCACCAGCTCTTTTTCAAGGCCTACAACGACTTCAACGATCTGGACAAGGATGGCAGCAACGACACCACCTACAAGAACGCTCTTAACTACTACGGTTATTTTGACAGCTACAAGTGCTACGACTATGATACAGGCAAGGGTCGCTTTGTGCCGAAAAGCTTTACCACCGACAAGTACTGTACCGGCGCTGCGGACAACTACTGGAGTGGTAACTTTTTGAACTGGGCCACCATGGCGAGGATCGATGTTGTGCGCAAGATCCTCTTTGGCGGTCACCGCCGCGTCGACAGCCCCACCGAAACCGTGCTGGAGCGGACCTATCTACCCTATGACGCGCACAGCTGGGCCAAGCACTACTCCGGAGCCGACCTGCCCAAGTTGACGCCCTTCAAGCTGGCAAGCAGCACGCATCCTGTGAGCGCTGGCGGTCTGTACTACTACTGTGATGACGAACACTTGTCCGCCTGCGGCAATACGAAGAAGTCAAAGCGGCTTGGCGTCACCTTCGGCAATACCACAGATGTGCCGCCCAGCTATAGCGGATATTCGGAAAAGGTGGAGGATCCACCGGTTCTGAAGACTGTGGTCGGCAATTACTCCCTCTGGGCATCCGGCTCGCTGGTACAGCTCGTTTGGTACGATGGCTCGCCTTACCACAATCAAAAGAATACGTCCAATTATAACGATGAGTCAAGATCGGGCATTTACGCCTACCGCGATGCCCCGAAGTGGGAGGAAAGACTGGGGCAGGGCGATTACACCGTGCGGGTGCAGGCCTGTGTGCCCAATCTGATCGACAGTGACGAGGTGGCGGCGATCTCCGGCAGTACCAAGGAGAAGTGCAAGCTCTACCCCGGTCTGGACGGCCTGAACGGTACCAGTGACGACAACTACAAGCCCGTTGGCCTCCTGCAGCGCTACGGCGATAGTGACAGCATCTTCTTTGGCATGATCGCTGGTTCCTATCACAAGCACACCAAGGGCGGGACGCTGGTGCGCAACATCAAGAGCCTGAAGAGTGAAGTGAATGTCAATACGGATGGCTCCTTTCCCAAGGTGGCCAGCTTTGCCAGCACCCGGCCGGGCAATCCGAGCACCGGAGAGGGCATCATCAATGCCTGGAGTCTTTACCGTCCAGTGGGCTTTCTCTACAACTACGGCAACTCCTACGGCAGTGGGGACAACTGTACCTATTTGCTGACCGCCAAGGGGGAGATTGCTGCGGATGGCCGCTGCCGCAACTGGGGCAACCCCTTTGCGGAAATTTTTGCCCAGGCCATCAGCTACATGGGTGACAAAGGCGTAATCAACGAATATACGACGACAAAGGACGCAGGCGTTATCCCAGGCTTGCCCGCGCCAGAAAGCTATGACCGCAACTGGCTGCCGCAGGAGGACTACTGCGCTCAGTTGCATGTTCTGGCCTTCAACTCCAGCGTGCTTTCCTACGACGCTGACAACCTGGATACCGAGGGTAGCACTGCCTTCAAACCCACAGATCTTTGGGGGTCGGCCTTCAACAAAAACACGGTCGCCATGAGCGATGAAGTCGGCACGCACGAGGGTCTGTACAATATTGACTACTTTTTTGGCCAGCGGAGCGTGGAAACGCCCTACAACCCCAGCAACCCGGATGTCGGCGACAACAACCAGCTCTGTACCTCCAAAACCCTGACCTCACTGGGCAGCGCCGGTGGTCTCTGCCCGGAGGCCCCGCGGCTCTTTGGTTCCTACCGCCTGGCAGGTCTCGCCTACTACGCCCACGTGGCAGATGTCAATCAAAACATCCCGGATGAGCAGAACGTCAACACCTACGGCGTGGCCCTGGCCTCGGGCCTGCCCATTGTGGAGGTACCCCAGCCGCTGCACGGTAGTGCCAGCGGTAAATCGGGCATTACCATTATGCCAGCCTGCCGCATGATCTACGGCGAGAGAACGGGCAACTGCGCTATTGTGGACTTCAAGATTGTGTCCGAGGAGATCGTGGGCAACAAGGTAATGGGTAAGACCTATGTCAACTGGGAGGATAGCGAGCAGGGCGGTGACTACGACATGGACATGTGGGGCACCATGAACTACGAGTACGATGCCGATGCCGGCACCATTGCCATGACCACCCAGGTGCATGGCCAGACCGGCAGCCCCCAGATGGCCCTGGGCTATGTCATCAGTGGCACCACGGAGGACGGTTTCCATGCCCACAGCGGTATGAATCAGTATGTACGCGAGGAAAGGGTTGATGCCGGGTACCCAAACTGCAGTGCCGGAAACGGTATTGGCGGTTGTAAATGCACCCCCAAAAACGGAGCCTTTGCGACCTGCTCTGTGCAGGGCCCATCCCGCAAGACCTACAGAGTGAGGACCTCTGCGACCAAAAAGTTGGAGTCACCTTTATGGTATGCGGCCAAGTACGGCGGATTCAAGTATGATAAGAACAACCCGCAGGACAGCCGGGTGCCGGACAACAGCAGCAAGTGGGATACACAGAACAACGCCACCGGTGGCACTGGCAGCGATGGCATTCCGGACAACTATTTCTACGCGACCAACCCGCAGGAGCTGGAAAACTCGTTGACCCGAGTTTTTGACGCCTTGCTGGATCAGGTCGCCTCAGGAACCTCTGCGGCGGTGGCGCCCAGCAGCAGTAGCGGTGAGGGCGCGATTTACCAGTCGCACTATCAGCCCCGAAAAAGTGTGGGCAATGATCAGGAGCTGCGTTGGTTTGGCACCGTGCAGGCCCTGTGGTCGGATGGCGCCGGCCACAACCGGCAGGACTGCACACCAATCGCAGGACAACTGGGCGTTGATCCTAGCACAGGGCTGTGCCTGAAAACCCCGACAAACCTGGCGGACATCTGCGTGCCCAATGGCCGCTTGGATGACTACTGTGTGGACCAGATAGTGGAGACCACCTATAACGGCGAAAAACTGACAAGCAGAATTCTGGCCAGTACCACTCCTGATGCCTTCACGTCCTACTCCATGCAGGGCGTGGTCGAGTCCTTTGACGCCAGCACCGGTCAGGTGCTGATGGTGCCGAACTCCATGGAAGGTAACATCACCTATGACGCCAACGAAGGGACACTGACCCTGGAACCCTACAGCTTGAGCGCCACGGTGACGGATTACAACCCAGAAACCGGCGTGGCCAATATCACCATCGACGACGTGAGCAAAGGCCCGGCCGGGGTCACAGCCTCGGAGTGGTATGTGACCACGGCAGCCGGTGCGGGCCGGGGCACCACCAGCTCAAGCCTGGCTTTTACCAGTGGCGCGAGCGCGACGATTACCCTAGAACCTGCGGGCGACTGGCTGGTCAACTGGAAGGTGGCACCCACCTACGATGCAGATGGTAACATCACTGCTGCTGGCACCATTGCTCCGACCACCATCACCTTGGAAACCAAGCGGCGGGTGGGCCCAAATGGCAGTGTGTTCAAATCCTGGCAGGTGGAATGCCTGGCTGGCAGTGGCAGCGGCGCTATCTCAGGCATTGATCTCACCTTGGACAACTTTACATCCCAAAGCGACATTGTTGTGAGCTCGGAACCTGGTTCAGAACTGACCGGATGCACGATGGCGCGCTTTTCTTCCTACAATATGCA
>NZ_CP021255.1:1500000-1582500 GCF_002952055.1 Desulfobulbus oralis | reverse complement strand
TAACCCAACATCTCACGACACGAGCTGACGACAGCCATGCAGCACCTGTCTCCGGATTCCTTCAAAGAAGGCACCACCCACTTTCATGGGCGTCTCCGGGATGTCAAGACCAGGTAAGGTTCTTCGCGTTGCATCGAATTAAACCACATACTCCACCGCTTGTGCGGGCCCCGTCAATTCCTTTGAGTTTTAATCTTGCGACCGTACTCCCCAGGCGGTGAACTTAATGCGTTAGCTGCGACACAGAGGGGATCAACACCCCCTGCATCTAGTTCACATCGTTTACGGCGTGGACTACCAGGGTATCTAATCCTGTTTGCTCCCCACGCTTTCGCGCCTCAGCGTCAGTATCCAGCCAGAATGTCGCCTTCGCCACCGGTATTCCTCCCGATATCTACGAATTTCACCTCTACACCGGGAATTCCACATTCCCCTCTGGTACTCAAGACTGCCAGTTTCAAATGCACGTCCACAGTTAAGCCGTGGGATTTCACATCTGACTTGACAGCCCGCCTGCGCGCCCTTTACGCCCAGTGATTCCGAACAACGCTCGCACCCTCCGTATTACCGCGGCTGCTGGCACGGAGTTAGCCGGTGCTTCCTTTAGAGGTACCGTCAAACAAAACAGTTATTCGCTGCCTTGCACTTCTTCCCTCTTGACAGAGCTTTACGATCCGAAGACCTTCCTCACTCACGCGGCGTCGCTGCGTCAGGGTTGCCCCCATTGCGCAATATTCCTCACTGCTGCCTCCCGTAGGAGTCTGGCCCGTATTCCAGTGCCAGTGTGGCGGATCATCCTCTCAGACCCGCTAACCATCGTCGCCTAGGTAGGCCATTACCCCACCTACTAGCTAATGGTACGCAGACCCCTCTTCATACAGTAGCTTGAATCAGAGGCCACCTTTCCTTGCCTTACCTGTGAAATGCAAGAATATCCGGTATTAGTACCCCTTTCGGCGTGTTATTCCGGATATGAAGACAGGTTATCTACGCGTTACTCACCCGTGCGCCACTCTACTAGGAACCGAAGTCCCGTTCGCGTTCGACTTGCATGTGTTAAGCACGCCGCCAGCGTTCGTTCTGAGCCAGGATCAAACTCTCCAGTTCAATGCCTAGCAAATCACTTCGACCAGACTCTCGTCCGATCACTCAAAACCAATTTCTTGGCCCGCTCTTCCTGTTCAGTTTTCAAAGATCAAGCGCCAGGATCATCTCCCAGCCAGAGCCCGCCTTTCTACCCTATCACGAAAGACTTGTCAAACCCTTTTCCACTGCCCCAGAAACTTTTTCCCAAGACCCGAGACCCTCGCCTCACACCCGGTCCAAGCCCCGCAGCAGCAGAGCCGCCCTTATACCCCATCCCTCAAACACTTGTCAAAAGATTTCTGGTCAAAAAATTACAGCCCTGCTCCATCCCCACAATCTTATTGCAAAAATTAAACAAAACCACAACCAGGGGGCCAACTCTACTCTCAAAGATGAGCCGGAAAAACGGGCGACTTCAGGAGTGCTGCCACCAGTTGCCGGTGACCCGATGGATAGGGGTATCGCGCCAGAGCCTGCGCCTCCACCCAGGCATACTGGCTGGCTGCGGCAAGGCAGGGTTCTGCCCGCTGGCCGGCCGCTATTGTGCAGAAGAAGCTGTGCAGCGTGACCCGGTAACGGGTGTAGTGATGCACCACGCTGCGGAATGGAGCATCAATCCGTACCTGCCAGCCGGTTTCTTCCAGGATTTCCCGAATTGCCGCATCTTCGGGCAACTCGCCGTTTTCCATCTTGCCGCCGGGGAATTCCCAGAGGCCGCCCCAGATGTCGTTCTGCAGGCGCTGCTGGATATAGAACAGCCCGTTTTGGCGGATAATGCCGCAGGCCATGAAGAGGTCGAGGCGCTGCGGTCGCCCGAGCAGAACCGGCCGCATGGCCACGGTGTCCCGCCTGAAGGCCAGACAGAGCCCGTTGAGCGGGCACTTGCCGCACAGGGGCCTTTTTGGGGTGCAGACCCGTTCGCCGAATTCCATGAGCGCTTCGTTGCAGGTACGGGCCGCGTGCGGATCGAGGAAGCAAGCGGCCAGTTCCTGCGTCCTTTGTTTGCCGGCCGCTGATTTGACAGGCTCCTCCAGGTCAAGAAGCCGGGCAAAGATGCGTTCCACATTGGCGTCCACGAGAGGGGCCGCCTGGTTGAAGCCGATGGACAAAATGGCTGCCGCCGTGTAGGGCCCGATGCCTGGCAGAGTCAGGAGTGCCTTTTTGTCCTGCGGCAGTTGCCCGCCATATTCGTCCACAAGCATTTTCGCCGTGCGCCGGATATTGTGCGCCCGGCTGTAATAGCCCAGTCCTTCCCAGCTCTTCAGCACGGCCTGTTCCGGCGCCGAGGCCAGCGTCGCTATGTCCGGAAATTGCCCCATCCAGCGGGTGAAGTATTCCGCCACCCGCTCGAGCTGGGTCTGCTGACCCATGATTTCCGCAATCCAGACAGCATAGGGCAGATAATCCTGCCGCCAGGGCAGGGGCCGTTTGCAGTGCGCGAACCAGTCCAGTACCCGAGCGCGCACGGAATCCATGTCAACAGGTGGTTCCGGCATTTCTTGTCAAAGCGGTGAATATTTTTTGCCTGTCCCGAGCAATGTGGTAAACAGACAATCTGTCTTGTGTTCCGTTTTTGTTCCTTTTGCCTCTTTCCTGCAAGCAAAATGTCTCCATTGTTCCAGCAACTCTGCTCACTCTACCCCCCTCTAGGCCAACTTTGCTCGCCACGCATGCTGGTGGCCTTTCTGATGGGCTTTTCCTGCGGCCTGCCGCTTATGCTGACGGGCCAGGTCCTACAGGCCTGGATGAAGGACGCGGGCGTGGAACTCACGGTCATTGGCCTGTACGCGCTGGTAGGTCTGCCCTATACCTGCAAGTTTCTCTGGGCTCCGGTTTTTGACCGCTTCATTCCGTCGTTTCTGGGCCGCCGCCGCGGCTGGCTCTTGTCAGTGCAAATCGCCCTGGCCCTGGCGCTCGTGGGGCTCGGGCAAAGTGATCCGGTAGCCATGCCCTGGCTGGTAGCGCTCATGGCAGCTTTGGTCACCTTTTTCTCCGCCTCGCAGGACATCGTGGTCGATGCCTATCGCCGTGAAGACCTGAGCGATGCGGAATTGGGCTCCGGCAGTGCACTCTACATCAGCGGCTACCGGCTGGGCATGCTTCTGGCCGGCGGCGGCGGACTGATTCTGGCCGATTTCATGCCCTTTTCCCGGGTCTATCTCATTATGGCCTTTCTGATGGGCATTGGGGCGGCCACCACGCTGTTTTGCCCGGAGCCGCCTTTGCGGCAGGGCACGCCGAAGAATTTCCGTGAAAGTGTCATCGAGCCGTTTCTGGATTTCTTCCGCCACAACCGGGCGCTGCTCATTCTGCTGTTCATCTTGCTCTACAAGATTGGCGACCAGATGGCGACTGCCATGACCATGCCATTTTATCTGGACCTCGGCTTCAGCAAGAAAGAAATCGGTGCGGTGGTCAAGCTCTTTGGCACCTGGGCGGTGATTCTGGGCGGGATCGCGGGTGCGGCCATCATGCTGCGCACCGGTCTGGTCGGTGGCCTGTGGCTCTTCGGTTTTCTGCAGATGGCCTCGATTCCGGGCTTCATCGTGCTGGCCTTCGTGGGCCACGATCTGTCGTGGCTGGCCGCAGTTATCGCCTTTGAGAATTTGAGCGGCGGCATGGGCACAGCCGCCTATACCGCCTACATGGCGAGTCTGACCAATGTGCGTTTCACAGCCACGCAGTACGCGCTGCTCACCAGCATCATGGGGGTGCCCCGGGTCATCATCGCCGCGCCCACGGGCTGGCTGGCCGACACGTTGGGCTGGCCGCTCTTTTTCACAGTCTGTACTTTTCTGGCCCTGCCGGGGCTCATGCTTTTGCCAGTGATCGCCCCCTGGCGAGGCAAGGCGGATTAGGCGCTTGTGTTCCTGGCCGCCTGCCTTACAATAGGCGGGTCATCAATTTTTTTCTGGGGAGCAAAGGGCATGTCAATCAGCATATACAACACCATGAGCCGTGCGAAGGAGCCACTGGAGCCCCTGGAGCCAGGCCACGTGAAGCTCTACGTCTGCGGTATCACCCCCTATGACTATTGCCACGTGGGTCATGCCCGCTCGGCCCTGGTTTTCGACATGGTGGCGCGCTATCTGCGTCACCGTGGCTACCAGGTGTCCTTTGTCCGCAATTTCACCGACGTGGACGATAAAATCATTGCCCGTTCCCACAAACTCGGTGTGGAGCCGGCAGCCCTGGCCCAGCGCTTTATTGCTGAATTCTGCACGGATATGGAGGCCTTGGGCGTGCAGCGGCCCGATGTGGAGCCCCGCGCGACCGAGCACATTCCGGAAATGATCGCGCTTATCCGGGAATTGATGGACAAGGGCCTCGCCTATGCCGCGGGCGGCGATGTGTTCTACCGTGTGGCGCGCTTCCGGGACTATGGCCGCCTGTCCGGCCGCACGCTGGACGACATGATGGCCGGCGCCCGGGTGGAAGTCAATGCGGTCAAGGAAAATCCCATGGATTTTGCCCTGTGGAAGGGGGCCAAAGCCGGCGAGCCGAGCTGGGACAGCCCATGGGGGCCGGGCCGACCAGGCTGGCATATCGAGTGCTCGGCCATGAGCCGGAAATATCTGGGCAATGATTTTGACATTCACGGCGGCGGCAAGGATCTGGTTTTTCCGCACCACGAAAACGAGATTGCCCAAAGCTGCGGCGCATCGGGCATGGGCTTTGCCAGATTGTGGATGCATCACGGCTTTGTGACCATCAGGGAGGAAAAGATGTCCAAGTCCCTGGGCAACTTCCTCACCATCCGGGATGTGCTGGCCAAGTACCCGCCCGAGGTTTTGCGGCTCTTCATCTTTTCCGCGCACTACCGTTCCCCCATTGACTTCAACGAGACAGCCCTGCACGACGCCGGCACGGGTCTGGCCCGGCTCTACGCCGCGGTGGAGCGCATCGAGGCCCTGCCGCAGACAGGGACCGACGATACCGATGGCTGCATCACCGAGGCCGGAACTGCGCAGCTCGCGGGTTTTAAAACCCGCTTTTACGAGGCCATGGACAACGATTTCAACAGCGCCCTGGCTCTGGGACACTTCTTCGAGACAGCCAAGGCGCTGAATCAGGTGCTGGACCGGCTGCCGGAACATCCCGCCACCTCCGATCTGCAGCGCCTGCATAAGGCGGCAGGCGCTCTGCGTGAACTGGGCGGCATTCTGGGCCTGTTGCGGCAGCCCCACCGGGAGCGAAACGAAGGCCGCACCGAAGATAAACTGGCTGCCCTGGGGCTTTCGGAGGCCGACATCCTGGGTCTGATCGCCGAGCGCGCCGCGGCCCGCAAGGCCAGAAACTGGGCAGCTTCGGATGCCATCCGCGACAAGCTGCTTGCCAGGGGCATAGCCCTGAAGGATGGCCCCAAGGGCACAAGCTGGGATTTCGTGCAGTCATGATGAAGCCGCTCCTTCGTCCTCCCGTCGCTGCCGGTCGTTTTTACGCAGGCGATCCGGCCAGCCTCAGGGCCGAAGTGGCGCGCTGCATGCCGGAGCAGGACAAGAGCCATGCCCTGGCCCTTATTGTGCCGCATGCCGGCTATATCTACTCCGGCGCAACCGCGGGCGCGGCCCTGGGCCGGGCCAAGGTGCCGGCAAGTGTGCTGCTTCTTGGGCCCAATCATACCGGCCTGGGCCATGGCTGCGCGCTTTCGCCGGATGACTGGCAGATTCCCGGCGCGGACATTCCGGCAAATCGCGATCTGAACGCAGCCATTCTGCGGCACTGCCGCCTGGTGCAGGAAGACCGGCAGGCCCACAGCCGCGAGCATTCGCTTGAAGTGCTGCTGCCCTTTCTGCATCGGGCCCGGCCCGATTTGCAGATCTCCGCCCTCTGCCTGGGCGGCCTCAGGCTGGCCCAGTGCCAGGAACTGGCCACAGGACTGCATGCCGCACTGATGGCATACGGCAGGCCGGTCCTGCTCGTCGCCTCGACCGACATGAACCACTATGAGTCCCGGGCTGTGGGCAGCCGCAAGGACAGGGCCGCCATTGCCCGGATTGTGGCACTGGACGCAGCGGGCCTGTTCGACACCGTGCGCCAGGAGCACATCAGCATGTGCGGCTGTGTGCCCGTGACGGTGGCACTCCTTGTGGCGCTGGCCCTGGGCGCCAAAAAAGCGGAGCTTGTTCGTTACACCGATTCCGGCGAGGCCAGCGGCGACACTGCCCAGGTGGTCGGCTATGCCGCTTTGCTCATTGTCTGAGGCTGCTGCAACATGAATCCGGAAAAACACGCATATTCCCGCCTCCATATCTGGTGGCTCGCCATCCGGCCCAAAACCCTGCCGGCGGCGCTGTCTGCGGTCATTGTCGCCTGCGCCCTCACCGCCCATGACGGCGTTTTCCGCCTCGGCCCGGCCCTGGCCGCCATGCTGGTGGCGCTTTTGCTGCAAATCGGCAGCAATTTCGCAAACGATGTCTTTGATTTTGAACGCGGGGTGGACACTGCCGAGCGCAAGGGGCCCTTGCGCGTCACGCAGGCAGGTTTACTCACGCCGGATGCGGTCAAGCGCGGCATGAAGCTGGTCTTTTCTGCCGCCCTGGCGCTCTGGTGCTACCTGGCCTGGACTTCGAGCTGGCTGATGCTCCTGCTGGGTGTGGTCGCGATTCTCGCTGCCCTTGCCTATACCGGCGGGCCATACCCCTTTGGCGAGCACGGGCTGGGCGATCCGGTGGCCTTTCTCTTTTTCGGGCCGGTGGCGGTGGCGGGCACGTACTACGTGCAGGTGCTTCACATCAGCGCATCGGCGTGGTGGATGTCCATCCCGGTCGGGCTCCTCATCACCGCCATTCTGGTGGTCAACAACCTGCGGGACCGGGTCACCGATGCCGCTGCGGGCCGGAAAACGCTGGCCGTTCGTTTCGGCGCTGCCTGGGCCCGGCGCGAGTATCTGGCCTGTCTTACGGGGGCATATGCGCTGCTGCCTTTTTTGATTCTTTCCGGTCTGTTGCCGTGGACAGCCATGCTGAGCTGGGCCTCGCTCGTCCTGGCCTGGCCCACCTGGCGGGTCGTGCGCGACAATGAGGGCACGGTGCTGAATGAAGCCCTGGCAGGCACGGGCAGAGTTGGGCTGGCCTACAGCCTGTGTTTTGCCGCAGGCCTGATGCTGGCCTGAGCCCCAGGAAGCGAGGTCTCAGGCCGTAGGCATGCGTTGCCCCGGAAAATTGTCATGCACCCCTGTCGAAATCATATCGCTGTTTCCAAAAAACTGCGTCCTTGCAGCACCAAAAGACATAAGCTGGCAGATAAAATGTTTATGCTTCGTACTTAGGCTGCTAAATGCTACTTCATCACCACGGCTGGGCGCATAAAACACCTATGCTGCCGGATTTTATACGGCTCTTGCTCCCATCGAATGCTGGGTTATCTGCTTTACTTTCATGAACTCCGTACGGATGATCAATGCCTGTGACATGTCAAAAGAGAAAAAATATAACAAAAACTATCGCATTTCCTGAGGCGAAAATGGCGGGAACTTCTCTCTGAAAAATGGCCGCTGTAGTACCGTGAAATCAGAGAAGAATGACTGATGAGAAGATGGAACAAGAACGAAACGTCCCCCAAAAAATCATTGTTCGCGGGGCGAAAGTACATAATCTGAAAAATATTGACGTGGATATTCCTCTGGGCGAGTTGGTGGCCATCGCGGGAGTGTCCGGCTCCGGCAAATCCTCCCTTGCATTGGGGACGCTGTATGCGGAGGGCTCCAGACGCTATCTGGAGGCACTCTCTACCTATACCCGACGCAGGATCACGCAGGCGGAACGTGCAGATGTTGACGAGATCAAGCATGTTCCAGCAGCACTGGCACTGCACCAGCGGCCAGGAGTTCCAGGAGTGCGCAGCACATTCGGAACATCATCGGAGTTGCTCAATAGTCTGCGCTTGATGTTTTCCCGGCTTGGAAGCCACTGCTGCCCAAATGGACATGCCTGTCCGCCGAATATGGATGTGGCGCTGATGCTGCCGACAAAATGTCCTGTCTGCGGCGAGGAGTTCTACGGTCCAGGTGCCGAGGCGATGGCATTTAACTCGGAGGGTGCCTGCCCGACCTGCTCCGGAACCGGCGTTGTCCGTAGCGTGGATGAAGGTACGCTGGTTCCGGATGCAACGCTTTCCATAGACGAAGGCGCCGTAGCACCCTGGCGGACACTGATGTGGGCGCTGATGAAAGACATCGCCCGCGAGATGGGTGTGCGGACGAATGTGCCCTTCAAGGATCTGACGCCTGAAGAGCAAGAAATCGTGTTCCACGGGCCTGCGGAAAAGCGCCATATTTTCTATGTGAATGACAAGACCAATGTTGCCGCTGAGATGGACTTTACATACTACAGCGCTGTCTATACGGTGGAAAACGCGCTCAGCAAGGTCAAGGATGAAAAGGGCATGAAGCGCGTGGAAAAGTTCCTGCATGAAGCGGCCTGTCCTGAATGCGGCGGAACAAGGCTGTCGGCAAAGGTGCGTTCCACGACACTTGCCGGAAAGAATCTTGCCGAGGCAAGCGCTATGACGCTGAATGAACTGCTTGTCTGGGTGGATTCGGTTCCGGGTACGCTGCCGGCAGATATGCGCCCGATGGCTGAAAACATCATCAAATCATTTACGGACAATGCAAAACGGCTGAAGGATTTAGGCCTTGACTATCTTTCTCTTGACCGTAGCAGCAGCACGCTTTCCACTGGAGAGCGTCAGCGGGTGCAGCTCGCCCGCGCCGTCAGGAATGAAACTACAGGGGTGATGTATGTGCTTGATGAGCCGAGTATTGGTCTGCATCCTTCCAACATTGGTGGTCTTATGGCAGTCGTGGACAGCCTGATTGAGGACGGCAATTCCGTTGTCCTGGTAGACCACGATGTACGTGTGCTAAAGTGCGCCGATCATATGATCGAGATGGGGCCGCTTGCCGGCAGTGAGGGCGGTACTGTCATCGCGCAGGGCAGCATAGAAGAGATTGCCCGGACAAAAGCTTCCAAAATCGCACCGTTCCTGACGGATGAGGAAAAGGTTCTCACCAGAAAACGGGCAAAAGGGGAGGAGCTGTTCGCCCACGGAACAATCCGGCTGAAAACTGCCCCGATCCACACCGTTCATGCTCTTACTGTTGAAATCCCGAAAGGCAGAATGACCACGGTGACAGGAGTATCCGGCTCCGGCAAGACGACAATGGTACTGGAAAGCCTGATTCCGGGACTTTCTGCTCATATAGAAGGCAGCAAGCTGCCGGCTCATGTCACGAGCATTGAAGCGGAGGGAATTCGCAGGGCAAATCTGATTGACGCGACGCCCATTGGTATAAATATCCGCTCTACGGTGGCTACCTACAGCGGCGTGCTCGACGATTTGAGGAAGCTGTATGCAAAGACGGATGCGGCAAAGGAGCGCAAGCTTGGTGCAGGAGCATTTTCCTACAATACGGGAGAGCTTCGCTGCCCGACCTGCGACGGTACGGGGCAACTGGCCCTTGATGTGCAGTTTTTGCCTGACGTGACCATCACATGCCCTGATTGCGGCGGTTCACGCTACAGCAAGGATGCCGACCTCGTCCGTTGGATGCCGAAGAATTCGGCAACGGAGTATACACTTCCTGAGCTTATGCAAATGACTGTAAAGGAAGCTATTCCGATTTTCTCGGCGGCAAAGAAGATACAGGGCAATCTGTCTGTCCTGCAGGGCCTTGGCCTTGGCTACCTGACTCTCGGGGAAGATACTCCTGCTCTGTCCGGCGGCGAGGCGCAAAGACTGAAACTAGCAAGCGAGATGGGCAGAACGCAGGAGGATGCGGTATTTGTCTTTGACGAACCGACCATCGGTCTTCATCCGCTGGACGTGCAGGTGCTTTTATCGGTGTTCACAAAACTGGTGGATGCAGGTGCAACGGTCATTGTCATCGAGCATGACCTGGATGTTATTGCAAACTCAGATTATGTGATTGATATGGGACCGGGCGGTGGACAGCGGGGCGGACGCATTGTCGCCAGAGGAACACCTGAGGAGATGGCAGGTAATGAAGAAAGCATTACGGGAAAATATTTGAAGGATATATTGGCGAACTGAATGCGCTCCCGATCACTGCTGTCTCATGGATTTTGAAACAATAAAGGCTGCGGAGAAACGGTAATATGCCACCGAAAGGTGCTGTCCGGTCAGCTTTTTGTCCTGTCCGCTTCCCTCAGACCGTCCGGCGGCGGATTGCCGGCCCGGATGGATGCACCGCTACAGCATGTTCTCCGGATCCACATCCACCTGCAGGGTCGTATTTCTCGGGCAGAGCCGGTGTTTCTGGCTGCAGAGTTCGTCGCACAGGGCATGGAGCGCGTGCAGGTCAGAGCTTTTCAAAAGCAGCTGCCAGCGCACCCGGTCCTTTATTTTGACAAGCGGCGCCGGCGCCGGACCAAGCACCACCACCGGGCCGGCCTTGCGTCGCAAAAACGCGGCGACAGCGCCCGCCCCCCGCTCGACCTCGGCCTCATGCTCACCGCTCAGGCGCACATTCACCAGCCGGGTCAGGGGCGGATAGGCCAGTTGCCGGCGCAGCTCGATCTCTTCGGCATAGAGGCCGACATAATCCTGCTGCTGCGCCAGCCGCACTGCGTAGTGGTCGGGCCGGCATGTCTGGATGATGACCCGGCCGGGCGTCTCCCCCCGCCCTGCCCTGCCGGTCACCTGCACGAGCTGGGCAAAAGTCCGTTCGCCGGCGCGAAAATCCGGCAGACTCAGCCCGGCATCGGCCCACAGCACGCCCACCAGCGCCACATGCGGAAAGTGCAGGCCCTTGGCAATGATCTGGGTACCGATCAGGATATCGATGTCCCGGCTCCGCATGGCTTGCATCAGCTCGAGCATGGTGCGCCGGTTCTTTTTGTTGTCACTGTCCACCCGCACGGTCCGCGCCTCGGGGAAAAAAGCGGCAATTTCCTCCTCGATCCGCTCGGTGCCAAAGCCACGCCCCAGCATCCGGTGCGAACCGCAGGCCGGACAGACCGTATCCGGATGCAGTTGATAACCGCAGTAATGACACAAAAGGCGGTTCTGTGCCCGATGCAGGGTCAGGGCAACATGGCAATGCCGGCATTCAAGCACATGGCCGCAGTCCGGGCACTGCATAAAGGTGGCGAAACCGCGGCGATTGAGAAACAGAAGCGTTTGCTGCTTCTGGGCCAGATTTTCCCGCATGGCTGCCAGGAGCTGCACAGAAAACAGGCGGCTCGGTTGCTGGCCGGCTTTCATGTCCACCACGCTTACCTGCGGCAATGGCTGCGGGTTGACCCGTGCAGGCAGGTGCAGAAGCTGGTACTTGCCGGTCTGCGTGTGCCAATAGCTGGTCAATGCGGGTGTGGCCGAGCCCAAAACCACCGGGCAGCCGGCCAGTTGCGCCCGCAACACGGCCAGATCGCGGCCCTGGTACGGCAGGCCCTCTTCCTGTTTGTAGGAGGAATCGTGCTCCTCATCCACAATGACCAGTCCCAGGTCGGCAAGCGGGGCAAAGACCGCCGAGCGGGCGCCCAGCACCACTCTGGCCTGGCCATGCAACACCAGCTGCCACTGGTCGATGCGCTCGCCATCGCTCATGCCGCTGTGCAGTACGGCCACAAGCTCTCCGAAGCGGGCGTGCAGATCGCGCTCGAGCTGTGCGGCCAGGGTAATTTCCGGCACCAGAATCAGGGCGCTTCGCCCCAGAGCCAGGGCGGTGTCCAGCGCCTGCAGATAGACTTCCGTCTTGCCGCTGCCGGTTACCCCAAAGAGTAAAAAAGGAACAAATTCGTGGGCTCTTATGGCTGCGCTCATCGAGGCGAGCGCGCTCTTCTGCGCAGCAGTCAGGTCAGGGACTGGACAGGGCCGCCGCTGAAGGCCGGCAAAGGGATCACGAAGGACCGCACGTTGGTGCAAGCTCAGGAGGCCGCGGGCCACAAGCCGCTGCAGAGCCGGGGTATGATTTGGATAGGCCTGCCGCAGAGGGGCCCTCGGCACCACGTGATCGGGAAATGAAGGGGCCAGATCGCAAAACAGGCCCAGGAGCTTGCACTCGCTCCTGCGCAGGGGCGCTGTCTCAGAGTCAAAGCAGGAAGCATCGGGCGCTTGCCCCCCTTGCCCCAGCAGCTCCGCCAGGCGGCCTTCAGGCTGCAGCACGGCCTCGGTCTTGGCACGGCCGCCGGCAAGCTCAAAGCCCGAGACAATGCGCACCAGGCCACGCTTTTCCAGGCTGAGAAGCGTACGCCGCTCCGGTGGATTCCGCCACAGACGTCGCACCTCTGCGCTGCCGAGCTGGCCTGCCGCAGCCAGCCTCTGCAGCCAGGGCCAGGAAGCAGGGGCTGCCACCGTCAGGATATCCTCTTCATTGCCCAGCCCGGTCACAAGGACTCGCCGGTAAGTCTTCAGGCCCGGCGCCAGCGGCAGGGCAGTCCGGATGACCTCACCAACAGGGAAATGATAGTACTGCGCGATCCAGCGGTAAAAGGGCACCAGCCCGGCCGGAAAGAAGGGCCCGGTGCCCAGCACTTCTGAAAGCGGCCGCACTTTATGGAGCGCACCCGCATCCGGCCTCGCCTCCCCCAGGACATAGCCTGTCACCTGCCGCCCGCCCAGCGGAACCCGCACGACAGAGCCCACCGGCAGAGGCTGATCCTGCCCAATGGGCCCGGCATAGGTCAGTGTGGTGGCCAGCGGTGCGGCCACCGCCACTTCATAGAGCCGGCGGCCGGTCTCCATTCAGTCCGGCAACTGGCTGCACACAGTCTTGAGATGTTCCTCAAAGGCCGGCCCCAACTGCGGGTGAATCAAGGCAAAATCGACCACCGCCTTGAGGTAACCCAGCTTGTCGCCCGCATCGTAGCGCTTGCCCTCAAACTCGTAGGCAAACATGCCCTGCCGCTTGGCGAGCGCTTGCAGCGCGTCGGTCAGCTGGATTTCACCGCCATGGCCGGGTGTCGTCTTCTCCAGCAGATCGAAGATATCCGGCATCAGCAGGTAGCGGCCTATGATCGCCATGTCGGAGCTGGAGGTGCCAGGCGCCGGTTTTTCGATCATGCGGTTGACTCGCCAGGCCCGCTCGAATTCGCTGGCCTCGCCCTCGACAATGCCGTACTGGTGCGCATCCTGTTCCGGTATATGCTGAATGGCAACGATAGAGGTCCGCACCTGTTCGTACAGATCGATCATCTGTTTGCAGCACGCGACCTTGCCCTGCACCAGATCGTCGCCCAAGAGCACGAAAAAGGGCTCGTCGCCCACCAGATTGCGGGCCATCAGGATGGCGTGCCCCAGGCCCAGAGGCTCTTTCTGGCGCACGGTGGTCACGTCGATCAGGTTCGAGATATGACGCAGTTCCTCGCGCAACTGGGTTTTGTTGCGTTCTTTGAGCACCGTGTCGAGCTGGAAATCATAGTCGAAATGGTTTTCAATGGCCTGCTTGCCAGAGCTGGTGACCAGAATGATCTGCTCGATGCCCGAGGCCACGGCCTCCTCGACGATGTACTGAATGGTCGGCCGGTCGACAATGGTGAGCATTTCCTTGGGAATGGCCTTGGTCGCGGGCAGAAAACGGGTACCCAGACCGGCAACCGGGATGACAGCTTTGCGGATATTTTTCATAGGGAATCCTTGCACACAAAGGTAAACCGCGCCTGCCGGACAGGGGCGGAACGTAAAAAATTTTTAATGCCTTTGCCCGCTATATTAGGTATAGACAGGGGCAACGCAAGGGTTTTCTCGTTTCGTGTACTTTTGGCCGCCCTCCCACAACATTCAACATGAGTCTTCTTTCCCAGGCATGGCAAGTCCGCAGGAATCTGCTTTCCCTGATTTACAACGACTTCTCCCAGAACTATTTCAGCTCCTATCTGGGCATTCTGTGGGCCATCATCATGCCGCTTGTCAGCATCGCCATCATGGCGATCGTGTTTCAGGTCGGCTTTCGCGTACCGCCGGTGGATGCCAGCGGAGTGCCCTTTGTGGCCTGGCTGACCTGTGGCATGATCTGCTGGCAGTTTTTTGCCGAGGGTCTGGGCCGCGGCGTCTCGGCAGTCTCCTCATATGCCTTTCTCGTACGCAAGGCCCTGTTTCGCATTTCTTTTCTACCTCCGATTCGCATCTGCACCCCACTCATCACCCACTGCTGTCTGATGGTCTTCATGTTGGGTGTACTGGCATTTTTTCATATTGCTCCCTGCATCCACTGGCTGCAGTGGTTCTATTATACAGGCGCCTTGTTTCTGCTTTTGGTGGGTATTGCCTTCATAAGCTCGTCTCTGTCCATTTTCATTCCGGACACCAACAGCCTCATCGGGATCGGGATCAACATCGGTTTTTGGGCAACGCCGGTCTTCTGGAGCCCGAACATGGTACCGGAACAGTGGCGCTGGCTCCTGCACCTCAATCCTGTCTTCTACTGCGTGCAGGGACTCCGTGAAACCTTTCTCTTTCACCGCTGGTTCTGGGAACGCCAACTGTTCGAGCATGCACTCTTCTGGACCTGGACACTGGGCACCCTGCTGCTTGGCCTCCTCATTTTCAAAAAACTGCGCCCGTACTTTGCCGACGAGCTGTAATCATGGCAGACGATATTATCATAGACGTTGCCCACGTTTCCAAAGAATATCGCCTCTATGCCAGAAGGCGAGACAAGGTGCTGGAGGCCATAGACCCCCGGCATCGATGCCGGCACACTCCTTTCCCCGCCCTGCACGACATTTCCTTTACCGTCTGTCGCGGCGAATCCCTGGGCATCATGGGGGTCAACGGCGCCGGCAAATCGACCCTTCTCAAACTCCTGTGCAGGGTCATTACGCCGACCATGGGCAAGGTGGCGGTCAACGGCCGCATTTCCGCGCTGCTGGAGCTGGGGGCCGGCTTTCACCCGGAGCGCACCGGCTTGGAAAACCTCTATTTTCAGGGCGCAATTCAGGGTTTCAGTCGCAGGGAAACGGAGGCGATGATTCCTGATATCGTGGCCTTTGCCGATATCGGCGATTTCATCAATCAGCCGGTCAAGGTCTATTCCAGCGGCATGTTTATCCGCCTGGCCTTTGCCGCGGCGGTTCAGGTCAAACCGGATATTCTGATCGTAGACGAGGCCTTGAGCGTTGGGGATGCCCGTTTTCAGCGCCGCTGCTTTGCCCGAATCGATGAAATGAGGACAGAGGGCGTGACCTTCCTGTTTGTGAGCCATTCCACAGAGGAAATAGTCAGACAGTGCAACCGCGCCCTGCTGCTGGCCGACGGTGAAATTCTCATGGACGGCCTGCCGCGGGATGTGGCGAACCGGTACCTGGATATTCTGTTTGGCCGTGATCTTGCGGAAGAAGCAGTGGAAAAGGCGGAGATTACGACGCCGCAAGCTATAAGCGCCGATCCCGCCCTGTGTGCCTTTCTGCAAGACAGTTCTGCAGAAGATCGTTTTGCCGCCAACCCGCTCTACAACCCATACGAATACCGCTGGGGCAATGGCGGAGCCAGAATCCTCGACGTTATGCTGAGCTCCACCGGTGATCCCCTGCACATAGTGGCGGGCGATACGCTGACCCTGCATGTCAAGGCGCTTTTCCTGCGCGACTTTTTCCGTCCCATCTGGGGTTGCACCATCAAGACCAAGGACGGCGTCACGGTTTACGGCACCAACTCCGAGATCAATAATGCCCAAAAGGCGGGCAAAGCCGTTACAGCCGGTGCAATGGCCGTCTCCTCCTTTGCCTTCCGCTGCGACCTCGCTCCCGGGGAATACTTCATCTCGCTGGGACTGGCCACCGATGCCGGCGACAATCCGCTGGACAGGCGCTACGATGCTTTGCTGCTCGTGGTGCACGGCCCGACAAACTTTTTTGGCCTGGGCGATCTGCACATGCACATTGAGACAGAATGCTGAAGCAGGCTGTCATCTTTTTTGGAAAACACCATGAACAGTGCCCTGAAAGCTACCCTGAAGCAATACTATCACTTTCATGAAAATACCGGGCTTTGGCAGCCTGCTCAAGCTCCCCCCTTTTCCTACTCCGACGGTGACGACCAGGAAAATGCCCTGCTGCAAACCGTGCGCAGCCTGACGGACAGATCTGTCTTTTCTCCGGAACTTTTTGTGCACCAAAAGGATTGGCCCAGCTTCTACCATCTTTCACCGCAGCGCACCAATCTGCTGCGACCGCTCGCGGCGCACCTGCGCAACGCCCGGGTACTGGAGCTGGGTTGCGGCTGCGGCGCACTTACCCGTTTTCTGGGCGAGGCCAATGCCCTTGAGGTCTGTGCCGTAGAGGGCAGTGCCCGACGTGCCGAAATTACCGCTGCCCGTTGCAGCTCCCTGAACAATGTCGTGGTCATTGCCGACCAGATTCAAAATCTTTCGGAGAAGCTGGGCAAGTTTGATGTGGTCACACTGGTTGGTGTGCTGGAATATGCGGCCGTGTTTGACCAGCGTGACAATGCCGCCCTTGCCCTGCTGCAACAGGCCCGCTCATTCCTGAAGGCAGACGGCTTTTTGGTGCTCGCTTTGGAAAACAAACTGGGCCTCAAGTACTTTGCCGGTGTTCCCGAAGAGCATTTAAATATTGCCTGGGGTGGAATAGCAGGAGCGTACGGCAGGCACACGGCGGAAACCTTCAGCCGAAAGCAACTGCTGCAGATGTTGCAACAGGCGGGTTTTGGCCTGTGCGAGCAATTTATCCCCGCCCCCGACTACAAACTGCCTGTCAGCATCATCACGCCAACAGGCATCGAGGCGGCAGAGAATGGCTGGCATGTCGGCTCCCTGCTGGACTCCAGCCGGCCCTTCGATGTCCCGCCCATATTCAATTTGCCTGAAGCCTGGCGCAGTGTGCTGCAGGCGGGGCTGTTGGCCGAACTGGCGAATTCCATGTGCTTTGTGGCCCATGCGGAACAAAAAGCTCCCCAGTCAGTCTGGGAAAAGGATGTGCTGGCCTTTCACTATGGCGTCCCTCCGCGCAACGAAAAAAGATATGCCAAGTGTGTCCGCTTCAAGCAGGGCAGCAATACGATCCAGGTGTTGCGCAAACGCCTTGAGCCGGAGATGGCCAGCGAAGGCGCCTATCGCTTTTGTCCGACCAGCGAATCCTATATCGAAGGGGAAGAAATTCTCGAACGAGGCCGGCGCGTGGTCAGTCGCCCCGGATGGACGGTGCAGGAGTTCTGTGATGCATTGAAGCCCTGGATGGAGGAGATAAAAAAGAATCTGGATGCAGCAGGGACATTGCCGCCAGGATTTGTTGACGCATCTCCCTTTAATGCGCGGGTAAATCAAGAAGGAACCTTGCAGTTTTTTGATCAGGAATGGCATGCAAGCAGCAGAGTGCCGTTCTTACCAGTTGTTATCAATCACCTGTACTGCACAATTGATAGACTGGGGGGAGTGCGTCAGCCAAATGCATCAGTGCCACTGCTTTATCCCGAGCTTATACTGGCAGTTCTGAAATCTTTTGGCTTTTCTTATTCACTGACTGATTTGCGCAAGGCCTGGGAAAATCCTGATACACTTTGGCCGTATGTTGCAAAAAAGGTACATATATGGACAGAAATACAAAAAGAATTATCTGTTACCCCATCGAAATCTATTGATATTGCTTATGCTCATAAAGAATTGAGCGATAGTGAACTCTCTGTCACGCAGCAGCAATATTTTTATGAAAAAATCAATAATTTTAGATTGAAAGGTGATAGAGATAAATTACAGAAAATCCTAAATAACGTTGCCTGTCGCTATAAAAATATGGGCAGCGTTTCATGGCGTCCATTGCTATCTCCTGAAGGCAAACATGCTGATACCATCAGGTGCCAGGTAAAAACCCTTTTAAATCGTGTCATCAGGAAAAAGAATTCACAATTACAGCAGCTTAAACAATTGCTCCAGGCTATACCCCTTTTTGACCCCCACTTTTATCGTCAGAATGACCCTGCTTTGCAGCTGTCCCGGAGTGATTTAGTAAGCCACTATTTTTTTTATGGGGCAAGCGAAGGACGCAACCCAAACCCCTACTTTTTCACATCCTGGTATTTGGCTGAGTACCCGGATGTAGCTGCGAGTGGGTTGAATCCATTCCTGCATTTTCTTTTATACGGTCTTGCCGAAGGACGTAATCCCAATCCATATTTCTGGACAACCTGGTATCTGGATAAAAATCCACAAGTAAAAAAGCAAGGAATTCATCCGCTTGTTCACTACCAACAACAGGGCTGGCGAGAAGATAGATGGCCAAATCCATACTTTAATCCAACATGGTATGCAGAAACTTATCTTAAAGCGAATGATTTCTGCGAGCCTCTTGCTCATTTCTTGAGTCATTCTGGAGAGTTTTGGTATAATCCCAATCCATATTTCTGGACATCCTGGTATTTGCAAAAATATCCCTGGATTAAAGCTATGAATATGCATCCATTACAATACTATATTGTATATGGTGCTCAGGAAGATACCAGTCCAAATCCATACTTTGATGCAATATGGTATCAACAGCAATACTCAGAAGCGATAAACAACGAGATAGCCTTTACCCATTACCTCGAACATTCCAATTGGAAAAATACCAACCCTAATCCATATTTTGATACTACCTGGTATCTCGAAAAATACCCGGACGTCAAAGAAAATGGACTTGATCCATTGCTTCATTTTCACCTGTTTGGGGCAAAGGAGAATCGTTGTCCAGGTCCACACTTTGATACCTCCTGGTATTTAGATCACTATCCAGATATCAAACAAAGTGGCATTAATCCACTTCTGCATTTTCTTGAATTTGGTCAATTTGAGGGGCGCAACCCAAATCAGAACTTTGATACAGGCTGGTATCTCTCCCACTACCTGGATCAGCTACCTACAAACCTATCACCTTTTCTACACTATCTACAAAAGGGGCAAAAACAGGGTCTTTTGACGCACGATCCAAACCAGCCAGAGCTTACATACTCGGTCATAAACTACCATACATGGTATAAAAATTTTTATGCGTTGAATGACAGCGATCGTTTATTGATACAGAAACAAATTGCTGAATTTTCATATACACCCTGCATTTCTCTTGTAATGACTGTAAATGAATCCAATGCCAATTTTCTCATTGCCGCAATTGAATCAGTCAATAAACAGCTTTATCCGCACTGGGAACTCTGTATTGTCAACGTCACATCAACGGATGGATCTACTGCTGCAATTCTACAAAAATTCAAATCAGAAAATAATCGTATAAAGATCATCCCTTGTTTACAAAAAGAAGATAGGATCCAAGCCGCCAACTCTGCATTGGAGCTGGCCTCAGGTGAATTTGTTGCATTTTTAGGTAAAGATGACCTGCTGACAGAAGATGCGCTGTTCTGGGTGACAGAGGCGCTCAACCGCCACCCGGATGCAAGCCTTATCTACTCCGATGAGGATACAATCGATGAGAACAATGAACTGAAAGAAGCCTACTTCAAAAGTGACTGGGACCCATGGCTGTTTCGTTCCCATAACCTGATTTCCCATCTTGGGGTATACCGCCGAAAAATCCTGATGGATATTGGAGGACTTCGTACTGGTCATGAGGGTTCACAAGATTATGCGCTGGCCACACAGGCAGTTGAGCATATTGAATCGTCACAAATTATCCATATTCCGCGTGTTCTATATCACAGTCGCACAAATAAAAATATTATAAACGAGCAGCCCAAAGGGGTTAGTCAAACATTTACAACAAATACCAACGAGAATCAGCCTCTTGCCTCGATTATTATTCCTACTCGTAACGCTGAAGCAGTGGTACGCCAATGTATTGATAGTATCATACAAAAAACCATATACAAAAATTACGAAATTATCCTGGTCGATAATGGCTCTGATGATAACAATGCCTTGATTTATTTTAAACAATTGGCTGACAAGAAACTTGTTCGTTTATTACGATATGATGGAATATTCAACTATTCTCATATTAACAATATTGCTGTATCTGAAGCTAAAGGAGATATTGTAGTACTTCTCAACAACGATACCGAGATTATTACCAATAACTGGTTATCACAACTGGTATCCCTGGCTTTGTTACCTGGAGTTGGCGCGGTTTCCGCCAAACTTCTCTATCCAAATCGTACGATTCAGCATTCCGGAGTGATCTTGGGTCTGGGCAGATGCGCGGAGCATGTTTATAAAGGTTTGCCAAAGGACAGCAATGGCTATCACGGACAGGCGCAGTTTTTACGCTCCTACTCTGCAGTCACTGGTGCATGTCTGGCTGTACGCAAAGCCGTTTATAAGGAAGTTGGCGGTCTCGACGAAGTTAATTTTGCCGTAGGTTATAATGATGTTGATTTCTGTCTGAAATTACGCGAACATGGTTATACGAATCTGTGTAACCCAGAGGTAGTACTTATTCATCATGAATCGATATCCCGTGGAAAGGACGAAACGCCTGAAAAAATAACTCGTTTCTGGAACGAAATCTCCCTGTTGAAAAAACGCTGGCCTAATGTTTGGTATCATGATCCAGCCTATAATCCAAATCTCACCCTGTCTGAGTCCAACTACAGCCGCGCCCGGATCCCCAGGACCCAGTTGAGCGGCCAACATTGGCCTGCCCCCTTTACACCATTGTGGGCAGCCCCCAAAAGCCCAGGCCTGCGACTTTTACTCGCAGTGCCGGATGGCTCGGAAAGCTGTCGCCTTCTCATGATGGCCCGGCAGCTTGTACAGACAAAACGAATCAGTTCGTATGCTGCAGCTCATGCCAGCAAATTTTTTGAGGTCTCGCCCGAAGCATGTGCTTGGTTCGATGTTGTATGTTTGAGCAGTACATCCGAGCCATTCATGTGGTTTGAACGTGGCATCAAGGGAATGCTACCGTATTTAATTGACATAGAAGATCTGGCACCATTTGAAGCAGCACCTGACCTAGGAAAAGATAATGCGGTATTCCAGAATTTAGTGCATGCGACCTGGTTGACTAGCCCAAACCATGATCTCATTCATGAGCTGGAGACACTCTACGGCTTAAATCTGCAGGCCTACAGCCAGGAAATTATCACTGCTACCCCGGATCCACCGGATTCAGGGCAAACAGCTATCCTGGATGCCTTTTTGCATAGCCTCCTGAAAATCCGAACTGCAGAACCAATTCCGGCCTGTCAGATACAGTTTTAGCAGTCGGGTGCGGGGCTGCCTTGCAGATTGTACCATAGTAAAACCTGCGAAGAGACAGCGGTTGCCGCAAAGTGGTTTAAAACTTCGTGCAACTCACTGTTGGCCCGTAAATTCGACTGAAAATAGTATTGTATATCAGTACTGTACCTTTCCATCTGCAGTGTAAACAGCTTTGTCCGCTTTGGCCTCTGAGCTCCCCATAATGGCCCATCATGACGAGATTGTGGCGGCGATTGCCGGCAATCGATGTCTTGTGCTGATCGGCGACACCGGCTCCGGCAAAACCACCCAGCTCCCCAGGATGTGTCTGGATGCCGGGCGCGGGCAGGCGGGCATGATAGGCTGCACCCAGCCGCGCCGGATTGCCGCACTCTCGGTGGCGGACCGGGTAGCCGAAGAAAGCGGCACAGCTGCGAGGATCGGCTGCAAGATCCGCTTTCACGACCAGACGTCCCGGGACACACTCATCAAATTCATGACCGACGGCGTACTCCTGGCGGAAACCCGCGCAGACCCGGAACTGCTGCAGTACGACACCATTATCCTGGACGAGGCCCATGAGCGCAGTCTGAACATCGATTTTCTCCTGGGCTACCTGAAGCGCCTCCTGGCCCGACGTTCCGATCTCAAGCTCATCATCTCCTCGGCCACCATCGATGCGGAGCGTTTCAGCAGGCATTTTGAAGGCGCGCCGGTCATCGCCATCGAGGGCCGCGGCTTTCCGATCAACACCGAATACTGGGCCGGCGACAGGGGCGAGGAAGCGGAAAATTCCTATGTGGATCAGGCCGTTGCCGCGGTGACCAGCCTCTGTACCCCCACGGCCCCAGGTCCTGACGGCGACATCCTCGTCTTCATGCCCACGGAGCGGGACATCAACGACACCCTGGACAGCCTGAAACACCTGGAGAGCAACCACCTTTTGCTGCCGCTCTTCGGTCGCCTGCCCGCCCAGGCGCAGCGGGCCGTCTTCCGGCCCGCTCAGCGCCGCAAGATCATTGTGGCCACCAATGTGGCGGAAACCTCCATCACCGTGCCGGGCATCCGGGTTGTCGTGGACACCGGTCTGGCCCGGATTACCCGCTACAATCCGAAAAGCGGCACCACCAGCCTGCGGGTCAGCCGCATTTCGCAGGCCAGCTGCGAGCAGCGCCGTGGCCGCTGCGGTCGCGTGGGGCCGGGCCTGTGCATCCGCCTCTACAGCGAAGAGGACTACCAGAGTCGCGAGCCCTTTACCCCACCGGAAATCCAGCGCTCAAATCTGGCCGAGGTCATTCTGCGGATGAGCGACCTGCACCTGGGCCAGCCGGCGGATTTTCCCTTTGTCGACCCGCCGCCGCCCGCGGCGCTGAAGGACGGCTACCGGCTTTTGGACGAACTGGGCGCCTTCGAGGGCACAGGGGACAAACGCCGCCTGAGCCGGCAGGGCCGCTTCATGGCACGGCTGCCGCTCGACCCGCGCATCAGCCGGATCGTGCTGGAGGCCAGCCGCCAGAATGCCCTCCGGGAATGCGTGATTCTGGCCGCCGCACTCTCCATCCAGGATCCGCGGGTGCGGCCGCCGGATCAGGAGGGCAAGGCCGATGCGGCCCAGCAGATTTTCCGCCACAGGCAATCGGACTTTCTGGGCCTTTTGACCATCTGGGATCTCCTGTTCCAGCATGGCGAGCGGCCCAGCAATTCGCAGCTTTCCAGATTCTGCAAGACCCATTTTCTTTCGTGGCAGCGGATGCGGGAGTGGATGGATGTGCAGGAGCAGATTCTGCGCCTCCTGCCCAAAGAACAGCGCCAGCAAGTGAACAGGGAAACGGCCGCATACGAAAACGTGCACAAGGCGCTGGCAAGCGGCTTCCTGCGCAATATCTGCCAGAAAAAGGAGAAAAACGCCTATCTTGCCGCTGGTGGCCGCGAGGTCATGCTGTTCCCGGGTTCCGGCCTGTACAACAGGGGGCCGGACTGGGCCCTGGCCGCTGAATTTGTGGAAACCTCCCAGCTCTTTGCCCGCACTGTGGCGGCCATCCAGCCGGAGTGGCTGGAGCCGCTGGCCGGGTCGCTGTGCAAAAAGAGCTGGTCAGCCCCGCACTGGGAGAAAAAAACGGGCCGGGTGATGGCCCTGGAAAGGGTGACGCTCTTTGGCCTGTGCATAGTGGCGGGCCGGCCCGTGGATTATGGCCGGGTCAGCGCCAAAGCGCAGCTCGAGGCCCAGGAAATATTCATCAGAAGCGCGCTGCTTGAGGGCACTCTGGGCGGCGACTTTCCTTTCCTGGAACACAACCTCGCGTTGCGCCGGCACTTCGAGGAGCTGGAAGACCGGGTACGGCGGCGCGGCATCGTGGTGGACGAAGAAGCCCTCCGTGCCTTTTACGCCAGCCGCCTGGGCGCGGTATGCGACCGCAGCGGTCTGAAACGGCTGATTCGGGATGCCGGTTCGGACGAGTTCCTCCGCATGAGCGAAAGCGACCTGTGCCAGGCCGAACCGGACAGCGACGAGCTGTACCGTTATCCGCCAAGCCTGCGCAGCAATGGCATGACAATTCCCCTGCGCTACCATTTTGCGCCCGGCGCGGAGGACGATGGCGTGAGCGCGCTGGTGTCGCTCCGTCAGGTGCCGGAGCTGAATCCGCAGCCCTTTGAGTGGCTGGTGCCCGGCCTCCTGCCGGACAAGGTGCTGCACCTCTGCAGGCGCCTGCCCAAGGCGCTCCGCCGGCATCTGGTGCCGCTGCCGGAGGCGGTGGAGCGGATTCTGGACAGCCTGAACCTGTATCAGGGCTCACTGTATCAGGAGCTGGAACGGGTGATTTTCAGGCATTATCAGATCGTGGTCGCGCGGAGCGACTGGCAGGCCGACACGCTGCCAATCCACCTCAGGATGCGTTTTGTGGTGCAGGATGAGGCCGGCGAAACGCTGGCCCAGGGCCGCTCGCTGGCCGAGCTCGGCAGGCGCTGTGCGGACAGCGGCCCGCATGTTCCGGAACCGGCCGTGGCCCTGCCCAAGGGCCGGCAGGTGCAGGCCGGCGGACTTGCCGGCATAGAGCCCGTCATGACCATCAAGACCGGCCCGGGCAAGCCGGAACTCCTGGCCTATGCGGGCCTGCGGCCAAAGCCGGCCGGGCCGGTCGAGCTGTACTACACCACGAACCGGGAGGAAAGCCGGGCCAGCATCCGGGCCGCGCTGCACCTGCTTTTGCTGCAGGAGTTTGCCCGGGAAGGCGCGGCGCTCCGCAGGCAGTGCAGGGAACTCATCAGCGCCAGGTCCGCCTCATGGCTGAATCTGGGCGCGGGCCTCAGTGCCACGGCACTGCAGCACCGCCTTTTTGCCTTTGTCCTGGATGCGGTCTTTGCCCTGGACATGTTGAGCCTGCCCACGCAAAGCCAGTTTGACGAGGCAGTGGCACTGGTCAAAAGGGAGGGCCTTTTGAGAAGGGCCGGGCCAGTTCTGGAGCGTGTGGGCACTCTGGTGCAGCAGCGCCGGGCCGTGGTGACGCAGATCGCCGCCTGGGCCGACCGGTCCAGGCAACTGCGCTGCTTCGATACGGCCCGTTTCGCTGAATACCAGAGCGCGGTGGCGCGTATCCTGCCCGCGGATTTTCTGGACAGCCTCACCGCCATCGAGCTGCGGGAACGCGGCCGCTATCTGCAGGCGCTTGCCCTCCGCATCGAGCGGGCCGAACACGATCCCAAAAAGGACGCCCTCAAGGCCCAGCGCCTGAAGGGCCCGGAAGGGCGGCTGGCAGAAGCGGAAAAACTGCTCCGCCATGCCCGGCCATCCAGCCCCTGCCGGAAAATTTTGCAGGAATATGCCGCCTTGGTGGAAGAGTTCCGTATTTCGGTCTTTGCGCCGGAACTCGGCACCAGGGGGCCGGTTTCGGAAAAACGGCTCAGGGAAAAATGGACGGAAGTGGAAAACCTCTGCCAACGGGTCGAATAGGCTCTTTTCGGGTGGCAGGGCCACAGAGGTGCCGGTATAATGCCGCTCTTTGCCGTCTTCACGGATCGCCTGCCATCCTTGCCCCTTTGCTGCATCCCTGAACCCTCATGCCCCTCCATGCCTCATTCCGACTCCTCGGCAAAACGCCGCTTCTGATCGCAGCACTCGTCTGCGTACTGGCATTGCCCGCCCTGGTCGGCAGGATCCACAGCAATGCCGGGGCCATCCGCGCCCAGGAGAACCGCAAGATGGCCACCCTGCCGCCCCTCCTCCTGTTTCGTAACAGTGCACAGGCCTTTATCAGGGCGACCGAAGCCTGGATGAACGACAGCATTGGTTTTCGTCAGCAGGCCAATGCCCTGTACAGAAAATTCCAGCAGAGCTCTTTTCACAAGGCCCCTCAGCCCAATATCACGCTGGGGCTCGACGGCCATGTTTTCCTCAATTCGCCGGATACCTCCAGACCCTTTCTCTTTTTTGACGCCCTCTGCATCAAACAGGGTGATGCCTCGCCGGAACTCTTCCGGCATCTGGATGCTACCATGGCGGCTGCAGGCAACCTGTTCCAGCGTCAGGGCGCAGAGGTCGTCTTTGCCATCGTGCCCTCGCCCCTGACCCTGTACGCCGACAAATTGCCTTTGAACCTACCGGCACGCTACCGGGAGGCCTGCGCGGCCTATCCAGAGAAGGATCATGTGCTGGCCCGCCTGCAGCGTCACGGCGAAAGTACGGGCAGGTACCGAATTTTTTATCCCTATGAACTCTTTGCAAGCCACAAAAACGAAAAGTACTTCTGGCCCAAGGAACGCTTCCACTGGGAAGGCCGCTCGGCCTACCTCTTTGCCCGGCACCTGCTCCGGACCAGCAAGGTCGCAAACACGGTGGCCTTGCATGATCCGGCGGTGTCCGCCCCGGTCGAAGACGATCTCACCGGTTTCTTCGGCTACAGCCGGCCCGTTACAGCCTATGTCTATTCCTATGCCAAGCAGCCTTCCGCCCTGCTTGTCGAACCATGGGCAAAAAAACTCAGCGAGCAGCAGATCCTCACCCATTTCAGGACGAGCCGCAGTCTGAGCGACAAGACCGCACTGATGATCGCCAACTCCTTTGGCGGCATGCTGGCCCCCCATCTGGCCCGGGGCTTCCGGCATTTCTACCGGGTGGATACCAACTGGCTGCAAAGGCAGAAAAACCAGATGGCCGTTTTTGCGGCACTCCGTGAACATATCCAGCCGGATTACGTGTATTTTGTCTTTGATGACCAGAACCTTGAAAGCCTGCCCCGCTGGCTGGACAGCCTGGTGCAGTTGCAGCAAAAAGAACTCCAATCCTCCGTCAGGCAGGAAAGCGGCCACCCTGCCGGACCATGAGACAAGACAGCAGAGATGCGAACAACGAATATGCAGAACCTGAAGACTCCTGAACCACCAGACACAAAAAAGAGGGACGCAGACCTGCTCCGCAGGCTGCCGCTACACCAAGACCAGACCACAGTCGGCACTGCGGCAGCGCAGGCCTGCCCCGACTCCACCATACCGGTCTGAGGCCACAGCGATGCTTTTCCCCTCTGTTGTCTTTCTGGCCTGGTTTGCGCCGCTTTTTCTGTGCGTGTACTTCTTCCTGCCCTGGAAGAACCTCAGCTTTTTCCTGTTCAGCCTCGTCTTTTTCTTCTGGGGCGAGACCAAATACATTGGGGTGCTCCTGGCCTACATCGCGGTCAACTACCTCTTCGGCCTCCTCATCGGCACCAAAAACACGCCTGCCCTGCGCAGAAAATGGGCTCTGGCCATTGGTGTGACCGCCGATCTGGGCATACTCGCCTACTACAAGTACTGGATCTTCCTCCTGCAAACCGTGCTGCCCGATTTCTTCGGCATCAGCGTGGGTGAGTTCCACCACCCCCATCTGCCGCTCGGCATCTCCTACTTCACCTTCCACGGCATTTCCTACCTCGTGGACGTGTACCGGGGGACAGCCACCCGCGCCAAATCCCCCCTGCACGTCGGACTCTATATCGCCATGTTCCCCCACATGGTGGCCGGCCCCATTGTGCGCTATCACACCATTGCCAAGGCGCTGCTCCACCGCAGCTTCACCGTGCGCCGCATCGCCTTCAGCCTCCGCCTCTTTGCCATCGGCATGGCCCAGAAGATGCTGATCGCCAACAGTGTGGCTCCAGTGGCCGACAAGGTCTTTGCCCTGCCGGAAAGCGCCCTGGACGCCCCCACCGCCTGGCTGGGCACCCTGGCCTATACCCTGCAGATCTATTTCGACTTCTGCGGCTACACCTTCATGGCCATTGCCCTGGGGGTCATGCTGGGCTTCCGCCTGCCCCGCAACTTCCGCTATCCCTACTTCAGCCAGTCCATCACCGAATTCTGGCGGCGCTGGCATATTTCCCTCTCCACCTGGTTCCGCGACTACCTCTACATTCCCCTGGGCGGCAACCGCAGAGGCATGGCCCGCACCCTGTTCAATCTGGTCACGGTCTTCCTGCTCTGCGGCCTCTGGCATGGCGCGGCCTATACCTTCATTGCCTGGGGCCTGTTCCATGGCTGCCTTCTGGTCATCGAGCGCATCGGCGGCAGAAAATTGCTGCAGCGCGCCCCGCGGCCGCTCCGCCACGGCTACACCATGCTGGCCGTCATGCTGGCCTGGGTACTGTTCCGCTCCAACGGCCTCCATCAGGCCCTGCAGATCTGGCTGGCCATGTTCGGCTTGAACAATGCGCCAGAGGCAAAAAGCCTCCTTGAACTGGCCAGCAACGAGTCCCTGGTCGCCATGGCCGCCGGGCTGCTCTTTGCCGTGCCCTTTGTGGAACAGAGCGGCAAGCGGCTGTGGCAAAAGGCGGTACAGACTCTGGGACACCCTGCCCGACTGTGCATGAGCGCCACGCAGACGCTTTGGGCGGTTTTGCTGTTTGTCTGCTCGTATATCTGCATCCTTGCGGGTTCCTACAGTCCCTTTCTGTATTTCCGGTTTTAGCCATGTTCCGCACTGCATCCCCGTTCAGGCTGCACGGCCGCGCGCCGCTCCTGATTGCGCTGCTTGTCTGCCTGCTGGCCCTGCCCACTGTGCTTGGCCTGGTGCACAGCAATGCCGCTGCGATTCGCCGGCAGGAAAACCGCCGCATGGCCGTCCGGCCACCCCTGCAGATGTTGCGCAGCAATCCGCAGGCCTTCATCAAAGGTCTTGAGTCCTGGATGAAGGACGGGATCGGCCTCCGGCCCCTGGGCAATACCCTGTACCGGAAATGCCGCTACGCCATCCTGCGGGACCCGCCTCTGCCCAATATCACCCTGGGCCAGGACGGACATATTTTTTTCAACTCGCCCAATTCGAACCCCTACGCCTATTTCAAGGCACTGTGCCTGCAACAGGGGAAACCCGGGCCCGAGCTGGTCCAGCGGCTGGATGCCACCTTTTCCGCGGCCAGCCGGGTCTTTCAGCGCCAGGGTGCCCGGGTCATCTTTGCCATTGCCCCCACCACCCTGCCGCTGTATGCCGACAAACTGCCTCCCAGTGTCCCGCTGGCCCTGCGCCAGGCCTGCATCGCCTATCCGAACCAGGATTTTCTCCTGGCCCGGCTCAAACGACAGGGAGCGGCCACTGGCAGATACCAGGTGTTCTACCCACTGGAGCTTTTTCAGGCCTACAAGGCAGATGCGAACTTTTACCCGCAGAAAAACTATCACTGGGAAGGCAAATCCGTTTATCTCTTCACCCGCCACCTGCTCAAGGCCTGTGGGGCTGTGGACCATCTGCAGCTGGACGACGCCTCCAGGCTCGGCCGCAGCAAGGTCGATATTGCAGGCTTCTTTGGCTTTGTCATCCCGATCCAGGTGTACCTGTATCCATATGCCGGCCAGCCGGCACAGGAGATGCCGGACAGCCTGCTCCAGGACTTTGGCTCTCGGCAGATGCTGTTTCATACCGTCACAGACAACAGCCTGACCGACAGGACCGCTCTTCTGATTGCCAATTCCTTTGGCACCAAGCTCCAGCCCCATCTGGCCAGGGGCTTTCGCCACCTGTATTTCCTGAACACCAATCTGATCCCGGAGCCGGGGCAAGAGCGCACCGCCGTTTTTGCCACGATTGCCCGAATGCTCCGACCGGACTACGTGTTTTTTGTGGTCGACGACTCCAATGTCACCAATCTGCCAGACTGGCTTGGGGGTTTTGGGGAGCTGGACCGCAGTGCCTGCCCGGCTTCGCTGTCAAAGGGCTCGTCTCTGGAAAAATCCGGCCAATAGTTCTCCGCACTGGCCAGTTCCTGCGCAAAACCCGCCACAAAACCCAGCCGCTCCATTTCCGCCAAAACGCTCTGGTATTCGCTGGCCAAAAGCCGCCGGCCAAGCTGTGGGTGCTGCCGCACCGAGGCATTCGGGCAGTACTGCGCCATGAGCGACAGGGAAAGCCCGGGTGAAAGCTCCCGGGCCAGAAAGCGCAGTACCGCCACGCTGTTCGCCGTCTGCCCGGGCAGCACCAGATGGCGCACTATCAGACCGCGCCGGATCAGTCCCTGCTCATCCAGCTGCACCACGCGCCCCATCTGGCGATACATCTCGCGCAGCGCGGCGGCCGCCTTTTCGGGATAATCCGCCGCTCCGGAACAGGCCCTGGCCAGCCCGGCATCCATGTACTTGCAGTCCGGCAGATACACATCCACCAGGCCCTCCAGCAGGCGCAGGGTGGCTACGCTCTCGTAACCACCGGAATTGTAGACAATGACCGGATGGCGGCCACGTTGCCACAGGGCCTCCACCAAGGCCGCCATCTGCGGCACCATGTGTGTGGGGGAGACAAAGCCCAGACGCTCGATACCGGTGTCCAAAAGGCGCATGATACGCTCCAGCGCCGCGTTGAAGTCCAGTGGCCCTCCGGGCAGCTCCGTGTTGTTTCGGGAAATCTGGCTGTTCTGGCAGTACACACACTGCAGATTGCAGTGGCTGAAAAAGACATTGCACATGCCGTCCGGTCCGCTCAGCACCGGTTCCTCGCCCCGGTGCCGGGTGATGGCGGCAATGTGCAGGCCGCCGTCAAGGCCGCAATAGCCCCGCTGGCCGGCAAGGCGATTCACACCACAGCCGCGCGGGCAAAGTTGGCAATGCTGCATCTGAGCATGGAGTGTATGGGCAAGGGTCTTCATAAGGTCTGATGCCGGCTTTTCTCGTGTTCACGAAGGAATCGCTGCCTCCCCCGCAACGGCTGCGGACGAGGCGAAGCGCCATACCGAAAGGCAGCGATCCCGGGCTGCAGTTTCGTCTTCCGGTTTTTTGCCAGGTCTGGGTAAAAATGACAAGCCGGACACCGCGGCCCGCAGCAACAACGCCTGTCCGGTCCAAAGTGTTTTTTCTTGACAGAATGAAACACGTATATTCTTTTCCGGCAGCCAGGGCAGAGGCTTCTGTCTGACCAGAAATCTTCCAATTGAACAGGGGGGCAGCAAGATGGATATTGACAGGGACGAAGATGCAATCGTGGAAGAATGCCGGGTGTGCGGCGGCAGTATTTACATCGACAGCGATTGTGAAGAGGAGGACATCGTCTACTGTAACGACTGTGAAGCCGAATACCAGATCCTCTCGCTCGATCCCCTGCGTCTGAGCCCCCTGAACGACAGTGCCGATGCTGATGAGCACAGCGGAGACTTCGGCGAATATGACTGAGTTTTCACCTACAAAAAAGTGAATCGGCATCCTGCCACGGGGGGACAGGCCTGCCCCTTGCCCGATCGCCGGCAGCCAGGGGCTGCAGGCAAATATAAGCGCAGCGGTTGAGTGCCTGTTTGAAAACCTCAGCCGGGGTCTGGCAGCGTTCAGGCATCTGCGAGGCCCATCATGCAGGCGTTCGCGACCTTGGGGGCAGGCTTCTGCGATTTTTTGAAAACTCCTGCCTTCGTTGCAGCGGGCAGGGCTGCCTTGGCTCCCGCCGTACAGACCGGATCCGCCTCCCGGTCGCCAAAGCGGGTGCCGGCCGCTAAGGGGCTGCGGCCGCCAGCCGATGTCCGTAGGCCCTGTTCATTCGCCTTGCAGGTGGGCGCCGGGGAGCGATGCCGGCTGAGCATGCCTGCCACCTGCGAAGAGGCGAAAAGATCGATGGGCAGGGGCCAGTTCTGGCAGCTTCGACACGCGCAAGGCGCTGATGCACATGATGCACTGCCCCCCGCAGCATTGCCGGCCTCATCTTCTAAAACCACCGCCTTCTGAAACCACTGTCGCGGGAGCCTTTCCTGTCTGCTGATGATATCCGTAGCCTGCGGAAAAAACTGTTTGCAAATCGCCCTGAATCTGGTTTGTAGGGTCTGTCCTCCTGCCGGACAAACAGCCTGTATCCGGCCCGCCAGAGACGGCGGGCGCTTCTTGTAGGGAGTACGTATGCGTCTCGGTTTTCTCGCCAAAATTCTGCCGCCCCCTGAAAACAGATTCTACGACCACTTTGAGGACGGTGCGGAAGTGGTCCAGCTTTCAGCCTATCTCTTCTACCAGATTGTGCATTCTGTTCCGGAAGAACGCGATGCCTGCCTGGTGCATGCCAAAAGTTACAAAAAACGCGCCTCGGACATCCAGGACCAGTGCCTGACCCTGTTGGACAAGTCGTTCATCACCCCGATTGACCGGGAAGACATCCAGCAGATCGCGGCCAAACTCTACAAGGCCACCAAGGTGATTCTGAAGGCCTGCGTCAACCTGCGTATCTACCAGATCGGCGACTACAACGACATCATTCGCCAGCAGGCCGATCTGATCAGCACTTCGGCCGAAGAGTTGCGCAAGCTGGTCGCCATGCTGCGCGGCGGCGCCCCGGTGAAGGAGGTTGCCAGGAGCAGCGCCCGCATTCAGGACATAGAAGGCACCGGCGACGATCTGCTGTATTCGGCCACCGAGGAGCTGTTTTCCGGCAAGTACGAGGCCCTGGAAGTCCTGAAGCTGCGTGCCATTTACAAGGGCATTGAAAATGCGCTGGACATCTGTTCCGCCATTTCCGACCTCATTGTCACCATTTCCCTGAAACACAGCTAAAGGCCGCCTGCCGACCTTTTCAAGGATGCCAAATGGCCATGCTTCTGGTGGTGATCTGCACCGCTCTCGTGTTCGAATATATCAACGGCTTCCACGACTCGGCCAATGCCATTGCCACCGTGGTCTCCACCAAGGTGCTGAGCGCCCGCACCGCCGTGATCTATGCCGGCTGCCTGGATATTACCGGCGCTCTTCTGGGCACCCATGTGGCCAGCACCATCGGTCAGGGCATCGTGGATGCCGGCATCGTGACCCAGGGCGTGATTTTTTGTGCGCTGCTCGCTGCCGTGATCTGGAACCTCGTCACCTGGTACCTGGGCATCCCCTCCAGTTCCTCACACGCGCTGATCGGCGGCCTGATAGGCGCTGCGGTCGGGCGGGCGGGTTTTGGCGTGGTGCTCATGGATGGCGTGACCAGGAAGGTGCTCCTGCCCATGCTGACCTCGCCGCTTCTGGGCTTCTGTATCGGCCTGGGCGCCATGGTAGGCATCCTCTGGATCTGCCGCCGGGCCAGACCCTACGTGGTCAACTCGTGGTTCCGCAGGCTGCAACTGCTGTCGTCCGGCATCATGGCGCTCAGCCACGGCAGCAACGACGCCCAGAAGACCATGGGCATCATTACGCTGGCCCTCTTCAGCTACGGCGCCCTGGAGAGCTTCAAGGTGCCGGTCTGGGTGGTGCTGCTCTGCGCCTGCACCATGGGCTGCGGCACCATGACCGGCGGTCTTCGCATCATTCGCACCATGGGCGACAAGATGATCAAACTGAAGCCGGTGCACGGCTTTGCCGCCGAAACCGCATCGGCCTCGCTGGTCCTCACCGCCTCCCATTTCGGGATGCCGGTGAGCACGACCCACATTATTTCCACCGCCATTATGGGGGTGGGTTCAACCAAGGGCCACCGCGCCCTGAACCTGAGCATCATCAAAAATATCGTCACCGCCTGGGTGCTGACCATCCCGGTATGCATGGCCATTGCGGCTACACTGTCCTTTGTGCTGCCCCTTTAGGGCCCTTCATCGCCCTGTAAGCGGCCGGGAGTCGGTACACCCTGGTACGGGCATCAGGCGGCATTGCCCATGACAATCGGCACTGTATCCGCTGACGCGACCGGGGGTCTGTGGGAGAAACTACGCGAAATCCTGATCGATGAGCCGGAGTTACATGGCTGATGGTCGATGCCGGTCACTGCAGGGCGCATCCACACGCGGCGGGAACAGGAGGCGGCAAGCAGGACATGGGCCGCACAAAAGGGATCGGGAAATTCGCCGCATGCGGGCCTCGGGCCATGCCGGCCAGCGTCAAAAGGCCAATGCCTGGAGGCGGGAGGCCCTCGGCCTGCACCGCGCTCAGCGGACAGCCCGCAGGGCAAACATGGGTACCGGGTTGTAGGCTGAATCCCTGCGCGTAAAAACCCGGCTGCTGAGTGCGGTATCGCAGGTGCAGGAGGAGAAGCCCACACGGCGCAGCATTGCCATGTCCCAGGCCGGCCGTGTTTCCCGGCTGATGGCGAGACTGCGCCGGATGTTTTCACCTTCCCTGAGCAGGGCGGAGTCAATGCCTGCATGGGCATGTCTGCCCTCTTCCTTGGCTGCGTCCATGAAGTTGACCACGCCGTAATCCGCATCGAAATTGAGCAGGACCCCGCCCGGTCGCAGGACGCGCAGCCACTCGGCATAGGCCCTGCCAGGCCTCAGGAGCGTCCAGGTCAGGTTGCGCGTCAGCACGCAGTCGAAAGACTGGTCGGGAAAATTCAGCCGGGTGGCATCCATCCTGAGGAACGTGACCTGGCAGGCGGCTCCGCGGGCCAGGCGCTCCGCCTCTTGCAGCATTTCGGAGCAGATGTCGATGCCAATCACCTCATGACGCTGGCCTGCCAGCAACACCGCGAAAAAGCCGGGACCCGTGCCCACGTCCAGAATACGCAGCGCCCTTCCGGGCAGGGGCGCGGGCAGGCGGGGCGCTATTTCGTCGTACCAGAGGGCAAATTTGTCGCTCTGCAGCTCCTCACGGCGCAGCCTGCCGAAATCAGGGGCGCGGTGCGACCAGTAGCGCCTGATGCGCGCCGCCAGGGGCTGTGCAAGGTTGGGCGGGACAGTCGCAGCAGACAGCACCGTATCGGGTCGTTCCAGCAGCATGTTCATTGCGGCACAGGGCTTGCCGTTTCGGCGGCAGCCTCGAAGTTCGAGTGAAAGATGACGGTGGATGCCAGCAGTTGACGCAGATAGGGGGAGGCGCTCTGGCCCAGCCCCGACTTGGTGGAGAGCAGAGCCGCCACTTTGCCGTGACGGAGCAGCAGAATCTGATCGCAGAGCAGAGTCGCCATCTGTATGTCGTGGGTGATGAAGATATAGCTCATGTTGCCGCGAATCTCGCGCAGCAGCGTCAGGATCCGGGCCTGGATGGGCAGGTCCAGGGAGCTGATGGCCTCGTCGAATACGATGAAATCCGGCTTCGAGGCCAGGGCTCTGGCAATGCACACTCGTTGCAGTTGACCGCCGGAAAGCTGATGGGGCAGACGTCCGGCCAGCTCGGGCGGCACCTGCACCCGGGCCATGAGTGCGGGAATCTCCGAAAGCCAGGCGCTGCGCGGCTGCGCGCCAGCGGCCAGTCCTTCGGCAATGATGTCCGCAACCCGGAAACCGGGATTGACCGAACTGCTGTAGTCCTGAAAGACCACGCTGATCCTGCCGCGATGCCCGGCGCGCCAGGCCCCGCCCTCCTGGCCTTCAAAGAGTATCTGTCCGCTGTCCGGCTTTTCCAGCCCCAGAATGAGGCGGGCCAGCGTGCTTTTGCCACTGCCGGACTCACCCAAAATTCCCAGGATGCTGCCCCGTTCGAGATCGAAGCTGAGGTCTTCGAGGATGATCCGCCGCCTTGGTCGCCAGATCGTGGCCTGGTGATCGGGATAGCTTTTATGCACATGGCGAAGCGAGAGAAAGGGCACGGCACTGTCAGGCGCTGGCATGGCCACCCCCCAAAGCGCGTTGGAAGCCCCGCGTCAGGGCAAGGCGTGTGCGCACCAGATACCTCGTGTATTCGTGCTGCGGCGCGTTGAAAACGGTTTTTGCCTCGCCGGCTTCCACGCAGCGCCCGCCTTCCATGACCAGGATATGATCGGCCAGCATCTGCACTGCGCCCAGGTCGTGGGACACGATGATGAGCGTCACATGCAGCCGCTCCCGCAACTGCCGGAAACATTCGAGCACCTGAAACTGGTTCTGGGCGTCCAGGGCGGTGGTGGGCTCATCCGCCACAATCAGCTTGGCCTTCAGAGCCAGAGTGAGGGCGATCATACAGCGCTGCAGCATGCCGCCGGAGAGTTGGTGGGGATAACTGCGCATGACCGTGGCAGGCAGATTCATCTGGGCCAGCTTTTCCCTGCCCAGCGCCCGGGCGGCCTCCTTGCTCAGGCCCAGTTTGTCCCGAAAGGTTTCCACAAACTGCGCGCCCAGGGTGTAGAGCGGGTCAAAGGCGCTCATGGGCTGTTGCAGAATCGTGCCGATGCCGGTGCCCCTGAGACGGCGGGCTGTTTCCGGGGCAGCCCGGATCATGTCGATATCGCCGAAAAAGGCCTGGCCTTCCGCTGCGAGTGCCGGCGGCAGGAGCCCCAACAGGGTACGGCAGATGAGCGTCTTGCCGCTGCCGCTCTCGCCTACGATGCCCAGGCACCGCCCCCGTGCGAGGGTAAAGCCGACATCCGAAACGATGACTCTGCCCGTGGCCGCGTGCCGGACCGATACCTGTTCCAGGCGCACGATGGGCGCCTGCGGCCTGTCTTCGGGGCTGCTCACAGCGCCACCTCTCTGCTGGGATGATGCCGGGGATCCAGCGCGTCCCGCAGACTGTCGCCCAGGAAGTTGAAGGCCGCGACCACGGCAAGGATGCTGAAACCAGGCGGCAGCATCTGCCAGGGGTAGAGAATCATCACCTCCTTGGCCTCGCCCAGCATCATGCCCCATTCCGGGGTGGGCGGCTGCACGCCCAGGCCCAGGAAGGACAGCGCGGAAATCATGAGGATGACGGCGCCGGTGTCCAGAGTCGCCAGCACGATGATTTCGCCGGCCGCACAGGGCACCAGGTGGCGGCGGATGATGTAGGCCGGGCCGTAGCCGGCCACCCTGGCGAAACGGATGTAGTTCATGTCCACATACTGCCGGGTCAGGGTGCGGATCATGCGGGTGTACCAGGGCCATTTCGCCACCACAGCGGCCAGCACCACATTGCCCAGCCCCGGCCCCAGCATGCCCACGATGGCAAGAATCATGACCTCGCTCGGGAAAGACATCATGACGTCGCAGAGGCGCATCAGCAGCGCCTCCACAGAGCCCCGCAGCAAGCCGGCCAGCATACCCAAAAGCGTGCCGATGGCAACGGTTGCGAGCATGGCCAACAGGGAAAAGCCCAGCGTGCTGCGCACCCCGAAAAGCAGGCGGGAAAGGATGTCCCGGCCCAGGTGGTCGGTGCCCAGCCAATGTGCGCGGCCCCAAGGGGCAAACTTGTTTTTGACGTCCATTTCCAGAGGATCGCAGGGCGCGATCCAGGAAGACAGTAGCCCTGCCGCCAGCACCAGCATGATAAAGATGAGACAGCACAGGCCCAAACGGTCCTGCTTCAGATGCTGCCAGGCCTTCACCGGAGCCCCCCTTCCCGCAGGCGGGGATCGACCAGGGCGGAGCATATGTCCATGGCCAGATTGCAGAGGACAAAGAGTACGGCCATGAGCAGGACATAGGCCTGAATCACCGGAAAGTCGCGGTTGAAGATGGCTGTCACGCAGAGCCGGCCCAGACCGGGCCAGGCAAAGATGCATTCCACCACAAAGGTGCCGGCTACCAGCTTGGGCAGGCTCATGCCCAGGGCGGTGAGGCTGGACTGCAGGGAATTGCGGAAGATATGACGCAGAATGGCCGAGCGTTTGCGGCCGCAGGCCCGGGCGTAGAGCACGAAATTGCACTGCTTGGTCTGTACCATGCTGTTGCGCAACAGCCGTGCATAGGCCGAAATATAGGGCAGTGACAGGGTGAGAGCCGGCAGAACCAGTGAGGCCGGGCCGGAGAGGCCGCTGGTGGGGAACAGATCCAGTTTGACCGCAAAGAGCCAGATCAGGAGCAGCCCGGCCCAGAAGGCAGGCATCGAAGTGCCGAGAAAGATGCAACCGCGCAGCAGAATATCCGGGATGCGGCCCTCAAAAACGGCACCCACCAGGGCAGCGCAAATGCTGACCGTCAGCATGAGTACGGCGGTGGTGGCGGCCAGAAGCAGAGTGGGCGGCAGAGCCTTCGCCATCTCCTGGCCCACGGGTTTCCGGTCCACGTAGCGCCTGCCGAAATCACCCTGCAGCACGCGGCCCAGCCAGGTGACGTAGCGGCTGAGGAAGGGTTTGTCCAGACCCAGCTCTGCGCGCGTCTCCGCAATCAGCTCCGGCGTGGGTCTCATGGCGTTCACCCGGATCGCCACCTCTGCCGGATCGCTCGGGCTGCGTTGGATCAGCACAAAGGCGAAAAAGGAGACCGCCAACAGCAGAGGCAGGACGCCCAGGAGGCGGCGGACAATATAGGTGCGTAACTGCATGGTCTTTTCCCGCAGCCACCGGGCCGGATCACCCGGTGGCAAAGGCAGGGCGCAGCGAATCAGAAGTGCATCTTTTCAAAGGGGATTTCGTACTGGGAAAGCCCGAACTCCACTCCCTGGAGCTCCTTGGTGTGCACCGCCTTGGTGCGGGAATAGGAGAGCGGGAGATACACAGCCTCGTCGTGCACGTAGGTCAGGATTTCCCTGTACATGCTCTGACGCCTGTTCTCGTCCGCTTCGGTCATCAGACTGGTGATTTCCCTGTCCAGCCACTCCTTGCGCTCCATGCCGACCTGGGCCTGATAGTCGCCGTGGGCAGGGATGCGCCATGACGACAGATAGGACTGCGGGTCATAGGGCGTGCCCCAGGACAGGGAATACTGCAGCTCGAAGTCTCCGGTTTTCTGGCGATCCAGGAAGGCCTGCTTTTCCTCGCCGATGATCTTCAGGTCCACGCCGATTTTCTTCAGATCGCCCTGTATGTACTCGCTGATGGTTCGCTCCTGGGCATTGTTCGAATTGTAGTACAGCCGCAGTTCCGCCTTGTTGCCGTCCTTGTAGCGCCAAGCGTCCTTGCCTGTCTTCCAGCCGGCCCGATCAAGCAGGGCGGCTGCCTTTTTCGGATCGTAGGCGCGCTTTTCCAGGGCTACATTACAGTACTGCACCGACGGTGCAAGCAGGGTGTCGGCCAGCTCCTCGGAGCCGTTGAGCACACCCTCGACGATGCTCTTTTTGTCCACAGCGTGCTGCAGGGCCAGGCGCGCGTCCCGTTCCCGGGTGAAGGGCTGGTGCGCGTTCAGCAGAATGGCACGGGAGGCAATAGGCTGGCTGATCTCGGTCACATATTTGCCCTGGCGGCGCAGCCCCTCGAAGCTATCCAGATTCAGCATGTCGCCGTCGGCACCGAAGATCAGGTCAATTTCTCCCTTCTGCAGGCCCAGCAGCATGGACTGGTGATCGGGCATGACCTTCCAGCGCACGGACTGAATCCTGGGTTTTTCACCCCAGTAGCGGGTGTTGGCGGTAAAGACGGCGTACTGATTGTCCTTGTGTTCGGCAAGCACCCAGGGGCCGGTGCCGGCCAGACAGGATACCCCATCCTTGGTCTGCCCGTCCACAAAGCACTTGGGCGAGATGAAGCGGAACGGCCGCAGCAGGCCCAGCTCGACCAGGGTGGGGTAGTAGGGCTTTTTCAGACTCAGACGGAAGCTGTATTCATCCACAGCCTCGACCTTGTCGATCTCGTTCATCATATCCATCCAGGCATGGCGGATGCGGTTGGCCATGATGGCCTCCATGTTCAACCTGACCGCCTCCGCGTTGAACGGCGTGCCGTCGGTAAAGGTCACGTCCCTGCGCAGGTGAAAGGTGTAGATCCTGCCATCCGGCGACACCTCCCAGCTCTCGGCCAGCCAGGGTTTGACGCCTTCCTTGGTATTCATGACCAGCGGTTCGAAAACCATGCCCTGGGCGGCCATTTCACCAAGATACAGGTGCGGGTTGATGTTGCGGATGTCCTTGGTGCTGGCATAGACCAGCTCGTCTTTGACTGCGGCCTGAAGGATTCCGGTGGACAGCAGCAGCATGCTGGCACCGGCCAGCAGGCCCGTGAGTTGACGCTTCATGTGTTTCTCCCCCCCGTTGTATTGAAATGGAAAAGCGACAGAGAATCGGGAGCGGTTGCGCTCCCCGGCTTCCCTGCCCTCAAGGCCCGTAAACGCCCGTTCACCGGAAACGCCGACACCGAGCGGTGGTACAGCACCTGGCGTCGCAACTGGATCGCCCTGGCTGCGAGTTAAGATGCAATGACTCTGCCGCGCACCTGGATAATATTTTTAATATCAAAGTAATATTGCCGTCTACCAACTTCCACTTCCCCTGTCAAGCGCTCTTTTGCCAAGGCGCCATGCCGCACCTGCATTGCGGCGGATCAAATACAAAATATCAGTATGATAGCATTGTTGCCATCCCCGTACCCGCCGACCTGTCCCATGCTGCGCCCTGTCCATGGCAGTGCCGGCCCATGCGCACAGCGGATGCGGTCCACCTCGCAGGGGCGAAGAACCCTTGGCAGAGTGCTCCGGCCGTCCCTGTCCTGCGGAAGACTTGACATCCTGCAGCAGATCGGTATAGTAGGCTTTTTTCGTGTTCAGGTCGGGCCTATAGCTCAGTTGGTTAGAGCCACCGGCTCATAACCGGTCGGTCCCTGGTTCGAGTCCAGGTGGGCCCACCATTTTCCGGGAGGATGCCTGCGGACGGCATGCCACTGCTTCATGTTCGATGCAAGAAACAGCTACACCAACATCAGGATCCTGCTGTTCCGCCTTTCACACCCTGCCCTGCCTGACCGCTTTGCCAAGGTACACCCCAAAAAGGTGTACCTTTTTTCATTTCCCCCTGCAGTATGCCCACTGTAAACGACATACACGAGGCCATACAGCGGCTGGTGCCGGATGATCTGGCCGAATCCTGGGACAATGTTGGCCTTCTGGCCGGGTCCCGGCAGCAGGAGGTGCACCGCATCCTGCTGGCCCTTGACCCCTCCGTGTCTGTGGCCCGTCAGGCTGCAGCCACTGGCGCGGATCTGATCATCACCCACCATCCTGCCATTTTCAAGCCGATACGCCATCTGCTGACCGACACGCCGACAGGCGCCTTTCTGGCCGCAGCCATGCGGCAAAACATCAGCGTCATCGCCTGCCACACCAGCCTGGATTCGACGGCAGAAGGCGTCAGCCATTCACTGGCCGCCGCTCTTGGTCTGGAAAAGCTCCGCCCGCTGGTGCCGGCAGGCCGCGGTTTTGCCCCGATTTGCGGGTTGGGCAGCATCGGCGCCTATGCCACAGCCATCAGTGCAGAGGAGCTGGTGGCCAGGCTGCGCGCCCACTGCGCTCCGCCCTGGATCCTCGCCGCGGGCCGGAGACCCGAAACAGTCCACTGTGTGGCGCTCTGCGCTGGTTCGGGTTCGGAACTTGCCGAACTGGCGCTGTCTCAGGGCGCAGACGTCTATATTACCGCCGAAGTCAAACACCACGTGGCCCGCTGGGCCGAAGACGCCGGCATCTGGATCCTGGATGCCGGACATTTTCCCACGGAAAATCCGGCCATGCCGCTCTTCGCCAGAGAGCTGCGTGAGCTGTTTGCCGAACGCCACTGGGAGATTCCGATTGGGCTGGCGGAACAAAAAACGCCTCTGGGCCTGCTCTGGCCGCCAGCCGCCTGAACCTGCTTTTTGTACTGTTTTTTACCAAAGGAGAGACCCTTGAACGAAGACATGGAAAAACTCATCAGCCTGCAAAAACTTGACAGCGAGCTTGCCGGATTTGACCAGGCCATCGCCAGATGCGAGGCAGATACGGTCAAGCGGAAGCAGGCCATTCAGGCGGAGCAGGAAAAGCTGGCGGCCCTGAAGGTGAAAATAGAGCTGCTCACCCAAAAACAGCAGGAAAATCAGACTGAACACGAAGGGGCGAATGCCCGCATGAAGGAGAGCCAGAACAGGATGCTGCTGGTGCAGACCAGCCGCGAGCATCAGGCCCTGCTCAAGGAAATCGAGGACAGCAAGAAGCTGGCCAAGACTACGGAGGAACGGGCGCTCCAGTTCATCGAGCAACTGGAGCAACTGGGCAGGGACGCCGAGGAACTGGCAGGCCGCTGCGAAAACGAAGCAGCCGAGCTTGCCGGGGCCCAGCAGCGGAATGCCAAGGAAATCAAACGCCTGAATGCGGCAAAAAAGGGCATTGACGGCGAGCGCGCCGCATACGCCAAAGACGTGCCGCAGGAGCTGATGAAGCGCTACGACAAACTGATGCTCAAGCGCGAGGGTCTGGCCGTGGTAGCCGTCAAGGACAGCGTCTGCACGGGCTGTCACATGACCCTGCCGCCCCAGCAGGTCAACGAGGTGATAAAGGGAGACAAGCTCAATATCTGCCCAACCTGCCAGCGAATTCTGTACTATGAAACTCCAGCGGAGGACGAGGCGGCCACGCCGGAACTGGAGGAGGCCCCGCTTGCCGAATAAGCTGCCCGGCCGGGAAAGCATCTGTCGGAGGCTGGCGGAAAAGCTGGACGAGGCCTGGCTGGCTCAAATGTTTCCGGAATACGAGCCGGCAGCCATCCTAAGCGTCCTGAGGGGGACAAGGGGAAAAAGCTCGAAGACGCTGGCCGCATCCGATGCCCCCGGGGCGCCGGCCGGCTGGTGCCAGCTCTTTACCGATGGCGCATCCAGGGGCAATCCGGGCCCTGCCGGAGCAGGCGCCCTGCTTTTGGCGGCAGATGGCGCCGAACTACAGCGCATCTCGACCTACCTGGGTCTCTGCACCAATAACGCGGCAGAGTACAAAGCCCTCATCGCCGGCCTGAAAGAGGCCCTGCGCCAGGGCTGCGGGCGACTTTCGCTCTGCATGGATTCCGAGCTGATCGTGCGGCAGCTTGAGGGCAGGTACAAGGTCAGACACGAACAGTTGCTGCCGCTCTACCAGGAGGCCAAAACCCTGCTGGCCCGCTTCGACGCCTGGCAGGTGCGCCATGTGCCCCGCACGCAGAACCAGACGGCAGATGCGCTGGCCAATGCGGGCATCGACCAGTATCAGGCCGGGCAGCCCAACATATAAACTTTATTTTGACGCGGTGCCCCGGCACTCCGTCTTTTTCCGCTTTTCAGGCTTGTGGGTGGGCGCATGATCGCTCCGGCTCGGGCTGGAGAGGAAAGTCCGAACACCACAGGGCACGGTGGTTCGTAACGCGAACGCTGGGTAACCAGGGGAAAGTGCCACAGAAATGACACCGCCGATGGAACCGCGGTTCACAGGCAAGGGTGAAATGGCGAGGCAAGAGCTCACCGCCCGGCTGGCGACAGTCGGGGCATGGTAAACCCCACCGGGTGCAAGACCAAATAGGGAGGCGATCGAGGGCGGCCCGTCCGATGCCTCCGGGTAGGTTGCACGAGATGCCGGGTGACCGGCATTCCAGTTAAATGATCATGGCCGGCCCCGCCGCAAGGCGCGGGCCGGGACAGAATTCGGCTTACAGCCCACCCCTTTTTCATGATGACTCCAGAGACGGTTTTGTCCTGCGGCGCGATTCTGGCCGCAGGCGGTTCAGGCAGTCGCATGGCCGCAGACCGGCCCAAACAGCTTCTGCCTTTGAATGGCGTGCCCATACTGGTACGGAGCTGCGAGGTCTTGCTCCAGGTGCCCGGGATCGCCGAAATCGTGGTGGTGGCGCCTGGAGATTGGCTCGCCGACTGCGAGGCCGTCTGCCGCAACTTGCTTCCACCTGAAAGGCGGCCCTGCCTGCATTTTACCGCAGGCGGCGCAAGCCGGCAGGATTCGGTGCGGGCCGGGCTGATGGCGCTCTCCCCTGCCCTGCCCCTTGTTCTGGTGCACGATGCGGCCCGTCCCCTGGCGGATGCGGAGCTGGCGCAAAACTGTCTGGCATGTGCCGACCGTTTTGGCGCCGCCATTGCGGCCCTGCCCCTGGTTGATACCATCAAGGCCGTCCAGGATGGCCGCATTGTGGCCACGCTGGACAGGAGCCGTCTCTGGCAGGCGCAAACCCCGCAGGCCGCGCGCCGGGAGCTCCTGATCCAGGCCTATGCGCTCGCCGAAAAAGACGGTTTTCAGGCCACCGACGAGGCCGCGCTTCTTGAACACGCGGGCATTGCCGTGCATACTGTGGCAGGCTCGAGAAGGAATCTGAAAATCACCAGACCGGAAGACCTGCTGCTGGCCCGGGTCCTTCTGAACGCAGGCAATCAGGCGAAAGGCACAGGCATGAGAATCGGCCACGGATTTGATGTGCACCGGCTTGTTGCCGGCCGCAAACTGATTTTGGGCGGGGTGACCATCGACCACCCCCTGGGCCTTTTGGGCCACTCGGACGCCGACGTAGTCTGCCACGCCCTTATGGATGCCCTTCTGGGCGCGCTGGCGCTTGGCGACATTGGCCGCCATTTCCCGGACAGCGATGCCCGTTACAGAGACGCGGACAGTCTGAAACTCCTGGCCACAGTGTGGCAAATGGCCGCCAGCCGCGGCATGCGCCTGGCCAACGCCGATATCAGCATCATCTGCCAAAAACCGAAACTGGCCCCGCATCTGGGCCGGATGCAGGCGAACCTGGCCCAGGCCTGCCACGCGGCAAGTACACGCTTCAATGTCAAGGCCAGCACCACGGAACAACTGGGCTATACCGGCCGGGGCGAAGGCATTGCCGCCCATGCCGTGGTCTTGTTGGAGGAAAATCATGGAGCCTGATGCCGAAAGGCTGGCGCAGGAATTCGTCACCCTGTGCGAAATCGCAAGCCCTTCCCGCAGCGAGGCCGGGCTGTGCCGCCGTCTGCAGGAGCGCTTCAAGGAGCTGCATGCAGATTATATAGGCGAGGACAGATCGGCCAAAGAGACCGGCGCGGATTGCGGCAACCTGCTCGTACGCTTCAAGGGCACGCTGCCCAGGCCCGCCATCTTTTTTGCCTGCCACATGGATACGGTCACGCCCGCACAGGGCATCAGGGTGCAGCGCAGGGGCGATCTGTTCACCAGCAGCGGCGACACCATTCTGGGCGGCGACGACAAATCCGGCATTGCGGCCTGCATCGAGGCCATGCGCGTCCTGGCGGACACGGGCGCGCCGCACCGGCCGGTGGAATTTGTCTTCACCACCTGCGAGGAAATCGGCCTGCTGGGCGCCAAGGCCTTTGACCCGAAAACGCTTATGGCCCGGGAAGGCTATGCGCTGGATGGCAGCGGCTTTGGCGAAGTCATCACCAGGGCGCCGGCCATGAATCGGCTGACCGCCACGGTTTCTGGCCTCGCGGCCCACGCCGGTCTGCATCCGGAATGGGGGGTGAACGCCATCATGCTCGCCGCAAAGGCGCTCGCCGACATGCCCTGCGGCCGGATTGACGACGAGAGCACTGTCAACTTCGGCACCATTCGGGGCGGGCTGGCCACCAACATTGTACCCGACCAGGTTGTGATCGAAGGCGAGGTGCGCAGCCACAACCCGAAAACGCTGGAGCAACTGAGCCGCGCCATCAAGGACCGCTTTGTCGATACCGGCGGTCTGTGGTGCGACCCCAGCGGCGAGGCCCGGGGCAGGCCCGGAATTGCGGTGCAGATAGAACAGGAATTCCCGGCCATGAGGCTTGCGGACGATGCTCCGCTCCTCTGCCGCATCGACCAGGCGGCCGGGCTGGTTCAGATGCCGCTCGCCCATACCGCCTCCGGCGGCGGCAGCGACGCCAATATCTTTAATGGCAAAGGGCTGGCCACAGCCGTGGTGGCCACGGGCATGACCAATGTCCATGCCACGGACGAGCAACTGTCACTTGCCGATCTGCAGGCCCTCACCCGGCTGGTGCTGGCCCTGCTCACAGAAGTGCCGTTTTGACGGCCGCAACCCCAATCTTTCATTGCCATGTGTACCGATTCGAAAGCATCCGCCATTCTGCTCATGCACTGCCCGGACAAAAGGGGCATTATCGCCGTGGTGAGCGAATTCATTTGCAAAAACAACGGCAATATCATCTTCCTCGATCAGCACGTGGACGAGGTCACAGGCGCTTTCTTCATGCGGATCGAGTGGGACCTGGCGGAATTCGTCATTCCCCGGGAAAAAATCGGCGAATATTTTGATGTGCTCATCGGCCAGCGTTATCAAATGGAATGGGAACTGCACTTTTCCTCGGAAATACCGCGCATGGCGCTCTTTGTGTCCAGGCTGCCCCACTGCCTCTTTGACATCCTGGCCCGCTGGAAGTCCCAGGAAATCCGGGCGGAGATCCCGCTCATCGTCAGCAATCACCAGGACCTGGAGCCGGTGGCCCGGCAGTTTGGCGTGGGCTTTGCCCACTTCGACATGACACGGGAAAACAAGGCCGAGCAGGAAGCGGCCCAGCTCGAACTGCTCCGGAAACACCAGGTGGGTTTCATCGTGCTGGCCCGTTACATGCAGATCCTCTCAGAAGATTTCGTGCGCCACTACCCGAACCGCATCATCAACATCCATCACTCCTTCTTGCCCGCCTTTCCCGGCGCCAAGCCCTATCACCAGGCCTACGAACGCGGGGTCAAGGTGATCGGCGCCACCAGCCACTACGTCACCGCCGAACTGGACTGCGGGCCCATCATCGCCCAGGACATCATCCGCGTAAGCCACCGGGATTCGGTAGCCGATCTGGTGCGCAAGGGCCGGGACCTGGAAAAGCTGGTGCTGTCCCGTGCCGTCTGGCACCACCTGCGGCATCAGGTGCTGGTCTACCAGAACCGCACCTGCATCTTCACCTGAGCGATGAGCAAAGAGGGCCATCCCCCTGGATGTGGCATACGAACACAGTGTTGCTGCGATTGCACCACCGAAGCTGCGCAACAAAACACCTCGATCTGCCGCGCAACCGAACAAAAAAAGGCCGACTCCCAAAACGGAATCGGCCTTTATCCTGTCCGGCAGTGCAATCAGACCACGTTTTTCGCGCCCAAAAATTCCATCTCGTTTTCCATGGGTCGCATGTCGGGTCGCACGATAATGTCAATGGCCGCATTGTGCTGCCGCTCCAGGGCCACCAGCTCCTCCTTTTTCCGGTTCAACAGGTACTGCGCCACCTCCAGCGGAAAGCGGCATTCCACCCGGGCGACCTTCTTCCTGATGATGCCGGTCTGGATGCGACGCAGATAGAAGAGCGCCAGCGTTTCCACCGAGCGCACCACGCCCCGGCCCTGACAGTGGGGGCAGACGATATAGCTGCCCTTGGCCGTGGGGGCGCCCATCTTCTGGCGGGAAATCTGCATCAGACCAAAGCGGGAAATGCGGCTGACATCCACCTTGGCCTTGTCGCGCTTCATGCTCGCCTTGACCTGGCGCTCCACTTCCTGGATGTGCTTCTTGTTGCGCATGTCGATGAAATCCACCACAATGAGTCCGCCCAGGTCGCGCAGCCGGAGCTGGCGGGCCAGTTCTTCCGCCGCCTCCATATTGGCCTGAAAGATGCTGTCTTCAAAGTCGCTGTTCTTGGAGGTGCGGCCCGAGTTGACGTCAATGGCCACCAGCGCCTCGGTCGGATCGATGACAATGGAGCCGCCGGAGGGCAGCGGAACCTGGGGCCGGTAAATGGACTCGATCTGCTCTTCGATGTTGTGCTGGTTGAAGATGGGCTTTACGCCCTTGTGCTGCCGTACCCGCACTCTGCGCTGCTCTGCCGGCAGTTGCTGGATGAAGTCCCGCACCTGCTGGAGCGTTGCTTCGGTGTCCACCACAATTTCCTGAATCTCCGGAAAAAAATGGTCCCGCAAAAAACGCACTACCGTGTCCTGCTCCTGATAGATGAGGGCCGGCGACTCGACGGTCTGGCCCCGGCCACGAATCTGCTCCCACAGGCTGAGCAGGCGGTCCAGATCCTCTTTCAAATTGCTCTGGTTGATGTCCACACTGGCGGTGCGCACGATGTAGCCGATGCCTTCGGGCAGCTCCAGCTCGCCCATCATTTCCCGCAATGCACCGCGGCGCTCTTCGCCTGTGATCTTGCGGGAAATGCCCGCACTGTCACTGCCAGGCAACAACACCAGGCAGCGACCCGGCAGGGACAGATAGGTGGTGACGCTCGCCCCCTTGTTGCCGGTCACCTCCTTCACGACCTGCACCAGCACTTCCTGGCCCTTTTGCATGACCTCTTCGATCTTGAGCTTTTTCCACTGCTGCTGGTTCACCAGCTCGCGCACGCGGTCGCTCAAATTCTCGCGGTAGTATTCCGGATGGATTTCGCTGAAAGGCAAAAAGGCGTTGCGGCCAGTGCCGATGTCCACAAAGGCGACCTGCAGATTGGCCTCGATGGAAACGATGCGGCCCTTGTAAATGTTGTTTCTGGTGGCTTCGCGTTCGACGTTGGAAACGTGGAAGGATTCCAAACGGCCGTTTTCCAGCAGCGCCACCCGGCACTCCTCGGGTTCCTCGGCGTTGACCAGAAGCTTGTACACGGCCTCGGGGTCATGGCTGACGGCCGATGGCTCGGAAGACGCCTCTTCTGAAGCGGGGACTTCCGGCGCCGGGGCTTCGGCCACCAGGACAGTGTCCGGAACTGCTCCGCCAGCCCCGGATTCGGGAGCAGGGGTTTCGGTCTTTTTGCCCCGCCTGTGCCCATGGCGGGGCTTCCTGGAGGCCCGCACCGCCGCCTCCTTGGGCTCGGGCGGAGGAGGCTCTGCAGCGACATCCGCCACTTCGGCGCTCTCCGCCTCGAGCCCGGCGCCACTGCCGCCCACAGTTTCCGGCGCTTCTGCGGACAGGGGGGCGGGCGGAACGGCCTGCGCCGGCTCCCCCCCAGCCGCGACTGATGCTCCTGAGTCGGAGTCGGCAGCGGCTGCCTTTTTTTTCCGGCGTCCGGCGGGGCGGCGAGGCGTTTTCCCGGCCTCCTCCTGGCCACCCTGTCCAGGCCCGGTCTGATCCGAGGATTTTTGACCAGCCTCTGAGGCCGGCATTTCTTCCTCGGGCTCCGTGCTCTTCCACCACGCGCCCGTACTCGCCTGCGAGCCTGTTTTCGCTCCACTCCTGCGGGCCCTTGTTTTCCTCTCTGCCATGCTGCTCCTTGCAACCGCCAGAGGCAGTCCATGCTGTCGGCCTGCATCCAAAGCGGCTCCCGGCTGACAACAGGGCTTCTCCTGTGACGGCAATGTCTGTGAATGGCGCCCAAAGACTGCGCCTGTGGAATATGTCTCTCTTAAGATGAAATTTTCCGGTCGATCGATAAAGACAACGGGAAAAACGCATACAAATCAAGAATTGCGTTCAATAAAGCACTTTAAACGGCCACGCAAGCACTTTCGTGGGCCTGCCGGCAGAGGCCGGGGAAGGCGACTTTTCGCTTGACACTTAATGGGGGCCCACGTACACTGCCGCAATGGTATAATTGCTTGCTTTTTCAGGTTGTTTTATACAATCGTCCGACATTTTTGTCATTTAGTTTCATCTCATTTACAATACCGTTTGACATACTGCCAGGAATGATTGCCTTGAACGCGCGCCGCCTGTTTTTTCAATTTTGGTACTGCCCAGCCTTCCTGCTCATACCCGCGCTGATATGGCATACGCCACTTTGCGCCGCCGAAATGAATGCAGAGGAGTGGGAAATCACGGCGGACAGGATGGTCCGCTATGAAAACCCTGCCAGTGTGATTGCCGAGGGTCATGTCATTCTGGAAAAAAAGGAAAAACAAGCTGTCGCGCCAAAGGATAGCTCTTCCAAATGGGACGATCTGCTTGGCGCTGACTCCGGGGACCTGGACGACGAAAACAGAGCAGCCCAGCCAGTATCGGCAGTCACCACAACCACCTCCATCAAGGCGGACTGGGTTGCCTACGACGTGGCCATGGGTCAGGCCAAAATCCGGGGCAACGTCCTGATCAACGTCAAGGGAGATGAACTGGCCGCCGACAGTGGCAGCATCAATCTGAAAAACTCGACCGGTTCCTTTGAAAACGCCAGAATTGTACGGCAGGAGCTGGATCTGCACCTGGAAGGGCGCACGATCGAAAAAACGGGCGACCTCACCTACCATATCGAGGACGGCTGGGTTATCACCTGCAGGCTGCAGGATGGGCAGGAGCCGCCCTGGAGTTTCGGCGCGGCCGACACCAAGATCACCGACGGCGGCTATGCGGTGATGAAGCATGCCGTATTCCGGGTCAAGGGCATTCCCGTCTTCTATTCGCCCTACATGATCCTGCCTGCCAAGCATGAGCGCCAGACCGGTTTTCTCTTTCCCGCCTGGTACATGTCCGACCGTGATGGCTTTGGACTGGAAACGCCATTTTTCGTCAATCTCTCGCCCACTGCCGACATCACCCTGTACCCCCGCTACTTTTCCAAACGCGGGGTTATGATGGGCGGTGAATTTCGTTATGCCACCGATGAAAGCAGCAAGGGCATGTTCAGAGGGCACTATCTGGACGATGATCTGAGCGATCCGTCGGAAGAAGCCTATTATCGGGACGGCAGCTTTTCCCACAGCAACGTGGAACGGTACTGGATCAGGGGCAAGGCCGATCAGAACTTTGGCGACTGGATTACACGTCTGGATATCGATGTGGTTTCGGACAAGGATTATCTGCGCGAATTCAACTCCGGTTCAACCGCATTCAACGCCAATAACCGCCTCTACTACAATGCCTTTGGCCGCAGCTTTGAACAGAAACTGGACCAGTACCGGGAAAACACCGCCAAAGTGCTGCGTTCCTTTGAAGACGGCTCGATCTTTCAGGCCGAATTCATGGCCATCAACGATGTCAGCGACCGGGTTTACAGTGCCGACGAGCCTTCCCAGTTCTGGAAGCTGCCATCACTGAGCTATTCCGGCCTGCGGCCCATCGCCTCATCCTCCGCCGATATTTCCTGGGACAGCAGCTATACCCATTTCTGGCGCGACAAGGGCGTCGGCGCCCAGCGCTTTGACCTCTTCCCCGAAATTTCAACGAATCTGCCGATCAGCAGATACCTGGAAAGTTCCGTGCATGGCGGCATCCGCGAAACCTTCTACACCATTGATGACGGCGGGGCAACGGACTGGAAAAACGACGATACAGTCAACCGCTGGCTGTACAGACTGGGCGGCGAAATCAGCACCACCCTGTACCGCGAATACGGGGCGACAGACAATCACGGCGACAGTCTCGGCCACACCATCCGGCCCTTTGTCGAATATACGTATCTGAAGATTCCGGATACGGATATCCTGCCCCAGTTCGACACCGTGGACGAGATTGAGGAGGCCAACACCATTTACTACGGTGTCAACAACTTTTTCTCCCTGTTCGGCCATGACAGCGATGAACGGGATCTGGTCTTTTTCAAAGCCCGCCAGGGCTACGACATGCGCAGCGAAATGAGTGATACGCCCCTGACCCCGGTGGAGCTCAAAACTGGCTTCTATCCACTCACGAATACGCGCCTGTTCTACACCGCTGCACTGGATGTCTATGGCAATGGCACCGAACATGCCATCGAGGCCGACTACCGCAGCGGGAGGGGCGATGTTTTTGGCGTTGACTACCGCTATAACGAGAAGCTGAACATCAACTCGGTCAGCGGCAGCATCTGGTATCTCCTGCCCTACGATTTCGCTCTGGGCTACAGCATAGAACGGGCCATCGAACAGAAGGTCACCATAGAGGAGAAATTCCATCTGGTCTACCAGCCGGCATGCTGGTCGGTTGAACTGGCTTCCGACCGCAGTCCCGGCGACCAGACCATCATGCTGATCTTCAGACTGGCCAATATCGGCATGCCCTTTGGGGTTGACGTGGGTGGGGCGGGATTGTAACGCAGAACAAGAAAGCCTGTGCTGCGCCTGCTTTGTGGAAGCCGCGAGGGACCGCTTTGATGCAAGCGCCATAGCAGCCCGTTGAAAAAGTCTTCAGGCAAGGCATAATGGTGCACAGGCGATCAAATTGTGTCGGGGAGGCAGTATGAGTCCTGGCCGGAGGCAGGCAGAGCAGAAGAGCATGTGGCTGATCCATGATCAGCTGCCCCAGAGTCAGGGGCATGTCTTTTACGAGCGGCTGCAGAAGCTCCTGCACCAGGAAGCATTTGACGCCTTCCTCGAAAAGCTGTGCGCTCCCTTCTATGCCGAAAAACCCGGCCGCAGGTCCATCCCGCCGGGCCGGTATTTCCGCATGCTTTTGATCGGCTGCTTCGAGGGCATCGACTCTGAGCGCGGCATCTGCTGGCGCTGTGCCGATTCCCTTTCTCTGCGCGAATTTCTCCAGCTCGGCCCCACCGAATCCGTGCCTGATCACTCTTCCCTGTGCCGCATCCGGGGGCTCCTGCCGCTGGAAGTGCATCACGAAATGTTTGTCTTTGTGCTGCGGATTTTGGAGCAGGCCAATCTGCTTAACGGGAAATATCTGGGCATCGACGCCTCCAGCATGGAGGTGAACGCTGCCATGAAGAGCTTTGTTTTGTAGGACCATAGATCACGAAAGCGTTCCTTGAGGAGGCAGGCTCTGTTGATCTTCAAGTTCATATGCTCAAGGCTGCTGAGTCTGACCCGCTGTTTTGGCGTCAGGTTCCAGGGGGTCTTGAGCCAGATGTACCGACTGTCTTTCATGAGGTTCTTGTGTTCTTTGCCTTTCTCACGGATCTCATCACGACGGACCTGGTCAAGCGCTGCCATCAGGTGGCGAACAATATGAAATTTATCGAAAACAAGGCTTGCCTGCGGAGCGCATTCCCTGATCACTTCGACACAGGGCTGCCACATATCGCAGCAGATACCCTGAAGCTTGCCTGCCCGCTCCGGCCCGAGAGAGTTGAAAAAGCTGCGCAAGGTATCCCTGGTCCGTTCAACCCCGCTCCAGATCAATGTCTTTGAGCGGAGATCGTACACATTGGTGAGGTAGACTTGCCCCTTTTTTCGCGAAATCCCGTCAATACCGATATGGGTAATGCCGCTGAGGTCACGGTGTTCCATGCTATACTTGACCATGCTTTTGACCGCTGTGGCAACCGTGCCCCAGGCACAGCCAAACAGCCTGGCGACCGAGTGCCAAGGCAGCATCTCAGCCCATTTGGCCAGAAAGCAACTATAGGCACGGGTCAACCGCTGCTTGCCTGTCACCCAGGGAAGCTGCTCCGTGCGGACGCCGCCACATCTGGAGCAGTGCACCCGGCGAGGTTGATAGCGAAACCACACCGGAATATTCCACAGAGGCAGGTGGCGGAAAAAGCGAACATCACGCATGTCACGGTAAACGGCCGGGCGACCACATGTTCCACAGCGTATTCGATGCCGGGTATCAGGGCGAAGTTCGGCTACCAGGCCGCCTGGGTCTTTAGTAACCGTATGTACTCGAAAACCTTGCAAATCAACCGTCTGTTTGATTATCTGCTCTACAAGCATGAGTTCCTCTCTGGATAGATTGTTGGCTGGCCGCCGCTATCTATCTAAAAGAACTCATGTTTTTTAATTTGTTAAGCTGCTTTTATGCACCGTTTCCTGAGAAGAACCCAAAAATTAGAACTAGTTACGGATATATTCTAAGTGTGTACAGAGCGGCGACGTAACCCTGAACTCAGACAAAAAATAGCCCATGCTGTCCGGATTGAGCAGCGGGATTGGATTTTCGGCAACAAACCGGGCACGCCTTGGACACTGTCAAAAACCAAGCGTTTTTTTGGAGCAACTACTGCTTTGCTGCTGTTACTGCTATTTAGTCCACTCTTTGTGCTGCTTGCTGTGCTGATCAAGACTACCAGCAAAGGTCCTGTGTTTTTTATCCAGCAGCGTACCGGATTTTGCGGCCGACGTTTTGGTATGTACAAATTCAGGACCATGGTCGAGGATGCCGAGGCGCTCAAAGATTCTCTTCGTCATTTGAACAAGCATGGGGTCAATGCCCTTGACTTCAAAATTGACCACGATCCACGCGTAACGAAAATCGGGACATTTCTGCGGCGCAGCAGTCTGGATGAGCTGCCCAATTTAATCAATGTCGTGCTGGGGGACATGCGCTTGGTCGGACCACGTCCAACCTCCTTTCATGCTCGAACCTATGATGAAGAACATCTTGCTCGACTCGGCATTTATCCGGGCGTCACTGGGTTATGGCAGATTTCCGGACGAAGCGACATAGGATTTACCGCACGGGTCGAGCTGGATTTACAGTATATCGCCAATCAGGGACCATGGCAGGACATAAAAATCCTGCTGAAAACCTTTTTCAGCATTCTCGCTGGACATGGAGCGAGTTAAATGAAGACGACAGCAGGTAAGATCGCCGCCGCATATAAAGCAAGTCAGGTCAATCTGGCGGGGCTGGTTAAAGATGTTGGAAATAAAATTCTACTGCTGACCGCACCCAATATTGGTGCGGGAGTTACTACCAGTGTATTGACTTTGGCCAGTGAATTGCAGCAATCTACAGGTGAACCGATAGTGCTGGTTGATCTCAGCAGTGCTGAAAACAGCCTAACCCGAGCGTTCGCACAACAGGAATATAAAGATTTATGGGAGTTGATAGCGGACTCTGCCGATGCGCGAAAACATGTATTGCGGCTGGACGAGCAGGAACTGTACCTGTTACCAAGCAGGCAGGGCAAAGAGATAACCCGTCGGGAACTGGTCGCGGTTCTAGCCCGTCTGGTCGAACAGTTCCGTTTTGTCATTATTGATGCCGATCCCGTATATGCCAACAACAGTGCAGTAGAAAACTGTTCCCTGGCGGATGCGCTGATACTGGTGATCCGGGCAGAGGAAACTCGCTGGGAGGTGGCCAAGGCGGCACGGCAGCGCTTGGAGCAGAGCGGTGCCAATGTTGCCGGCTGTATTTTTAACGACCGCAAATATTACACGCCGGGGTGGTTTTACAACAAACTTTAATGACTGGTTTTTATGATGACACGGATAGTGGTGACAGGAATACTGGTATTGTTGGTGGGTTGTGCCGGCAAGCAGGATATGGTTTTACCTGTTCACATGCCGAGTGCGGACAAGGTTGAGACAGGCAGGCAGGGTGATCAGGATGAGTGGGTGCAGGAAATTATCCCCATTATCCAGGTGCTGCGTCCCATGGATGTGCTGGATGTGATTTTTCACATAGGCACCGTTAGCAGTGAGGCTTACCGGATCCAGCCGGGTGATCATGTCGAGATGAGCTTTCTGACTGCCAACGAATTGAGTGCCACACATCTTGTCCTGCCGGACGGTACAGTGGAAATGCCCTATGTCGGCCGGATCTCTGTTGCGGGCCTGACCACGGCAGAAGTCCGACTGCTGCTGCTGAAAAACTATAAAGGGATTCTGAAAAATCCGGTTGTAGCAGTGGCTGTACCCAAACCTATGGCGCAGTTGGAGAACCTGCGTATGACATTGAATCATCCGGCCTTCGGTATGAGCCGGGAAATACTTGTCGGCGCGGACGGACGGGCCAGCTTTCCCCTGATCGGCAGCCTCTTACTGCAAGGCATGAGCCTTGATGAACTCAGGGATGAACTCAACAGGCGCTATGCCAGCCTGCTGGGACAAATGCGTGTGGATGTGCTGCTCAAATCGACCATACCCAATCAGGTTTATGTGCTGGGCGAGGTCGGGCAGCCAGGAGCTTACACCATTAACCGTCCGGTTTCCGTACTGGAGGCCCTGACTCTGGCCCACGGAGCCAATGCCAAGGCGCGCCTGGATTCGGTGGTGGTCATGCGGCGCAAGGGGAATGAGGCGGTTGCCTATCTGTATGACGTGCAAAAAGCCATCGACGGCAAAGGCCGGTACATGGCCTATCTGCAGGCGGACGACCTGTTGTATATCCCGCAGACACGCCTGTCAAAAGCCGGACAGATCAGCCGACAACTGGCTGACATCATCCTGTTTCAGGGATTTGGCTTCAACTTTTCATATCGTGTAGACAACAAAAACAGCGACTGATGTAGAGTCGGAGAATGAACGATGGAAAACTACCTGCATGAGTTCATGCGCATCTTCTTTGCCAACAGGCGCTTGATTAAGCGATTTTTTCTGATTTTTTCTGCAGTTGTTCTGCTGCTGCCCCTATTATTGAAGCAAAGTTTTGATATTACGGCAGAAGTGATAGTGCAGTCGAAAAAACTGTCACAAAGTGATTCAGCAAGCTCGTTGACTGCAGAAACGGACAAGTTCGTCCCTACCTCGCTGGCAGATATGGAAACCGAGGCCAACATCCTGCGCTCTACTACCCTAGTACGGCAAACCATACTGGGACTGAGCGAAGAAGGGCGCTTCAGCATGCCTGAATCCCTGTTAAAAAAATTTGTGCTCAAACCGTTCAAAAACTATGTAACCACACCGCTGCGTGAACATGTCACCAATCCGCTGCGCGGTCTATTGGGATTGGAAACCGATTCGGTGCGCGATACTCACATTGATGAAGCGCTGCAGGCTATCCAGAAAAAACTGCAAGTAGAAACCCTACCTGGATCAAATATTATCTCAGTCGTGCTGTCGACCAGTGACCCTGCCCAAGGCACGGTCTTTGTCGAGCGTTTGCTGCACAATTACCTGCAAAGCCGACAGAATCTACAATCCAATAATTTGCCAGAAGAATTTTACGAACAGAAGAAACAGCACTACAGGAATCGTATTGATGCACTGGAACACACGCGTCAGCAGATTCTGGAAGGTGCCAACGCCTCGCATCCTGCCGAGGAAATCACCTTTCGCCTGAACGCCGTCAACACCGAAGAACAGTCGTTGAACCAATACCGTGACCGTCTGCTGGAAAGCCGTGCTTGGTTGGATTATCTGAATAAAAGTCTGGTGGAGGCACGCAAGATCGGCCAGAAAGAGTATGCCTTTCCCTTTACCTTTAAACAGCTGATCGGTGGCATAGCATATGAAGACCGGGAACTCAAGGATGTTGGTGAGCGTCTGGTTGAACAGATCATGGGACTTGACAACGCGCTGATCTCCTTTACCGCTGCCAGCCAGCCAGTGATCGAGCACCGTAAGCGGCTTGCCAATACCCACCATCAGTTTTTGCGTCTCGTGGAAAACCGTATTGCTGAGCGCAGCCAGGAAAAGGATATCCTGGAATCAACCATCCAGCAGAAAATTCGGCGGATAAACGAGCTGAAATCGCAAATCAAGGTGTTGCAGGCCATCCAGAGCCGGTTACGCCAGCTGGATACCGAAATTGATGCCTTGCACAAGGCATTTTCTGCCTATACCCAAAGATATGAGGAAAGCCTGGGGCAAAACCAGCTGGATGCTGTGCTGTCCAATGCACGCATTCTGAGTTATCCCTATGAGCCAACCGAAGAGGCTTTCCCCAGGCCGCTTGTCATGATTCCACTGGGACTGCTGACTGGTCTGTTGCTGGCGATTGCACTGGGTTATATTAAAGAGTTTTTTGACCATACCTTCAAAATACCGGCACAGGTAATGGAGCAGTTGGGAGTGCCGATACTGCTGGTGATAGACTGCGGCCAGGAGGAGACGCATAAGCCAAACAAGCCGCGAACATTGGCCTGGTTCTGGCACTGGATCAAAAAGTGAGCACCATGGACCGGGTATTGCATGTTATCCACAGCGGTGGATTTTATGGTGCGGAGCGCATGCTGGCCGACCATTGCCTAGCCCTGGATACAACTCTGGACAGCCGGGTGGCTTTTATTGCTCCGTCGCAGGAATTGCAGGAGCGTTTTTCTGCCATGGGTATTGCCTGCGAAACGATTGGTACTCTGGCAGAACTGGTGCGGATTGTGGAACGACATTCTTCGCAGGTCGTGAACGCTCACAACTTCAAGGCACAGCTGTATGCCTGGCAGGCAGCGCGACGCTGCAAGCGTCCGTTGGTCTTTACGCAGCACGGATTTACGCCGCGCAACCTGAAACAGCGGCTGTATATGTACAGCAGCATACTGCTGTGCAAGACACCTGTAGTCAGCCATGTCGTTTGTGTTGCCGGCAGTATTGTGCGCCAGCACGAAACGCTGCATGTGCCGGAACGTAAACTCAGCCTGATAGCCAATGGTTTGCCTGTCAGGCAGGTACGACCACGGCAAGTGTTTCAGCCGCTAATTGGCTTTATCGGGCGTCTGAGCCGGGAAAAAGGACCGGACCTGTTTTTGCGTGCCGTCATTCCCTTACTGCAGCAGCGGCCGGAGGTACAGGCCGTCATGCTGGGTGACGGCCCCATGCGTGGGGGCTTGCAGGTGGAAATCAACAGGCAGGGTTTGGCCGGACGTGTCACTCTGGCGGGTTATCAGAACGACATTGATGAATGGCTGAGCCGATTGTCCGTACTGGTGATCAGCTCACGCACTGAGGGCACTCCCATGATTTTACTGGAAGGTATGCATGCCGGTGTGCCGGTTGCTGCCTTTGCCGTGGGTGGAATTCCCGATGTCGTGAGGCACGACCAGGAAGGCCTGCTGGCCGCTGCGGAGGATTGTTCCGCCCTAGAGCAGAATATCGGATGTCTGCTGGATGAACCACGGCTGGCTGACAGTCTATGCCGGCAGGCATACTTACGCCAGAAGGAAAGATTCAGTCTGCACAATAATATACGTCTCTGGCAAGCGCTCTATACGAGACTTTTGGGAGCACAGGCCTCATGCGGATGACTCTGGGAGTGGGTGTGATACTGGGCATGGCGGCCTTTGCTGCCTTGGCCAGCCCTTGGCCGTTTCTGGCGCCTTTCGTCGTGTTGGGTATCTTTGTGGCTGCTGCCTTGTACCGCCACCCGGCTTGGGGATTGTTCGGTCTGACGCTGTTAGTACCCTTTGAAGGGTTGTTCAAGGGCTCGGGTTTTTCGGCCGCCAAACTGCTGGGACTGGCACTGATCGCTGTTTTGGCCGTCCGATTTCTGCTGCAACAAACGCCGCCACAGCATCTACGCAGCTCGTTGTGGAGATTTGTTATCCCGTTTGTACTCTTGATTGTTCTAAGCCTGCTGTATACGGAAAACCTGTCGGTTTCGCTCGCCAATCTCAGGGAACTTGCCATCGGTATGACCTTTTTTGTTATAACTCTGCTGGCCGGGCGTGCGCTGAATCTGTCCCGCCTGTACGCCGGAATTGCCCTGAGCGTGGCGGCAACCTGCCTGATTGCGCTGCTTTCCATCAAGTATCAGGCAGGCGGCCGGGCCATCGGCCTCTTGCAGGATGCAAACTACTTTGCCCTATTGATAGCCATTGCCGTTCCTGCCGCCGTGTTGATGGCAGTGAAGGGCAGCTCTGTTCTGGCACGGCTGTTCTGGTTGGCCATCACATTCCTGCTGCTGGCAGGCATGACAAAAACCGACTCTCGTTCCGGTCTGCTGGTTATGGTGATCTGCCTAGCCATTGGTATCCGGCATCACTGGTGGAGATGCAGGCGAATCAGTCCCAAGCATTTTGGTTTTCTGATGCTGGGACTGGTCTTGGTAGTGCCCGTGCTCAGGTACAGCGTACCGGAGGATTATATCGATAGAGTCAAGTCCCTCAGTGTGCTGAAATCTGGTGTAAATGCATATCAGGATGCCTCGATCGGCCGGCGGGCTTCCTACCTGTTGGTGGGACGAGAAATGATCGGTGAAAATCCGCTTCTAGGGGCGGGGCCGGGCACCTTCCCGCTGCACTATGCCCAGTCAGGTTATGCCAAGGCCTTTTCCGCCGAATTAGTCAATCCTGAACTCTACCGGCGGGCGCATAACACCTATCTGGAAATCTTTGCTGAAATGGGTATCCCCGCGGGAATGGTCTTCATGCTGCTGATAATTGCCGGATTGGGCAACTTCCGGCGGGCCCGGCAGGGATTTTTGCAGCAGCAAAACCGGCCCGCTGCCGAGCTGGCCGTTCATCTAGGGCTGGGCCTGTTGAGTATTGCCCTGTTCATGCTGTTTTTAAGCACCCCCAACCATAAATATCTGTGGATGTTTCTCGCTCTGTCCAGCGTCGTGCGGCAGCAGGCCGAAGCAGTGCAAACACACGGCAAACACGGGAGATGAACAGTCTCGGCATTGTGGTGCCCATGCGCAATGAAGCGCCGCATATCCAGCGAACCCTGTGCAGTGCGCTGCACTCGGCAGCTGCCGCTGGTATGAGTTGCGAACTGATCGTAATCGACAACGGTTCAACTGATGCCGGTTATGCACTGGCTCAGGCACTGGGTGCTAGAGTGATTTCAGCCCCCGGACTGGCTGTCGGCGCACTGCGAAATCTGGGCGCGTCCCAGGTGCGGGCAGATTACCTAGCCTTTCTGGATGCAGACATCGAAGTCCCCGAAAACTGGATATCCCGCTGTCTGGACAGTCTGCAGAACGGCTTTGATGTGGTTGCCCTTGACTGCGATACGCCAAAGCAGGCCCCTTGGTATGCACAGACCTGGCAGAAAAGAAGCATGTCACAGACGGGCCGGCCGCGTGAACGCGACTGGCTGGCAACTGCAAATCTGTTTATGCGGCGAACAACTTTTGCGCGTTCAGGGGGATTTCATCCTGAACTGTCCAGTGGGGAAGACAAGGATTTTGGTTTGCGTCTGCATGCGGCAGGAATGCGGCAGCTCAGTCTGGCACAGCCGCCGGCGCTGCACTGGGGCTATGAAACCTCATGGCGGGAGTGGATGAACAAGGAGTTGTGGCGTCAGGGCAGCTATATACAACTGCTCAGGCAGGCGCCTGGCTTAAGACTTTTATGTTTCCCGCTGCTGTGTCTGCTGACCGTTCTAACAAGCCTGCGGGCTTTGTTGCTGCTGCTTTCTGCCCGTTTACCGGAGGCTTTACTGATGTTTGCCTGTAGTCTGCTGCCTGCCGCGGTCGTGGCCTTGCGTCAGTCAGCCAGACGCATGGAGCCGGTTTACACTATGAAACTGCTGGTATTGCATTGGCTGCGTCTGCATATAGGTTGTCTGGCGCTGATACGCTCGCTGTTCAGGTAGAAGCAGAGGAATAACGTGTTTTACATTTTTTGGCTGAGTATTTTGCTGCCGTTGTATGCCGTGCTGGGCTATCCGCTGCTGCTGAGGCTGATTTCGCTGTCTTACCGTCAACCTGTCTACGCCCGGCCCGAGCGTCTGGCTGTCAGCGTGATCGTGGCTTTGCACAACGAAGAGGATCATGTCGCGGCTAAAATCGATTCCATTTTACGGCAGAGCAATCAACCGGACAGGCTGCAGATTATATTTGCCAGTGATGGTTCGACCGACCAGACCGTGCAGCGGGCACGCGCCTGTCTCGATGAACGCATTCAGGTACTAGATGGTGCCGTCAAATTATTTCTGCCCACAATGAGATACATCTGATTTGCACGGCGGCAAGGAAGGAGAGGCTTCGTTTTGCATAACGCGTGGCGATGCCACGCCATCTCTTGAGGTGAAGAAAGGCGTTCTCGACCAGGTGCCGTACACGGTACAGTTCTTTGTCGTAATCGCGCTGTTCCTTGCGATTTTTTCTGGGTGGGATGACGGGCTGGCAGCCGGACTCAACAACCTTGTCTATAAGCTCATTGCTGTCATATCCACGGTCAGCCAAAAGCGCCTCCGCACTCAAACCGTCAATCAATGCGCACGCTTCCTTGCAATCAGCTCTGGTACCTTCTGTAACAACAACTCTGAGCGGCATACCATGCGCATCCACGGCCAGATGTATTTTGGTGTTGAGCCCCCTTTTGTGCGGCTCATCGCCTGGTTGCCGCCAACCGCTCCGGCAGCATGGGGATGCACTTTGCAATGGCTCGCATCAATCATCAGCCACTCATAGTCAGGCTCAACCATGAGCACTTCAAGGAGTTTTTCCCAAACACCCCGGTCACGCCAACGGCAAAACCGGCGATGGGTATTTTTCCAGTCCCCAAGGTCAGGAGGCAGATCGCGCCATGGCGCTCCTGTCCGCAATATCCAGAACACCGCGTTGATAAACAGCCTGTTGTCTCCGGCCGGGCGACCAACGCTCCCCTTTTTGCCGGGGAGATGCGCCTGTATGTTTTCCCAAACCCTGTCAGAAATATCATGTCGTCGATGTGCGTACATAGCCCCTCCCGTTATGAATGACATGAAGAGGTGTTACCACATTATTCATAGTTTGACGACACTATCTAGACCTGCCCCGCGCCGGAAAAATAGCTGTGCTGAACGAGGCCGTTCGCCATGCGCAAAACGACATCCTGGTTTTTACCGATGCTGATAACCAATGGCTGGACGGCTGCCTAGAACATCTGTTACGCCCTTTTTCCGATCCCGCTGTGGGCTGTACCGCTGGCAATATGCAGGTCGTCAAAGCCGGCAGAGCATTGGGCTTGGGGGATCGGTTGTACCGTGTTTATGAGTCATGGCTGCGAGCGACAGAAAACAAATGCGGCTGCATGGTATCTGCAGACGGCGCCCTGCTGGCCTTGCGCCGCGAACTTTATCAACCCATCCCGGCGCATGTGAATGATGACTTTTTCATCAGCACCTGTGCCCTGGTGCAAGATAAAAAAATCATCTATGTCGAACAGGCCAGGGTGTTGGACACAGGTGTTGATGAAATCGGCAAACAGTATCGTCGCCGTATCCGGGTTACCGTTGGTGGCCTGAACAGCCTAGCCGCGCGCAGGGCTCTGTTCAATCCTATACGGTACGGGGTGTATGCACTGGCGCTGTTCAGTCACAAGCTGATCCGCCGCCTGTCTCCGCTGTTTCTGCTGCCATTGCTGCTGAGTAATTTTTTTCTTGTGCAGCGAGGTATCGGTTATGAGTTGTTTTTATATCTGCAACTGGCGGGCTACGGTGTGGCGTTACTTGGTCTGGTAGGGCACCGACGGAAGCTGAAACTTGTCCGGCTGGCAGGTTTTGTCCTGATCACCCTGGCTGGTATGCTGGTGGGCTGTCTCGAATTTATGCTGGGTAAAAAGTACGGACAGTGGAATCCTCAGCAGAACAGGTAGGCCGTTGACGATCAAGGATGCCATAAAGTGGCTGACCGGAATGGCTTTCCTTAACGGGCCGGCAGGCAGGGCCCTGCACCGGTGCGGACTGGTGCTGATGCTGCATCGTGTAGTCGGCAGCAGGGAGGAGGCCCGGCTGCCGCACAACAACCCTCTTTGCGTGGACAGACAGAGTTTTTCCACGCTGTTGGCTTTTTTGCAGCGCCATTTTGAGCTGGTGGAACTGGAGGTTGCCCTGAGCTGCGCACCTGCCGGGGAGAGGCCCGTGCTTGCCCTGACTTTCGATGACGGCTGGCAGGACAACTATCGCTATGCCTTCCCTGTTCTGCAGGAGCAGGGGGTGCCAGCCAGCATTTTTCTGTCCACTGCCTATATCGGCCAAAAAAGGGGGTTCTGGTGGGAGTCCGTTGCCAGACGCCTGTGGCATGATCCGGAGACCGTTGATCAGGATGCTTTGCGGCAGGCGTTGACGGGCAGTCGTATCCAGCTGATGCCGGAGCTGTTCAGCCCGGCGCAAAGCCGGGCCAGAAGCCTGCTGATCGCCGACTTTGTGCGGCAACTCAAGTGGCTTGATCCACTGCGTCTGCACGGGCTAGCGGACGAACTGTTTTATGATGGTAGCACGCACGCCATGAACTGGCAGGAAGTAGCGCAGATGGAGCGTTCGGGACTAATCCGCTTTGGCGCACATGGACATGAGCACCATATCCTGACACTTCTGCAGCACAGAGACTGTGCTGCAGACATTTTTGCCTCACAACGCCTGATCAATCAACACTGCGTCCGGCCATTGAAGCAGTACTGCTACCCAAATGGTGACCATCATGCCGATCTGCACGAACTGCTCGGCGATTTCGGTTATACCCATGCGCTGGGGGTAGAACCGGGTGTGGTGAGTAAGGGATGCAATCGTTTTGCCCTGCCCAGAATTGATGTCAGCCAGAAAACGGCCGAACAGCCGGGACTGCTGGCTTGGCGGATTTTGCAGGCCTACCGCAATAGTCTCCGGCAGGTGGATCGGGTATGAAGCAGTATGGCTACAGGTGGCATCTGCTGGTCACCATGGGGACCAGGCTGAGCATGATTGCCCTGCGTCTGATCAGGAACATCTTGCTGGCCCGCCTGCTGGGACCGGCAGACAGGGGATTATTCGCCCTTTTGAGTGCATTGCCGGAGCTGATTGCCGCGGTGACCAGCGGCGGATTGAATACGGCGGTTGGCTATCAGGCTGCCCGGCAAAAAGACATGGGTGTGCTGCTGGTTCAGGTGCTGATCTATGGCTGCCTGCTGTCAACCCTGCTGACCCTGGGTACCGTTCTGTTGCTGAACTGGCAGGGGCGGGAGCTCGACAGGGTGCGGCAACTGGGTGTCTGGTTGTGGCTGTTGATTCCGCTGGTGCCGCTGACTGTACTGAAAAGCGGCTTGCTAATCTTGCATAATGCCGATGGCCGGGTGAATTGCTTCAATGTTTTACGTCTTCTGGAATCGAGCATACCGTTGCTGCTGTTTCTGCTGCTGGCCTGGCTGTGGCCACGGCAGTTGTTCAATGCTGCTGTAGTGAGCTGGATTGGTGGACTGGTTGCCGTCGTTGTCGTGGGGTGGTACAGACTGAAGCGTTATCACGCTTTTCAGCTAAAGTGGCAGCCGCAGGCGCAGCGGAATCTGTTGTTGTATGGTGCGAAAAGCCACTGGGACGTGCTGTTCCAGCAGATTCTGCTGCGTGCCGACTACCTGCTGATTGGTTTTCTGTTGCCTGCTGGCGCGCTTGGACATTACGCCATGGCCAGTGCTGCCGCCGAGCTGTTGCTGATTATCCCTGAAGCAGTAACCACCCCTTTAATGAAGCGCCTCCTGCAGCAGGGCGGCGGTATCGAACGACTGACCCCTCTGACCTTGCGGGTGACCGCATCTGTGATGCTCGTCGCCTGCCTGGGCATGGGGTTGATGGGCGAATGGCTGATCGTCACCCTGTTTGGAGTGGATTATGCACCTGCTTATCCGGCACTGATGGCTTTGCTGCCGGGAGTGTTTGCCCTCTGCTACGCCAGTATTCTACGCCTGGATTTACTGGGCAAGGGATACCCAGGACGCCTGTCCTTGATGGCGGGAATCGGCGTGGTACTAAACTTGGGACTGAACCTGGTGCTCATACCGAAACTGGGCATTACCGGCGCGGCGCTGTCCTCCTCCGCAGCTTACTTGACTGTTGCCCTGCTGATGTTTTTACAGTATTGTAAAATCAGTGCCATGTCATTTTATCGCTTGCTGCTGATGACGCCGACCGATATGCGTCAGTTGATTGGGAATCCCAAAAATGCATAGGCTGTTTTTTCCCGGAAAAAAGACTTCGTTTGTGCTGGTCATACTACTGGCGTTGCTCCAGTCGGCCTACGGCTCTGCCTCGGACTGGCCGGACCTGCGCAGTGGCACGCTCGAACTGCGGCCAGATACGGAAGACGAACTGCAGATTCAATGGCGGTATGCCTGGTTGAGCGAGGCCAATCCGGAGAAGCTGTTCCTGATTAACGCCAAGGGTGAGCTGGCCGACATTCTTGAGATACCGGCAACTCAGACCGACGGCAGGCACAGCATGCGGTTGCATCCGGAGCAGGCCCCCTACCTGCTGGTCATTCCCGGTTACAGTTTCAGAAACTACAGCATCAGTCATGGGAAATACACAGCGAGCATCTTTGAACCGGAGCGCGTGCATCAGACGGCGAGCTTCCCGGAGAGGCAGGTACTGTATTTTCGGGTTCCAGCCCGGCAGCAGGCAATATTTGCAGGAAAGTACCACTCCGGCGCCGATCGCATCATCCTGACCCGACTGAGCGATCACTACCGCCAGATACTGGAGCTGAAAACAAAGCAACCATACAGCGCCTTTGACTCTGTGGCCTTGCCGACCTCATCCGGTGATGAATTCTGGTCAATGACGGTCAACAAAGGTGGAAAAATAGCCTTCTGGCTGGATGGCGTGGATAATCGTTTTGCCCGCCATCCTGAACATCTGTCGAACTCCGTGAGCTTGCCGGGCCGTGCAGACGTTACCCTGCTGCATGAGCCGCGCGGTCATACGCCGGCCATTGGTGTTGCGTTACCCTATCTGCTTCCTCCGGACACCAGTCATGCCCCACTTAAGGGCCTCAATTTGCAGGCAGCCAGTTATTATAGTTTTGTCGATTACATCGACAATGGAGACGGCAGAGAACTGGATTTTAGATCTTTTTATGCCAAGCAGATGGGTATCCACAGCAGCCTTACCCTGATGGCGGGCAAAGACCGGCGCGCGGTCTTGCATGCAACTCGTAAAAGCTTCGAGGGTTTGCACCTCTGGCTGCAGGATAGTCTGCAACTGCCACCAGGCGGTATCCACTATCTGGCCTTTGCCGACGAGCCAAATCTGAATTTTCCCAGCTATGAGAGTTTTGCCGAGTATTTTTCCGCCATGCTGTCATATCTGAAACAGCAGCCAGACTTTACACACTCTGGCGTCAAGGTGGCTGTTCCAGCTAGTTCCAGGTTCTTGCACGGCCCGATGCGGGATGATGCATACAGGCGTCGCGGCATCGACTGGGCGGCACGACTGCTGAAGCAACATGGCGAAGACATTGACGCCATTGCCTGGCACGAATGGATGGTACGCAATCTGTATGCTACGGGGCTTTATAGTGACACGATCCGTGCTGCTGCGGACTTGGTCGGTTATGACGATAAAGGGCGTCCGCTCAAGGTGCTGCTGATCGACCAAACCAATATTTCCAGCGGCAACAGCGTTTCTCCTTATGAACAAAACACCCACTTTGCCGCCCTGTGGTGGGCCTCCGTAATTATCCAGTCATCCAGCGATGGTCTGCTGAGCATGCTGAACTGGTTTCATGTTGCGGATGAAGCCGATCACCAGAAGGGTTTTTTTTTCCTGAGAAACGACCGATTACAAGCCAAGCCGGTTGCTAGGGCGCAGGCCTTTCTGACGGAGCGCTGGCTGTCGCAGGTCAACAGGATAGACAACAACTCCTTTGAGCTGGATGCTCTGCATACCCGGGAAGGCGATGAACAACAGCTGCTGGGTGTTAACAAGTCTCGGCGTGTATACAAATTACACGTGGACATGCGTCAGAACTGTCCTCAGAAATTGACGGCGCGCGTGCTGGACGCCGATGGTCGTATTCAGACTCTGCCCTTTGTCTGTACTGATACACAACTGGAGCTGAATATTCCGGCCCAGGGAATTTTCAAGCTGGAATGGGAGGGCAGTCATGCGTATCGCTGAGCTGATCAATAAAGCACGATCCAAGGGGCTGAAGCATTCGGCCCGCCTGTTATTTCAGATCTGCGTGTTTTCCCATTGGAAGCTCTACTTGCTGGAACGTCCACTGGCACAGGTGTCGGTGGAGGTGCGCCAGCCGCTGCATCTGGCCCGCATTGAGCCGGATAATCTGAAGCTGTTCGAGAAGTACCTCAGCCATTACATTCCTTCAATCAGGGTTTTTCTGCAGCAGGGTTCGCACCCTCAGGTTTGCGTGAACGAACATCAGGATGCTTACCTGATGTTCTGGGTGCACGAAGGAGGGGATTACTACGACCGGCAGCTGTACAAATGCAGAATACCCGTGCCGGAGAACTGCATTTACCAGTTTGCCGGCGAGCTAGCTAAAGAATACCGACCAAGCCGTCACGTTATTTATCTGCTGCAGCAGGTGTGGAACCAGTACTGTGAACGCGGCTTTACGCGTACGAGGTCGTTGGTGAACGCCAACAATCCGCGGGCACTGCGTATACATCAGAAGCTGGGTTTTGCTGAAACGGGGACTGTGATCCATGTTTACCGGCTGTTTGGTGTGTTTTCCTTTGCTCGTTATGAAATCTCCAGCGAGAATAACCTGAATGTGCAGCCGTCGGCTTCAGCAGAACCAGGAGAACACCCTTGAGTGCCCGCTTTATCTGGTATGCCAGTCTGACCGGTGGGGATTTTCCCGCACGCGACTATGAGCACCTGCTGGAGCAGGTACCTGCTGCTACACCCTTTAACGGTCTGGCCTGGCTGGCTGGTGCGGAGCAGGCGCTATGCCATACTCAGCGTTTACATGTGCTGACCGCTCTTGTTGAAAACAGGCTGGTGGTCTGTTTGCCACTAATTAGCTGTCGTGAGAGGATTGCCGGACTGCAGGTCACGGTTATCCGGCATCTGGGGTATCCGCTGACGGATCGCATCGTCCTGGTAGTGCATCCGCAGCATGAAGAGGTACTGGGAGCGGCTTTTCAGGAAATACGCAAGCGCCTTGCATTTAGTCATATTCAGTTCAGTGAACTCTGTGTCCTGGCTGGCGAGGCGGGTGGACTGAAGCAGTGGCGCAGGCAGGTCTGGTTTTCCGAAGTACGCCTGAGCTGCAGGGTGCCGGTGCATGAAGTTACCGATGCAGACCGGCAGGAACCATCCGGCAGTCTGCGCTACAAGCTGCGCAGGGCGCGAAAGCGAAGCGTCGAATTGCCCGCTGAAATCCGGCGTATCATTCCGGATGCCCAAACAGTGCATCAGGTGCTGCATGCCCTCAGCCAGGTTGAACAGGCAAGTTGGAAAGGTAGACAGTGTGTCGGTATTTTTTCGGGTGAGCAGCGCCGGTGCTGGATGCAAACGGCACTGGCCGGCATGGCGGCAAACGGCTGTTTAAGGGTAGTGTCCATGGAACACGAAGGCACTTGCATCAGTTACCGGTTGGGCTTCCTCGACAAGGGGCGGTTGTATGATTACAATTTGGCCTTTCTGCCGGAATTTGCCGGGTTAGGCAGCGGCCGCCTGCTACTGGATGAATGGATTCGCTGGGGACTGGATGACGGCTGGCAGTGGGTGGATGCATCAAGGGTTAGCCTGCGGGATTCCAGTCACCAGTTGCATGAACGTTGCAGTATGTATGTCCCGCATTATCGCTGGACCCTGTACAGCAGACGTCCAAGCGGACTCTTGTTGGGCATAGGGTACAAACTCTGGCTGCGACTGAAACCCTGGCTGAACACACAGAAAACGGGCAGCGGAGATGGAGCCGGATGACGGATGCAGCAACGGACAAGCCCTGCCTTGTTATCACCAATGCTGACGATTTTGGCTTGTCTGAACGGGAAAATGCCGCCATTTTGGCTGGCTTTGCCGAAGGGGTGATCAGCTCCGCCACTCTGATGGCCAATATGCCCGCCTTTGAACAGGCCTGTCAGGCCGCCAGACAGCGGGGGCTTGCAGACAGGCTGGGCCTGCACTTCAACTTGAGCTACGGTGAGCCATTAAGTTGGTCGGTTAGAGGGGTGAGTGCGCTATGTAACGTGCGGGGACAGTTTGATTTCAGCCTGCCACGTTACAGCCTGTATCTGTCTGGACAAATCTCTCAAGCCATTCGTACGGAGCTTGAGGCGCAGTGGCAGGCTTGTGTGGAGCAGGGCCTGCGGCCAACACATATAGATTCGCACCAGCATGTACATAATGTGCTGCCCATAGCCGCAATCGTGGCCAGCTTTGCCGCCGGGCATGGTGTCCCGGTGCGGCTGGCGCGCAATGTGGGTTACAATATCCATCCGGGGAAAGCTGTGTTCAAGTATTTGCTCAACCGGCTTATCAGGCGACGGTCGCGAACAGCGATCAGATATGTTTGCACCCCCAAAGATTTGCTGGACGGCCTGCGTCCGCAGGGGGTGGTGGAAATCATTTGCCACCCTGAGTTGTGTGCAGACGGGCAAGCGGGTGATGCCTATCTGCCTGCCGGGAAAACCTTGCATCAGGTGCTGGATGTGGCCTATCCGTACAGACAACTGGTCAGCTACGGTTCTTGGATTTACAATCCAAACGCAACAGGAGGGGTTGAGAGAAAATAAAAAACCCATAGACGGCAGTTATTCGAGCTCTTCGTCGAATCCAGTGGATTTGATTAAATTATGTATCGGAGCAGCCAGCAGGTAGATCATGCAGATGAACGTATCATCGTTTCTATAGCCTCTTGCTCTGCATTTGGCTGCCTGAAAGACGCCATGAAGTGCTTCGATCCTGGCATTGTTGTAGCCTGATACCCAGCGCGCCAGGATGGCTTCCCGATGCTGCTCTACGGTTTTCAGCGCCTTGCGCACTGGTTTGAGCAGGTCGATATCCCCAACCAGCTTCAAGGCAACATGCATGAAACTGCTCAACCGCCACCCTGCGCCTCGCATCGAAGTCGCCTTGCGCACCCAGCGGAGCATCTCCTTGATACGCCATGCCTTCGAGGTCTGCATATCCATGCTCATCAGTTCCGCCAAGGCCTGGAGCTGCCGCTCCGTTAATGGGCCGTCGGCATTTTTCAGGGTCGCCCATCGGCTGGCCCCGGGCAGCTTTGTTTCCCTGGCTTCAGCACGCCCGCCCTCATCCATCGCCCTGGTGAACAGTTGCACCACATGAAACCAGTCAACAGTGTGTCTCCTGCCCGGAAAGTGGGCTTTGACCCCGGCAATGAAGGCGGCAGACATATCGGACACGATCTCCATAACCTGTTCGGCCTTGCCACCGTGTGCCGCCAGATGTTTTTTGAATGCATCCAGGGTCTGTCTGCCTTTGCCGGCAACCGCGAAAACAACCGGCCTGTCGGTCCGATCGAGGTCAATAAAGACGGTGACATACCGATGTCCCCTGCGGGATTTGGTTTCATCGAGACTGAATGCCTTCAGACTGCTGAGATCCGGGCGGTTCATGGCTGCCTGCACATAATGCAGCACGATGCGCCAGAGTCTTTTGTCATTCATTGCCAAAAGCCTGGCAGTGGTTAAGACCGGCATTTCCCGGACCAGGAGCATGGCGGCCTGCTCAAAGAGCAGGGTGAAACTGCTGCCTTGGCGCGCCCGGGACCAGGACCTGCCTGACCTTATCAGCCCGTTGAAAAAGTCTTCAGGCAAGGCATAATGGTGCACAGGCGATCAAATTGTGTCGGGGAGGCAGTATGAGTCTTGGCCGGAGGCAGGCAGAGCAGAAGAGCATGTGGCTGATCTATGATCAGCTGCCCCAAAGTCGGGGGCATGTCTTTTACGAGCGGCTGCAGAAGCTCCTGCACCAGAAAGCATTTGACGCCTTCCTCGAAAAGCTCTGTGCGCCCTTCTACGCCGAAAAGCTCGGCCGCAGGTCCATCCCGCCTGGCCGTTATTTCCGCATGCTTTTGATCGGCTACTTCGAGGGCATCGATTCCGAGCGCGGCATCTGTTGGCGCTGTAGCGATTCCCTATCTCTGCGCGAATTCCTCGGGCTCGGCCCCACCGAATCCGTGCCCGACCATTCCTCCCTGTGCCACATCCGCCAGCGCCTGCCGCTGGAGGTGCACCACGAAATGTTTGTCTTTGTGCTGCGGATTTTGGAGCAAGCCAAGCTGCTGAACGGGAAATATCTGGGCATTGACGCTTCGACCATGGAGGCCAATGCCGCCATGAAGAGTATTGTCCGTCGGGACACGGGTGAGGGGTATCAAAAGATGCTTTTGCGCCTGGCCGAAGAGAGCGGCATCAGGACGCCGACCAGGGCGGAGTTGATCGCCTTTGACCGCAAGCGCCAGGGGAAAACGACTGCCAACAAGGACTGGCAATGGAGTACCGATAAGGATGCGCGCATAGCCAAACTCAAGGATGGCCGCACCCACATGGCGTACAGACCTGAGCATGTGGTTGATCTGGAATCCGGGGCGGTAGTTTCTGCGGTGATACACCCTGCGGATCGGGGCGACACTACAACACTTGCCACCACACTTGACGACGCCCAGGCCAAGTTGTGCGCGGTCAGGGACAAGGAAGGAGCGCCCGGCATTGATGAGCCCTTTGCTCTGGTGGCGGACAAGGGCTATCACAGCCGGAAGGTGCTGAAGGATTTGCCGGATTCTTGCACAAGCCGGATCAGTGAACCGGCGCACAAGGGGCGATTGCGCTGGAAAGGCGACATGGATGCCCGGGATGCGGTGTACGGGAACAGGAAGCGGATCGGTTCCAGTACGGGCAAGGCGCTTTTGCGGGCGCGGGGCGAGCGGGTGGAGCGCAGCTTTGCCCACTGCCTTGACCGGGGCGGCATGCGGCGGGTGCATCTTCGGGGTCTGGCCAATGTGGAAAAGCGCTACATTATTCATCTTGCCGGGTTCAATCTGGGCATACTGCTGCGGGCCTTGTTTGGCTTTGGCACGCCCAAAGGCTGGGCCGATGCCCCTGCGGCACTGCTTTTTGCCCGAATCGGCAACCTGAACCTGCTCATATTGGTCATTTGGCTGCCGAATGTGGCTGATACTCCGGATTGTGCCATGATGGTCATTTCGAGATGGCACAACTGACACGCAGGGGCACAATCGCCAACTTTGTGTCCCCTTCGAAAAATTAACCTTTCTTCAACGGGCTGTTAAAATATCTGCCGGTAATCAAGCAGCAGGGAAATACATTGCAGGTGGTTACCGAGCGCGATCCGCGTATTTTATTTGACCAAATGGTGGCTTATTACGTGCGCAAGGGCTATTACGTGCCGATGTCCAGCCAAGATTTTCAGGCGGGGCTTTCGCAACGTTTCATTGAGTGTAACGGCATATATTTCCTGCCGGATCAGGCAGCCGAATACGACCGCAAGAAGATGACCTTGTTTGCCTGTGACGAGGCATCCGCCATTCAGTGGCTGCATCAGCTCATCAAGGAAAAGCCGCAAGTCTTTTCTGACATCAATCCGCAGTTGATGCAGCAGCTCGGCGGCTGGAACAAGAATGAGTCCCAGCTCGACCTGCGTGAACTGCTGAATCAGAACTTCCTCTGCTACGACGGCAAGGGCCCGATCCCCACGCAGATCGTTTCGTGGATGATGAAAAGCTCTACTCTGCGGGAATAGATCAGTCGCGAGTCACGAGCGATGAGTGACGAATCAAACAACTCGGGACTCGAAACTCAAAACTCGGAACTCCGCCGCAAGGCGGCCGATCGCTGGTACGTGCCCGATCCCAACAAGGCGGGCGACCTGGAAAAGCTGCGCGAGAAGGCGCTGCTCAAGGAGTTCGAAGAGTACAAGGAGACCAAGAAGAAACTCAAGGTCTTCCGCCTGGAGGCTGTCCGCGCCGGATTCAAGAAAGCCTGGCAGGAGCGTGACTACGCCGTCATCGTCGCCGTGGCCGACAAGATCCCGGGCAATGTCCTGGAAGAAGATCCGAAGCTGCTCATGTGGTATGATCAGGCGGTAACGCGGATGGGAGGGGCATAGCTATGCTTAAAGAGCTGCGAATACGAAATTTCAAGGGCTGGAAAGACACGGGCACCATTCGCATGGTCCCCATCACCTTGTTCTTTGGCGCCAATAGCTCGGGTAAATCCAGCATCGGCCAGTTTTTGATGATGCTGAAGCAGACGGCTGAATCGCAGGATCGCAGGGCTATTTTTTATCCCGGCGGCAAGAACTCAGCGGTTCAACTTGGCTCCTATCAGGAGATGGTTTTCCAACATGATACGAAAAATAAGATTGATTTTGAGTATCGCTGGTCACTGCCGGATACACTGAAGTTCAAAGACCCTATCTCGGACAAGTCGTTCTCTGGGGATGAATTGGTTTTCAAGGCAACAGTTGGGCTGGACGACAAAAATCAACACACACTGGTTCTTGATAATCTTCAGTATAGATTGTGTGGAGATACGAAAGTCGTGCTTTCGCTGGGAATGGAAAGAAAGTCTGATACAAAATCCGACTACAAAGTTGAAGCCACTGACTATGTATTGAAACGCAAACAGGGGCGCGCGTGGTCCCCTGGCGGCCCGGTTCGTTTTTACGGTTTTCCTGATGAGGTGGTTGCGTATCATCAAAATGCCGATTTTGCTCATGCATTGAATCTACGTCATGAGAAGCTGTTTAGGTCACTCTGTTATCTTGGACCGCTTCGTACAAAGGCGGAGCGCTTGTATTCATGGACAGGTATTGAGCCTGGAAATGTCGGCTATGCGGGGGAAAATACCGTCGCAGCGATTCTTGCGGCACGAAACCGAAAAATCAGTCTGGGTTACAAACGGCCAACCAAACCATTTGAGGAAATTATTGCCCTCAAACTCAAGGAAATGGGACTGATCGAGGAATTCAAGGTCAACCCGATATCGGAGCAGCGGCAGGAGTACGAGGTTAAGGTTCGCACCAAGGGATCAAAAGACTGGGTCGATCTCCCGGACGTCGGTTTTGGCATATCACAGGTGCTTCCTGTGCTGGTGCAATGTTTTTACGCTCCAGCAGGATCAATCATTCTTATGGAACAGCCGGAAATCCACTTGCACCCGAGTGCACAGTCGGCACTGGCCGATGTGATGATTGACGTGATCAACTCCAGAGAGAATGGGGCGAATCGAAATATTCAATTAATGTCTCTTTCTGGGAATGGGAGAAAATCCCTCGCCTTGAGGCGAAGACTTCAGTACATCTGTTTGTTTCGCTTCCTCCACAGATTTCTGTGAGTAAATTGGTTGGCCGCATAAAAGGGAAAACCTCACGCAAGCTGCTTGCAGAAAACCGACGTTTGTCCGGGCAATTTTGGGGCCGTCATCTGTGGGGTCGCGGATATTTTGCCGCCAGTTCAGGCAATGTCACAGACGATGTCATCATGCAATATATTGCAGAGCAGGACTTGGAGGAGCGAGCCCACGATGACGATTTTACCCTGGCTCCGTAAGCCGCCTTGCAGGCGGCAATGGTTCGAAGCTACCGCCTTTAGGCGGTAGAGAATTCACTTATTGAGACCCATTCGGAACACTTTCTGCGCCGTTTGCAGCGACGAATCGCCGAAGATTCTGTTCCACGGGAAAACGTGTCGGCCTATTTCGCCAATATCGTCAAGACGCCCGCAACCTTGGAGCCGTTGCAAATTGACATAGGTGGCAACATCCAGAACTGGCCGGAAAACTTCTTCGGCGATGAAATGGATGACATCATCAAGCAAGCCGAGGCCGCCATGAAAAAACGGATGCAGAAAACCGAAAAGCCGGAGGCATCTGAATGAGCCTGCCGAAGAAATGCATCGTGGATACCAATGTGCCCAAGACGGCAAATCTCGCCATCCAGCCGGACCCAGATTCTGATGTTTCCGATGCGTGCGTGCAGGCATGCATTGAGGCAGTTAAGTATGTCATCAAAGAGCGCGGATTGATCATCGATACGGGAGACGAAATTTTCGATGAATACCGGCAGCAGCTCTCCATGAAGGGACAGCCCGGTGTTGGTAACCGTTTCATGAAATGGGTTCACGATAATCGTTGGAGCCTGCATGATTCCCAGCGAGTGAACATCACCAGAAATGACGACTCCTACGATGAATTTCCAGCCCATGACGGATTGAAAGATTTCGATAAATCAGATCGAAAGTTTGTTGCCGTCGCAAATGCTCATCCCGAAAAACCACCAATACTTCAGGCTACTGACAGCAAGTGGTGGGGATGGAAGGATGCTTTGAAGGACGTTGGTATTACCGTTGATTTTCTCTGCAAAAAATATGTCGAAACCAAGTATGCGGAGAAAATCAGGTCGTGAAAGACGATTTTTTTAAATTTCCCTCAACACCACATCTGGCAACCATGCCTGGTGTTGACATCCGGGGTGACAAGGTGCTGTCGGATTCGGAGCGTGATGCATTCCTGACGCATGAGGTGACTGTAGAAGAAAAGGTAGATGGCGCGAATTTGGGAATCTCTTTTGATTCGGAAGGAAATATTCAAGCACAGAACAGGGGCGCATACCTGAACCTGCCTGGATCAGGTCAGTGGAAAAAGCTTGGCGCCTGGTTGGCACCACGGATCGATACGCTGTTTCAGCATCTTTCCGACCATTTCGTACTCTTCGGGGAATGGTGCTATGCCCAACACTCGGTTTTTTATGACCGTTTGCCGGACTGGTTCCTCGGTTTTGATGTTTATGATAAAAGATTCGGCCGGTTTCTATCTTCAAAGCGTCGTGATGCTCTCTTTAGGAAAATGTGTGTTGCTCAAGTTCCTGTCCTTGCACGTGGGCACTTTGCATACCCGGAAGTTCAAAAATTCCTATCGACATCAAAACTCAGCAATCAGCCTGCGGAAGGCATCTATCTCCGATTTGACCAAGACGACTGGCTGGCGCAACGGGCCAAATTGGTTCGTCCGGCATTTATCCAAACTGTGGAGCAGCACTGGTCACGCTCCCCCATCAGGCCAAATCGGTTGAAACTGAAGACTCAAGGATGAAATCTTCCAGCGTTGGTCAGGAGTGGCAATACAGCACCGTGCATAACAGCCCGTTGAAGAAAGGTTGATTTTTCGAAGGGCTGCCAAAACCAAACAGGGCCCGTAGCAGGATCCCCAAATTGAACCCGGCAACATGGATGATGGAGCGCTTCTCCACATTGGCTAGCCCGCGAAGATGCACCCGCCGCATGCCGCCCCGGTCAAGGCAGTGGGCAAAGCTGCGCTCCACCCGCTCGCCCCGCGCCCGCATCAGCGCCTTGCCCGTACTGGAACCGAGCCGCTTCCTGTTCCCGTACACCGCATCCCGGGCATCCATGTCGCCTTTCCAGCGCAATCGCCCCTTGTGCGCCGGCTCGCTGATCCGGCTTGTGCAGGCATCCGGCAAATCCTTCAGCACGTTCCGGCTGTGATAGCCCTTGTCCGCCACCAGAGCAAAGGGCTCGTCAATGCCAGGCGCTCCTTCCTTGTCCCTGACCGCGCACAGCTTGGCCTGGGCATCCCCGAGTGTGGTGGCAAGTGTTGTGTGGTGTCGCCCCGATCCGCAGGGTGTATCACCGCAGAAACTATCGCCCCGGATTCCAGATCAACCACATGCTCAGGTCTGTACGCCATGTGGGTGCGGCCATCCTTGAGTTTGCCTATGCGCGCATCCTCATCGGTGCTCGATCGCCAGTCCTTGTTGGAGGTCTTTCTGCCCTGGCGCTTGCGGTCAAAGGCGATCAACTCCGCCCTGGTCGGCGTCCTGATGCCGCTCTCTTCGGCCAGGCGTTCAAGCATTTCCTGACAGGTTTCGCCCGTATCCCGACGCACAATGCTCTTCATGGCCGCGTTCGCCTCCATGCCAGAAGCGTCGATCCCCAGGTATTTCCCGTCAAGCAGATTGGCCTGCTCCAAAATCCGCAGCACAAAGACAAACATTTCGTGATGGACTTCCAGCGGCAGGCGCCCCCGGATGCGGCACAGGGAGGAATGGTCGGGCACGGATTCGGTGGGGCCGAGCCCGAGGAATTCGCGCAGAGAAAGGGAATCGGCACAGCGCCAGCAGATGCCGCGTTCAGAGTCGATGCCCTCGAAATAGCCGATCAAAAGCATGCGGAAATAACGGCCCGGCGGGATGGATTTGCGGCCAAGTTTTTCGGCGTAGCAGGGAGCGCACAGAGCTTTTCGAGGAAGGCGTCAAATGCTTCCTCATGCAGGAGCTTCTGCAGCCGCTCGTAAAAGACATGCCCCTGACTCTGGGGCAGCTGATCATAGATCAGCCACATGCTCTTCTGCTCTGCCTGCCTCCGACCAGGACGCATGGACGCCTCCTCAACACAATTTGATCGCCTGTGCAGCATTATGCCTTGCCTGAAGACTTTTTCAACGGGCTGTTATACTATTGGAAAACACACCAACAGGAGGTGCGCCATGTTGATGAAAGCCCTGGATGCCCTGGACAAATTTGAAGAGTTCAACGATGAGAACCCTCTTGGAACAGTCCTTATTCTGTCCTTTGTCGCTGGCACGGCATTGCTTGTTGGCGGCCCAAAGGCGCTTGTTTTGTTGCTTGCCCTGCCTGTTGCCATAACCTTTATTGGTCTCTTGAGTGCCGTACATCCCGCCTTGGGATTTGGCGCGTTGGTTTTGGGCCTGGTTGTTTGCCTGAACGCTATCCTGCACCTGTTGTTTGCCTGAACGACGTAGCCAACTCGTCCATCGCTTCCAGAAAAAAGCTGTAGCCATAGTCCGCCGCGAACAGGTGCCCGTGCCGAATCAACAAACACAGGCACCTGCGCAAATCCTTTACCCGGTGAATTCAAATTGCAAATGCACCGGTGAGGGCCTGGTTAAAAACCTCGGCGGGAGTCTGGTAGTGTAAACATTTGCGCGGCCGGTTGTTCAGTTGTTCTGCCGCCTTAACGACCATTGCTTCCGTGATCTTGTGAAAGCTGATGCCCCTGGGAAAATACTGCTGCAAAAGCCCACCCGCGTTTTCGTTCGTCCCACGTTGCCACGGGGCATGTGGTTTACAAAAATACGTGCGCAGGCCAGTGGCTGCCTCCAGCGCCCTGAAGCCTGCCATTTCCGAACCATTATCAAGCGTCAAGGTCTGCCTCAGCTTTGACGGCACAGCACGCAGGCAGAGAATGAGCGCCGCATTGAAGGACGCGGCTGTCCTGTCTTGTACCCTGGCCAGCAGGAGAAAGCGGCTCCTGCGTTCGGTACAGCCGAGCAGCGCCGCTTTTCCTCTGGAGGCACAGACGAGGTCGGCTTCCCAGTCCCCAAAGCGGGTTCCGAGTTCCACAATCCCCGGGCGGCAGCTGATATCGATACGCCCGGGAAACAGGCGCCGGCCTTGGCCATACCCGGCTTGCCGCCTCCGGCCTTTGTGGGCGCGGCGCAGATGGCGGTAGCTGGTATCGCCGAATTGTGCCGCTGCATAGACCCAGCGGTAAACAGTCTCTATACTGATACGCATGCTTTGATCCTCTGGATACTCCAGACGGATGCGCCCTGCGATCTGTTCGGGAGACCAGTTTGCGCGCAACTTTTCATCGACCCAGGCAAGCCGTTCGGGCCGATTCATACAGCGGTAATGCCTTGCTCTCTTTCGTCGTTTCCGGGCACGCGCGCTCTGCGCTCTGCGCACGATAGCCTCGTTTTGCAGAGCCCACGTTGCGGCGCAGTTCCCGGGAAAGCGTGCTGTGACTCCTGCCCAGGCGTCTGGCCATTTCCCGGCAGCTCAGGCCCATGGACACAAAGAGTTCGATCCTGATGCGTTCTTCCAGAGTAAGATGGCTATGGGACATGGCGGGCTCCTTCTGGCCGAGTGGTTGTTGGTGCTGCCAACTCTACCAGAATCCCGCCTTGTCCTTTTAACTTTTCATGCCCCTACCAGGTGGTGCATTTGGAATGAGAATCTACCCCCCCCATAAAGATTTGACTAAGTAGTATGCCTATATTACCGTAGACCACTGTATATTATTATGAATATACCGTTCGCAGTATTAAATTGTACTTATTTAGATAAAAGAATAATTACTGAAAGATTATTTGAAATTGTGATAAGAAATAAGTTTGTTATGGTGATTGTAAAATCACGTATTTCTTTTATTGATTTATTTAGAAAAAATTTATGCATGAAATTTAAATTTAAATCGGGAAATATCTATATAATAGATAATATTCTTGATATTAATGAAGGAGTTAATCTTTTGTTAAAGATGAAAATGTGGCATAAGCCAGTTTTTCATATGATGATATGTAAGGAAAATATTAAGGAAAAAATTATCAACCTTTATAAATACAAGCATATTACTCTAGATTCTATTGAAAATGCATTGACAAATGAAGTTTATTGCTATATTGATCCAGTAGATGATCAATTAGAATTTTATGGATCTTTAATTGCAAAAAATATTATATATGAAGCATTTCCGCAGTTACAGCTCGGTGAATAGTTTGTATAAAATAGCTGATACGACGACAACGGTCAGGAGCCATGCGCTGTTGTTGCTGACCCCTCGCCGCCGAAGACATTAGCACCCACCGCGGAAGAAGCCCGGCACAGGACTCATGGTCGTGATCCACTGAATTTGTCTGCATGCTTTTGCATAAAGGCGTACCGCACTTCAGGCTCCTGGCGGGGTACGCCGCGGCCTTTTTACAATGGCATGTCCTCGGCCTGACTGGCCGCCGAGGCCCCCTGTGGCGGACCTTTTCCCCCAGAAGCCGATCCCACCGCACCTTTGGCGCTGGCACTTTCCTGGCCCTTGACGTCAGGCCCTTGTCCCGGTATAAAATCGGCCTGCAACCCGGCAGCCTGTAGCAGCCGGGCCTTTTCTTTTGGAGACAAGGGGGTTCCCGCCTTGAATTATACCATGGAACGTTGGCGTGCCAGCAAATCAGCCGATCTTTACGGGGTGAACCAGTGGAGCGGCGGTTATTTTCAGGTGGCCGAAAATGGCGATGCCACGGTGCTGCCCCGGCCTGGCGCAACGGATCGTGCGGTGAGCATCGCCGAGGTGGCCGAGGGAATCCGGGCCCGGGGCTTCGACATGCCCGTACTGCTGCGCATCGACAATATTCTGGATGCCCAGATCGAAAGCCTGAACGAAACCTGTCGTACTGCCATGGAAGAGCTGGGCTACAAGGGCCGTTTCATGGGCGCCTACCCCATCAAGGTGAACCAGCAGCAGCAGGTGGTGGAAAAGATTGCGGAATTTGGTGCGCGCTATCATCACGGCCTGGAGGCCGGTTCCAAGGCCGAGCTCATCGCGGCTATGGGCAGCATGCGTGACCGGAATGCGGTGCTCATCTGCAACGGCTACAAGGATGAAGAATTTATCGACCTTGGCTTATATGCCACCAAACTGGGCTTCACCTGCATTCTGGTGGTTGAGCTGCCGGATGAACTGCCGCTGATTCTGGAGCGCTCCAAACAGCTTGACGCCAAGCCGGTGCTGGGCATCCGCATCAAACTCTCCACCCAGGCAGGGGGGCACTGGGCGGATTCGGGTGGGGAACGCTCCTTTTTTGGCCTGAACACGACTCAGATCATTGACGCGGTGGATCTGCTGAAGGGGGCGGGCATGCTGGACTGCCTGAAGATGGTGCACTACCATCTGGGCTCGCAGATCTCGAATATCCGCGAAATCCGCACCGCAGTGAACGAAGCCTGCCGGGTGTATGCGGGCCTGGCACGCGAGGGGGCGGCGGTGGAGTATCTGGATCTGGGCGGCGGCCTGGCTGTGGATTACGATGGCACCCAGTCCAACTTTCTTTCCAGCCGCAACTATACGCTCAAAGAATACTGTACCGACATCTTCGAGGCGGTCATGACCTCGCTGGACGAAGAGGGCATTCCACACCCCACCATCATCACGGAATCCGGCCGGGCGCTGGTGGCCTATTCATCGGTTCTGCTCTTCAACGTGCTGGACGTTACCCGCTTCCAGGCGGCAACCCTGCCGGCCACTCTGCCGGAAGGCAGTCCCTCGTCTCTGGAGTACATGTTTCAGGCGCTGAAAGGACTGAATATCCGCAACATGCAGGAGGTACTCAACGACGTTATCTTCTACCGGGACGAAACGCGGCGGCTTTTTGATAACGGCAAGGTAACGCTCCGGCAGCGCTCACTCTGTGAACAGATCTTCTGGACCACGCTGAACGAAATTCAGAACCTCTCCCTGGAATTGAAGCATCCCGGACCGGAGTCGGGGGAGCTGGAGCGTGTACTGGCCGATATTTATTACTGCAACTTCAGCGTATTCCAGTCTCTGCCGGACGCCTGGGCCATTGACCAGCTTTTCCCGGTCATGCCCATTCACCGGCTGAACGAGGAACCGAAACGCCGGGGGATTCTGGCCGATATCACCTGCGACTGTGACGGCCAGATCGACCAGTTCATCGATAAGCGGGGTACGAGGCGGGTTTTGCCCCTGCATGAGGTGAAGCCCTATGAGGAGTACCTCATTGGCGTGTTTTTGGTCGGCGCATATCAGGAAACACTGGGCGATTTGCACAATTTGCTTGGCGATACCAACGTGGTCAGCATCCGCATTCTGGACAAGGGCGCGTATGAGTTTGTGAGTGAGCAGGAGGGCGACACGGTCTCGGACGTGCTGGCCTACGTCCAGTACGATCCCAAGAGACTCTTCAACAGCTTCCGCCAGAGCGCGGAACGGGCGGTGCGGGAAGGTCGCATCGCGCCGCAGGAACGCCGGAAAATTGTGGCAGCCTATGAGGCTGGCCTGCGCGGCTACACATACTTCGAACGATAAGCAAAGAAGGGGGGCTTGGCCCAACAGCCGGCCCCAGGGCAGCCACCCTTTGGCTCCTGACGCCTTTCATCTTCCTCCGGGATGGCATGCTCTGTCGCGTCATCTTGGTCAAGAATGTGGTCGTCCATGATCGGCTGCCCTGTTTGGCATGACTGTTGACTGCGCCGACGCGGCGGCGCTTGTTTTGTGGGCATGGCTTCGGGAGCATTTCTCATAAATCTGCCCCAATGGCAGGGAAAAGTGACCTGAACGCAGGCAACATGATACTCAAGATTCTTCAAGGGTGAGACCCCCATGGCAGAGCAACGGCAGGCACGGTTTTTTGATACGGTTTCCATGAGTTATACGGCCAGCGTGCCGGGCGGCGAGGTGATCGAGCAGGTGCCGGAAAGCGCACCGGTGACCCTGAGCCTGGGTTCCGGTCGGGTGTTGATGGCGGTGGAAGCCGCTATGATGGGCATGCAAGTGGGCGAGAGCCGCACCTTCAATATACAGCCCGAGGATGCCTTTGGGCGCTATGATCCGAAGCTGAAACAGGATGTTCCGCGCGCGGTCTTTGGCGATCGCATCGACCCGCAACCGGGCATGGTGCTGGCCCTGTCCGTAGAGCGGAACGGCCGGAAGCAGCAGGTGCCGGCCACCGTTCTGGCTGCCGATCATCAAAGCGTTACCGTGGACTACAACCATCCGCTTGCCGGAAAGACCATTACCTACACGGTGAAGCTGCTTGCGATCGGGAGTTAATGGGGATTTGAGGCGGCGGCGACATTTTTCCCTTGTCAAAGAGGGGGTATTCATTTAAAAGGCCAAGCTGAAGCAATCAAACGGAGAGGTGACCGAGTGGTTTAAGGTGCACGCCTGGAACGCGTGTGTACGCAAGTACCGTGAGTTCGAATCTCACCTTCTCCGCCATTCATGGAAATGCCTTGTAATTTTAAATAATTACAAGGCATTTTTCTTTTTTGCCAATGCATGGAGCGGGCAGAGTATGGGGCAGGAGATTCAGCGGACTGGACGACAATAGCCGCCCATGAGGCCTTTGGGGCTGAGGACAAGTTGCCAGAGCTGGGTGCTGCGTGCCCGGAAGAGGCCGGCGCAGCTCAAAAGATAGTAGCGGAACATGCGGGCTATCCGTTCCTCACAGCGGAAGCGGCCCTCTTCGCGGCCGCGCCGAAAGTTCCTGGCCCAGGCCATGAGCGTTCGGTCATAGTACGCGCCGAAGTTGTGCCAGTCCTCCATGACGAAACGTCGGGCAATGGCCCTGCCGATATCGGCGATGCTGGGCAGCATGCCGTTGGGAAAGATGTACTTCTCGATCCATGGATCGCCGGAGCGGCTTTCCTGATTGGTGCCGATGGTATGCAGCAGAAACAGGCCGTCTGCTTCCAGCAGCCCGCGCACGGTCCGCATGAAGGTAGCATAGTTTTTGTGGCCCACATGCTCAAACATGCCCACGG